>JAAOYK010000051.1 GCA_018221305.1 Candidatus Pacearchaeota archaeon
ATTTTACAGTATAAGCTAAACTTCCCTTACACTTACCATCCCCACAAGAAAAACTCTCATTAAGAGGCCCACTACCACCGCCACCACCGCTAGATCCACCTGTACTATTAATTGGGGTTCTACCCCAAACATTACCAGCAGCCACCATAGAAATACCACTAGGGGATGTATAATGAACTGTTAAATCACCTGAAAAAGGATCATCTACTGCAGGCTCGCATACAACAGTAACAAGATAAGGCTGTGAACTTAATTCAGAGACAAAATCATTAAAACCACATCCAGCAATACTAATATTATTAAGAGTAATATTATCATTACCTGCATAAGTTAAACGAAAAGTAAAAGATTTAAAGTTTGAAGTTACAAAAATATCATCAATCATAAAAGGAGCATTAATTAAAGCACCACTCAGAGGTACAGGAGAAGAACCACCACTACCAATACACAATCCAGTATTTACATCACAACCTCTTTGACAGTACACTTCACTAATAGGATTTACAAGATTTATACATTTATTAGTACCAGAACAAACAGGAACACTCTTCATAAGCCAAGAATTTTCTCCCTCACACTCATTAAAAGTAAAAGCGTCTCCACAGTCTATATTACTTCTACAAACATTTTCAGGCATACAATTACCATTTATACACAATCCACTACAAGTTTCATCATTTTTCCACGCATTACTAATATTACAAATTTGTGCAGCCTCTTTACCGTCAATCAATGCGCATCTTTTGTTACCAAGCTCTATTGACCTATTACAAGTATCTCGTTGACTAACTGACAATAATGAGGACTGAGTATTAACTCGTGCATTACCCATTAAATAAGCTCTAAAATAATATTCAGGATTTCCTTTGAAAAACCACCAACTATCATCATAATATTGTGCGTTCCATACAACCCGTGCAGTGTCTCCATCACACATACCAACCATATCTTCAACATGATCGTCTGCAAAAAAGTCACTTTCATAGATTTGAAACAAAACTTCTTCTCCGTCACAATTCTCAACATCAACTTCTAACATTACAGGAAAACCTTCATCAGCCTTAGGAACATTCCAATCAGCACTTAAAAATCTAGGAGTTTTGTCAACACATGCACCTTCATCGCATGACAATCCAATCAGACAGTCGCCACAAACCCCACCACACCCATCACTTCCACAAATCTTTCCACTACAATCTGGAATACAGGCAAGTGCACAATCTTGAAGACAGGTACTTACATTCTCGTCCCATTCGCAAATATCATTACCACAAATGCTTCTCGGTATATCAACACATGCGCCTTCTTCACAACTAACAGGACATTTATACTTTTCTTTGATCAAAACTTCAAAACCAACAGGCTTAATTGCAGGATTATGATGCAAAAAAGGTTCTGGAACCGAAAAATCATACATCTTACCTGCAATTTTTATAGTAAAATCATTACCTTCAAACGCTTCAGTAAGAGACTCTGCACCAACCTGAAAAGTTACTTCGTGTGGATCATTTGAATCATAATCAAGTCCTTTATATCTAACTTCCAAGTCACCTTTACCCTCGACAGGAATATAAAAATAATCATACCTATTAATTAAAACAGAACAATAATGTTCATACAAATAATCATTAGACGAACTAGACGATCCACAAGAATCTAAATGACCTTGCAACAATACACCTTCTCCTTGTTTTTCAAAATTTCGTCCACCATCAAAAAAGTCTTGACATTTAGTTTCACCGACTCCACAATCTAACAAACAAGAATCACTATTTTCACCATAGGTTATATTAACACTTGCAGCACCTCCTGCAAAATCCTGATAAAAAATATTATCAATATAAATCAAAAAACCATTACAAAATTGATAACTATCCCCTCCTGCCAACTTAGAACTTTCCTCATCCCTAACAGTAATTTTTACTTCATCCATATCAATTACAAGTGCACTAATAGGATAAGGTTCACCTTCAAACTCAATTGTAGCCATTTCAGCATTATTCAAAGAAATCTTACCACTACCACCACAAGTTCCGTCACCACATTTAGGCACTTTACAATTAGGAGTAACTTTACAATCTTGTGGGCAAGTACCTTCACTTTCACCATACGTAATATTAGCCATTGCAATTCCTCCAGCAAACTCTTGGAAAATAATATCATCAACACGGATTAATAATCCACTACAAAACTCATAAGTATCTCCAATATCTAATTTATCACTATAATCTTCTCTAACAGTGACCGTTACCTCATCATTCGCGCCAACCAATACACTAATAGGATAAGACGCACCAGCATGCTCAACTCTAACCATTTCACCATTGTTCAAAGAAACCTTGCCACTACCACTACAAGTTTCGTCACCACATTTAGAATCTTCACATCCAGGAATGATATAACAGTCCTCTGCACAAGTATCATAATCTTCACCAAGAGTCAAATTAACAGATGGAGCTACTCCTGCAGCCATTTGGTAAAAAATCTCTCCGACCTGTATAACCATACCATTACAAAACTGATAAGTATCAATCATACCAAGCCTACTACTCTCTTCACCATTTATTGTAACTTTAACCTGATTAAAAGCACTAACTAACGCACTAACAGTATAGGCTTTGTCTGCGAATTGCACAGTAACTTCGTCTCCATTATTTAAATTAACATTAACAGTACCTAAACAAGACTCGTCCCCACACATTTCTGTGCATTCAACAGGTTCCTCAACACAAGCCCCAAGCTCACAAATAGGATACTGTCCATCAAACCAGTATTTACAATGACTAATCGCACTAACCACACACTTATTATTTAAACAGTGCCAATCTTGTACACCAACATTATCCCTAATACAACTATCCTCATAAATATCTTGAGCATCTTCACAAACTCCTCGAGTCAAATAATTTGACCCATCACTATCATTACAAAATGCATCAGGATCTTCACGAACATCACCACTACCATCATTATAACCATAAGGAGAATAAGTACCTAGTGCTCCGTCTCCAGAAAAAATAGGATCACGAAGACCAAAAGCATCCTTAAACCAATCAAACATTCCAGCAGAAACAAAAGTAATTGAGAATACAAGAACCACCAAGACTAGAACAACTAACACACCCTCTTTTCCTTTCATCTAATTATAATACCACCTAACATATATAAATGTTTTCAAAAAAATTACTGCTTAAGATTAAGCTCAAAAATTAAAATTAAACCAAAAAATTAAAGCTAAAACAGATCTTTAAACCATTTAAAAATTCTTTTCCAAAAGTTCAACTTCAAACTAGCCATAGGGGTAGTACAAGCACGATCCCCATATAGACATGCAGACCCAAGAATATCATCAGAACCACCATTACCTTGATCAGGACAAAAAAATGGAATAGATCTAACACACGCATTAAATTTGCAACTATATTCTACCACATTACCATTTGTCAAACATTCATCATGAAAGGTTTCCACATACCCGTACGCTCGATTATTATCTGTGCAACTACCTTCGGTCCATAAATCCCATCCATCAGAATCATAACAATAAGGAACAACAGGAACACAAGCACCAACCCCAGAAATGGATCTACAATAATGAGTAGTAGGACAATCCAAAGTCACAACAGCACACCCATCACCTGCAGCGTTACATACTGCTTCCCTAACTTGAGTAGCACCCATACAAATATCAGAAAGCAAACTCCCAGAACCATCATCACAATTACTTCTTACATATCTTCCTTGTTCAGTAGTTCCAGCATCATTATCAACACAAAACCCAACTGCCTCACATGCTTTATCTCTATCAATAGTATTATCATTACATACTTCATTAAGACCACAAGAAGTCTCACCACTCTTAAGCAAACACCCATTAGTATCAGCATTACACGTATAAAACCCATCATCATTAGCATTACAAAACGCTTGCCCATCACTCGCACCAACACAATCAGTATCATGACAAGACGTGCATTCTCCTTGACCTAAAACAATTTCACACATCAGCCCAAGAGGACAATCAGTAGGTCCGCTCGAAGTATAAGCACACCCATCACTATCTGTTACACAACTATAAATATTAATATTATCAGCAGTACAATATTTCCCATTATCCCCAGAATTACAATTTGCATCACTATTACATACACAAACAGCGTCTCCAACTCCAGGATCACTACAAGTTTCCCGAGCACCACAAACATCTTTTTCACTTTTATAAAAACAATTAGGTGCAGCTGCATATGCTTTACATTCATAAACATTATCATTAGAACAAAAGTCAGGAGTACTTATTCCACCAACACATTCAGAATCACTCACACAATTCTGAGAAACACACCGTCCACTGTCACAAATCATTGGATTACCATCAGTATCAAGATCATCAGAACAATCATGATCAACAGAAACAAGATCATTAGCAGCACCACAAGTCTGCTCAGTTACAGTTTGGGTCCCATCATTTTTACAAAAATCAGAAGTACTTTGTGGATCAAAACTACAATCTTGCGGAGTTGCCCCATTACATCCATCACCATAATTATAACAATTAGTAAGAGTAACACTTGATGCTACTTCATGAACATTTCCAGAAGATAAATCATTATCAACACACTTAGGAGTTATATCATAACAACCAGAAAAGTCAAGCAAGCCACATCCATCATTTGTACAACATCCAAGCAAACCTTCCCCAAATCCAAGACTACTACAAGTATTAGGTGTTGAATCTGTAGAAGATACACCCAAGTCAATACCATCACAAACCTCATTCCCATCAATCTGGTCGTTACCACAAGTACTACATCCACTAACATCAATTTTACAAGCATTACATGCTAAACTTCCAGACACATAATTAGAATCATAATCAGTACAGCTAGAATAAGGTATAACATCTCCATCACATTCTTCACCATTATCAGGATCAAAAGCCCCATTCCCACAAGTATCACACGCACTAACATTTAAACTACAAGTAGGACTACAAGTTAAAAGCCCTCCAACATACAAATTAATATCATGATTTAGACAAGAAGCATCAGTAATATTACTTGAATCGCAAGTCTCCCGATACAATGATCCAAAAGATTCAATATAATTATTTCCACACCGTTCCTGACAAAGATCTGACCCATCCCTACTAGCATTACACATCTGACTATCAAAACATTCAGTAACATTTATTCGATCATAACATCCATCACTAAGATTATAAGTACAATTAT
This sequence comes from Candidatus Pacearchaeota archaeon, assembly GCA_018221305.1. GTDB lineage: Archaea > Nanobdellota > Nanobdellia > Pacearchaeales > GW2011-AR1 > ARS1285. The sequence goes on from JAAOYK010000051.1 coordinate 5,232, forward strand.
AAGTCTGATTACCATTACAATAATAATCTTCAAGTTGTAACTCACACCCATAATCATCATTACACGGAACTTCCTTACATGCACCGTTCAAACATCCATTAACACAAGTTACATTAACTTCTTGAGCCTCAAAATTAAAATCTCCAAGATTCCACAAACATCTTTGCTCACTAACATTAAGGGTACCAGCACTACATTCATCATCAACAGGGCCAAGAGCTATACCATTATTATCTATTTTTAGATCTGCAAAAGTAAACGGATCTAGACCATTATTACCTTCAGTTTCATCACTATCATCACAAGTATAATTCCCACTAAGGCATAAATCTATTGGAGCACCAAGACCATCATAACAATAAAAATTTTCAGAACAATTATTAAGCATCCATCTTTCTGCTATTCCACTTGGACAAAGACGCATTGTTTGTTTTTGAAACCTTTCACCAGTTGTAGAATTACACTTAAATTCACTTATTCCAGTCCAAGATCCAGGATTACATTCTAATCCATCACCCTTATTATGAACCAAAATATCTTGTGCAAAATAATTATGTTCATCATTAACTAATAAATTATAAACTATTATTTCTTCTTCAACAAAATCAATAGAATCAATAGATACCTTATTTTCTCCATTAAACATCTTATCTCCTTTTTCTAAATTTTTAACTTCAATCCAATCACCATTAACATAAAACGGATGTTCACCTGTAACTTTAATTTTATTATTAATAATATAATATCCTAAGACAGTTCTTGAATAAACTTCCAAGACTTCACTTTCAGTCAGTCCAACATCCTTATTATAAGACACAACCCCATCACCGACATTCAACTTTTCAATATTTGTTTGACCAGTACTTGTTTGAATTTGGGTTCCAGCAACAAAACATCCACCGCCAGAACTAGTCGTCCTCTTTCTTCTGGCATTATCAATAATACCTCCACAATCAAAATTATCCCTACAATCAACGATTTCTTCTTCTTCATCAAGCACTTCAGTTTCTTCTTCTACTTCATCTACTGCATAACGATATCCAACACCAACACTGTCAATATTACAAAAATCATTTAGCCCAGGAACTTCAAAAATATTAATATAATAATCAAAATGCCCGTTTAGTTTTTTTAGCTTAAACAACCAATTAAAAAAATTCTGATCATAAGGTACTGAAAGTTCTTTTGATCCATCTTCTGTAAAATAAGTATAATTTCGCCCCTCCTCATCAGTAAAATAAACATTAACTCCTGTTATATTGTATTCATTAGTACCTCCGCTAAGATTAATATACATATAATCACAATCCCTTGTCACAAGAATACTAGTAATATTAGCACCAAGCTTTAATTCTTTTTCAGGACCATTCATATAGCCCCAAACAAGTAATAATAATATAATAATTGCCGCAACCACACCAACAAAAGACCAAGTCAAAGTTTTATGGTCAAGATACCAATTTCTTAATTTTACTAAAATTTTATTAAACTTATCAGCCCGTGTCATCAAGACAGGCCCTGACTTAGGTATAACACTTGGTTTTGTAGGTTTTGTAATACTTGGTGCAATCCCTTTTGAAATCTTATTTTTACTAATGATTCCCTTATTAGTTTTAATCCCAACATTACTTACAGGCTTTTTTATAATAGGCTTAGATAAAACCGGTTTAGAAACCAAATTTGCTTTAACAAGCGGACGTACAGGCTTAGCAGGAATATTATTTTTACCTAAATTAAGATTTTTACTAACACTACTCTTTTTATCCATCTTTTAATAATATCCTCTTCGTTTATAAAGTTATTTTAAGTAAACTATTTACAATCTTGCGGACTTGATACCTCATTTTCTCCAAGGATTAAATCTGCATAATAAATAACAGCGTCACTTTCGGTTTCAGAATTTATATCCAAAACATATACTAACAAGCCCCCAACAGTACCAGACTCCCCAATACCAACCATTGCTTCATCACCGTTAACATAAACAGAAGCTTGAGCCCCATTATTTTTCAGAGATCCTTCCTTAACCCAATATCCATTACCTAATAACTTAAAATATCCTCCAGTAAGCTCACCTCCAAGAATTAACCTACTACCTTTAACACAATTGCCATCACCCTTAACAAATCCAAGACTACCAAGCCCACTATCAAACTCATTTGTACTTTTTTCATTAAAAATAGTTTTCCAAAAATTATCCAATAACCCTGTTGCATTCAGGATTATTAAGATTGCTAAAATAATTAGCAAGATTATTAAAATCACCTTTTTTCGATCCATGATTTATCCAGCCTTATAAGATATATAAAGATTTCTAACATACTAAATCGATATATTTTTATAACTATTAATCATATTATTTTTAAAATGGTATCAATAAAACTTGAAGAATTTTATATCCACCCCGCAATACTAATTTCAATTGCAGGGATAGCTATTATATTAATTTTAACAATCGTTTTACTATATAAAAAGAATAAAAACGTAAATCAAAAATTAGTAGGAGAAAAAGACAAATTTGAATATTATCAAAAAGAAGTACAAAATTTACAAATTTCAACCCATGACCCCTCAAAAATATTTAGCAAGTTTGAATTAATTGTAAAAACATTTTTTAAAGAATACTACGGCCTTCAACAAAATTTAACCTTTTTAGAACTTGGAGACAAATTTCAGAAAAAAGGAAAAACCCTGCACATGAAATTCTGTCGCTTAATGTCTGAAATAAAATATTCAGGAGAAACAATAAGAAATAAAGAAGTCAAACAAATCATTGAAGCATTTAGCAAAATACTTCTTATTAAATAATAATCACCAAACAATTTTATTAATACTCATTAAAAATTGCCTGAAAACAAACAAGCCAATAACTGCAATAACCAGATAAAAGGTTAAATCTATTTCTCCCGGGATACGTGTTATCGTTAAAATATTACTAAATGAATTCTCTAATCCAGTCCGATCCGTAATACGATAAAACTCTCCATCAGTATTATATGAAATACTTTTAAGACTATCTTCATCAATTTTTGAGACCCCAAAACTAACATCACCACCTTCCGCAGTCCCAATAGCAATTGAATGAACAAGAACCCCGCTTTGCTGCGAATAATCAATAACTTCGTCAAAATCTCCAACATTTATTTGTCCATCACTAATCAAAATAATTGCTTTATTTTTTTCCTCCTTTAACAAATGTGCAGATATAAGCACCGCATCATAAACATCTGTCCCGCTAATTTCACTAGGTTCAATATTACGGATAGACTCTTCTAAAAGTTTTTTATCATCAGTCAATCCTTCTTCAATAATAGAATCTCCTGCAAAAGAAATAACAGCAACTTTCATATCATAATTAGTTGAAGTAATAAATTTTATAGCAGCCTCTTTTGCAGCTTCTAACCTATTTGGTTCAATGTCTCGTGCAGTCATACTCTCAGAGGTATCCACGGCAATAACATAAGAAAACTCGCTTGCAGTAATCTCTTTATGTAACGTCATCCCAGAAATTCCAAAGACTAAAATCACAACAAAGAAAATATCAAAGATTAATGGGAGTAAGTTCTTTGAATACAAATCAATCCCTTTTACTCTGCCAATAGCTTCAAAATTAGCAAACTTTAAAGATTTACCTTTTAAATTTTTTAACCCAAAAAAGTGAAAAAAGATAATAACAGGTATAACAAACAAAAAAATAAGGTTAGTAGGAATAGCGAAATTAATATACATTGTTCCCCTTATACCTCCGCCTTTCAGCACGTTCTTTCAAAAATTCTGCAACATCCAAAGTAAAATCAGAATCTGTTGTTAGCTCTAAAAAATCCATCCCTGAATCTTCAAAAATAGATCTCATCATTTTAGTCTGTTCAAGCGCATTTTTTTCATAAACCATTTTAGCAACCTTAGGATTAACAAATAGCTTTTCGTGACTCATAGGATCTTCAATAACCACTTCCTTATTAAGATTCGGAAAAGTAATATCCAAAGGATCTCTGACAACTAATGCTATTGTTTCAAAAAGTTTTGAAAGCAATATCAAGTTTTCTTTGTTTTGGTTATTAAGATTTAAAAAATCTGAAACTAAAAAGATCATTGTTGTATTTTTATCAATACGTTCAAGCAAGTCACCCAAAACCTCATTCATATCAGTATTTTTTCCATAATTTTCCGGATTTGATAATTCTTGCCTAAATATTGCAAAATGTCTTTCTCCAAATCCAGGCAAAATCATTTTAATTACCTGATCACTAAAAAGTATAAAACCGACCCTATCTCCAGCAGTCAATATCAAATGCGACATTGAAGCCACAAGTTCAGCACTATATTCACATTTAATCTTTTCAGTTGACCCAAAGATCATATTTTCGCCTACATCAATCAAAAACAAAACCTTCAAATCACGCTCCACAATATACTTTCGAACCAAAGTTCTTCCAGCACGTTTGCTTGCTTTCCAGTCAATATTTCCAGCATCATCCTGAGGAGAAAAGTCTCTATACCCATCAAACTCAAAACCTTTTCCATAAAGAATCTTATACAAAATATTTTTCGGAAGCACTTTATGGACAAGAGCTTCGAACCGTGACACACTCCCAGCAATATCCAGATTTAATTCTTTTTTACCCATCTTAAATTTATTTTATATCAACACTATCCAAGATATTTCTTATAATATCATCTGAAGTAATATTTTTTAAAGTAGCTTTATACGATAAAATAAGCCTATGCCTTAAGACATCAAAAACAACAGATTTCACATCTTCAGGAATAACAAAATTTCTTCCTTCCATCAGGGCTCTGGCTTTGCCTGCAATATATAACCCAATAGTTGCACGAGGCGAAACACCATAAGATACAAACTCCCCATTTTCAAAATCTTTTGTACGCGTCTTGCCAACAATATCTAAGATATACTCTTTTATGCTATCATCTAAATAAATCTTTTTAGTAACTTCTTGCATTTCCTTAATATCTTTAGGTGTAATCACTGGTTTTAAATTAAAATCTTCAAACTTTTTCAAAGTCATGTTTGATTCCATAACAATTTTTTCTTCAGACTTTTTTGGATAATCCATTATAATCTTAAACAAAAATCTATCAATCTGTGCTTCAGGCAAAGGATAAACCCCAGCATTCTCAAGAGGATTCTCAGTTGCCATAACAAAAAAAGGATCTGGTAACGGATAGTTATCTCTCCCAATAGTTACTTGACGCTCCTGCATTCCCTCCATCAAAGCCGACTGAGTCTTTGGAGGGCTTCTATTAATTTCATCGGCAATCAAAAAATTTGCAAAGATTGGACCCTTAATAACTTCAAAACCTTTTTCAGGAGTATAACTAGTAATACCAATGATATCTGTTGGTAACAAATCTACTGTAAACTGAATTCTCTTAGAATCACATCCACTAACAATACCTAACGCACGTATTGCTAAAGTTTTTGCTAATCCAGGCACACCCTCTAATAATATATGACCATTACATAAAAGCCCACGAATCAAACCATCCAATATTACTTTTTGCCCAATCAAAATTTTTCCAACTTCCTTTTTTAATTTTTTGAAAAGCTCATAACATTTAGCAACCTCTGCCTCAGTAGACCGACCATCAGGAATCTTTTTTGGAGGAGTAATCTTTCTAACTACAACAGGAGGTTCTTCTTCTTCTTTTTCCTCTTCCTCTTCTTCTTCTTCTTCCTCTTCCTCTTTTTCTGCTTCCTTTTCTGCCCTTTCTCTTTCTTCTTTTTCTTCTTTTTCCTCTTTTTCCTGTTGTTCATGAAAACGTTTCTTAAGATTTTCTGAGTCAAACTGTGATTCATTAAGCTTTTTTTCAATTTCTTTTAGATCAAGTCCAAGATCACTAAGATCAAACCCATACTTTTCTAATTTCTTAATTCTTCGTTTTAAATCTGTTTCTTGTTCTCTAAATTGTCGATCAGACAAGGCCTTTCCACCAGGCTTCTTAGGACTTTTCTTTTTAGAAATGTCTTTTTTCTTACTCTCTTTTTTCTTATTATCTTTTTTCTTATTATCTTTTTTCTTATTATCTTTTTTCTTTGGCATGAGAAATTTACAAATAGCTAAATCAGTTCCTCTTTTTTTATATCTATTAGAAGTAATAGTTTACTTATAAAACTTGTTCTCTAGTAAATCTTTTTAAGAACAAACTAATTTAAAATTCAATAAAACTAAATTTTCTTAAATAAAATAAGCCACACCTTCTAAAATATAACTTCACGCGTTAACCTTAGTTTTAACTAGAACATACATCAACAATATCCCCATAAAAAATAAAATCCCCCCAAACAATCCTGGACTCGCCTTAAATCCAATAACATTTCCAGTAAGACCATTAGCACTAAAAAGTACACTCCCAATTAATAAAATAAAAACCCAAGCCAAGTTACCTTTCCGAAGTATTCGAAGTATTTTCCCAGACACTCCTTTTTTTTCTTCCTTTAAAGTCTTCATCCGATCCTTAACATTTGCTATCTGTCTAGAATCCTTAATTTGATTAAATTTCTCAAGAGCAACATTATAATTATCTTCAGCTCGTTTATAATTTCCACGAGAATGATCAACCATGGCAAGATTTTTATAAGCAATACCCCCAAAATTTAAGTGTTTATATTTATCACTAATATCTTTAACTCGTCCGAAAAATTTACGTTTTTTACGCCAAGCAAAAGGATGCAAAAATCCCGCATCATAAATTAAACGATCTGCTTCATCCAGATCATGCTTCTTTTTATTTTGTTTTGCTTTTTTTATTATTTTTTTTAAAATTTTGCCCATAATTTTTTAAAACAAAACTTCTTAATAAATCTATGCCAATCAATGCACATCCAGAATACGTAAACGCAGAAAAAGAATATCATCAAGCAGATACTGATGTAGCTAGATTAAAAGCTCTTGAACTAATGATAAAACACGTGCCAAAACATAAAGGTGCAGAAAAACTACGCAAAAATCTAAGAACCAGATACAAAAAATTCAAATCAGATCAAGCAAAAGCAAAAAAAGGTAAAAAAGGTAAAAAAGGAATTAAAAAAAGTGAAATGCAAGCAGTTTTGATTGGTATGACAAATTCAGGAAAATCTTCAATATTAAAAACATTAACTAATGCCCACCCCTCAATTGCAAGTTATGGTTTTACGACTCAAAACCCAGAGATTGGGACAATGAATTATGAGGGCTGTGATATTCAAATTGTTGACCTCCCCCCGATCGCTTCAGAACATTTTGATAAAGGAATAATAAATAATGCTGACACAATTTTATTAGTCGTTGAAAAAATTCACGAGATTGAAGAAGTCAAAAAAGAAATAACAAACAAGCGTGCAAAACAAATAATCATATTCAACAAAACAGATTTGTACGACAAAAACACAAAAAGAAAGATTACAGCCACATTAAAATCAAAGCGTTACAATCACATTTTAATGTCCACTTTCACAAATGAAGGGATAGAAGACCTAAAAAAGAAAATTTTAAAATCTTTTCCAATAATAAGAATTTATACACGTCATCCAGGGAAAAAAGAAAAATTAGATGATAAACCAGTAATCCTTAAACCTCACTCCACACTTCGTGACGTTGCAGAAAAAATCTTGCACGGTTACAGTAAAAAAGTCAAATACGCAAAGATTACAGGACCTAGCAGCAAATTTGCAGGACAAAAAGTAGGCTTAAAACATGTTGTCAAAGATAAAGATTTAGTAGAATTTTTTACAGAATAAAAAGATTTATTTTGATTTTTTTTCAAACACTTTTTTAATTTTACTAAGCTTCTTTTGCACCTGAGGTATTAATCTTTTGTTAAGATACCTAAAATAATCTTCTGGCCTCATAGTTAAAGGAACACCCATTGGCTTAAAATCAATAGACCCCTGATCACTCCATTTCAAGCTTTCATTACTAATAATAGATTTAACTTTCTCAGCAGCTTCACCAGCTTGCTCATTCCAAGAACGAAAAGTGTGAACCCTGTCGTAATGCTCATCAGTATTTATTGCTCGAATTATACTATCAGTTTCAGTATCTAATGCACCATTAATAGAGACTAATTGTAAAACCGCTTCAAACAAATCTTCAGTTCGAGATTTACGCAAACCTTTTTGTAATTTTTTTACAGCCTGATTAACCCCCCCCTTATTTTTATACATTTCAAAAAAAGAGTCTATAGTCTCAGGATGATTGCCCCTCATCACTTCACGAACTTCTTCTTCGCCAATATAAAGGTTAAAACTCGCCCGACTACAATCCACAGGCATATAAGAATCAAGAACACGCCCGACAAACTCAAGACGGTCAAATCCCACATAACCCTTCTCTTCAACCTGTAACAAATCATCCAAACAACATGCAGGAGAAGGCACAGTCATAGACTCACCTATAAGTTTATCATGCACAGGAATATTTAACTCCCTCATATACATATGAAGCTCGCAACCACCATGATAATTAAGTGAGCCTTTTGGAAAATTTACATGATCATATTGTTCACAATTCAAGTCAACTTCAAGATCTCCAGAAATACGTCCAGTCTCAATATAATAATTAGTAATAGTTGACGCAAAACACCCTCTTCCACGCTCACTAGAACTCCTAACAGTTAGAATAAGGGCCCCAATATTTTGAGATACCATCTGTTTTAACTCTTTAATTTTTATATCTACTTCCTTCTTAAACTTCTCAACAGCAGGAGTCTTTGCCATAAACAACTACACAAAATAGGGTATAAAAACTAATATGTAATATGAAATAATTATTCAATTATTTTAAAACCGGCAACTTTTTTTCAACCCGGTCAAGCTTGAAATAAGCAAGAAGAATCAACAATACTGCACCGATTAACAAAAATATAATATTAAGGTATGAAATAAAAGGTATTTTAGTTGTCCCACCTAAATTTAAAGACGTTAATCCAGACGTCAAAGAAGATGTAAGCGCGCTAATACTTGCAACAAAACTTCCAAAAAGAAGCGTAATAGTTCCAGCACCAATTAATCCAGTACCAATAGTTTTTTTATCAAGAATATAAAAGCCTCCAACGATCAATGCAATACCAATCAAGGCAGACAAAAGATAATAAATAATTTGATAAGTCTGTAATTTTTTTGCTTGTTCTGCCATACAAGACGTCTGTGAACTTTGACTCTCAGTTACGCAAGTCTTGTATGCATCAGAATTTCTCACGTCACTAGAACACGCAAAATACTCATCATTACCAGTACAAGTTTTACTAATCATACTAGAACAACTAGAAGAACTCGAAGTTAAACCATAGCAGTCAGAATAATCCAGTTTTGGGGCTTTATAAAAAGTTGACAATACCGAACTAAAAAATGCAACTAACATGAAAGTTATACCTATTGCAACAAAAAACTTTGGTAATTCCATAGTATACATTAGAGTATAGCATTTAAAAAGATTCCGGAATTAACGAGTAATAATCATTTTTTCTAAATTTTCTAAATATGCCTTTGGTTTTCCTTTTGAGAAATGTTCTCGCGCAGGTTTTAGGATTTCAATAAAAGCGTCAGCAGCACCATTTTTTAGATCCATTGGATGCAATTTACCGGCTTCAAAATCTTGTTCTAATTTTTCATATGAATCATACACAACATCTCCCCCAAACTTTTCAGGACGCTTAACTTGTAACTTCCCTTTAATTGGAAAAACTAACCACTTACACCAGTCAAGAATAGGATTATAATGAATTTCACGCTCCATACAAAAAGCTTTGTTTATTTTACGCTTTACTTCTTCTTCAGAGTCATGAATAAAAATACAAGTATCAGGTTTTGACTTACTCATCTTAAAATCAGATAAAGCATTTTTTAATTCTTCCTTAGTTATTGGCCACTTCGGAGGTTTCCCAAGACCCATTATCAAACTATGATGCACAGCCATAGGTTTTAACTGATTTCCTTTACTATCAAGTATAGGACTAAACGATAATTTCATTGCAACATCACGAGCAATCACTTGAGCCTTTCTTTGATCAATTCCTGCATGAGGCATATGTAATCCTTGCGCAAAAATGTCAGCCACCTGCATTGGAGGATAAATTAATTTAGCAAAATCAACACTTCCGCCTTCTTTTCTACCCATAATAGTAATACTTCTCATCATACGTGATAAAGATGTATGTTTACTAATATCAATAACATTTAACCAATACAAATCATTATTATGATATAAATCACTTCCCAAAACAAATTTAAGTTTTTCACTATCACCTCCAACACATTTCATGCTTGCTTTTAATCCTTCTTTAAAATATCCTACAGCAACCTTTTTTATTGCATCCAAATTTCCTCCAAGCTTATCATTAATCCAAGAATGCCAATCTGCTAAAAAAATACTACAATCAACACCAGCCTTAACAAAATCATTAACTTTCATCATACACATCAATCCAGTACCAAGATGAATCTTTCCAGAGATCTCAAATCCAATATAATGCTTTAATCTTTCATCTTTTTCCAACATACTAAGCAATTCAGTTTCACCTAAAATCTCGTCAGTATTTCTCTTAATTAATTCAAATCTTTCCTTAGCAGTTAATTTTTTTGCCATAACAACGATAAAATTAGTATATTATTAAAGGTTTCGAATAAATTTAATTACTTCTTAACCTTGCTATACTTATCAATACTTTCTCTCAAAATATCATTAATATTACAACCAAGATATTTACAGGTTCTTTTAATGGAATTAGTTATTGTTTCAGAACAAGACCGTCCATGAGCAATCATCGTAACCCCATCAACACCTAATAAGGGTGCAACAGCATATTCTTCATAACGAAACTCACTTCTCATATCTTTAACAGGTTTACGCAATCCTACATACGCACAGCCTTGTAAGAGAATATTTTGATCTTTTACTTTTTTATAAAGAGTCTCTAATAATAATTTTGCTGTACCTTCTGCCGCTTTTAACAAAATATTACCAGTCATACCATCTGTCACTACAACTCGCCCTGCATCAAGATCATTATAGAAATTGGATTCAAAATACCACTCTCCTTTCTTATCCCGATCTTCACCACCCCTTAAAACATCATATCCTGCATCCCTATGCAACCGATTAATTAAAGCCCTTGATTTCATAGTAAATTTATTTCCCTTATTTTTCTCATGTCCATTAGCTAAAACACCAACAACAGGTTTTTCAACACCCACATAGTGCTTAGAAAAGACATGACCCATAATTGCAGATTGAAAAAGGTTATATTCTGTGGCAAAGGGGTGGCCCCCAGAATCAATTAAAACATTAGTTGTTGGCCAATGAGTTGCAATAGCAGGAGCTAAAACCTTAGGCATTAAGCCAAGGATATCTATTGATGCCCCTACTGCCCCTCTTGTATCTCCTGGTGCGATTACCGCATCCACCTCACCATCCTTATGCATTTGCATTGCATTATAAATAGAGCTCTCTGCTTGAGTTTCCTTAATAGTAGAATCATAAGTATATTCAGATAATTCAAGTTTAGCCTTTCCCAAACTAAAACTATCTGGGATTTCGTCTTTTCCTGCAACAAGAATAATCTCCAACCCCTTGGATTCCTTAAGCACCTCGTTAGCCCCTTTTAAAACTTCAAGAAAACCTTGATCACATCCAGTAGCTTCAACTGCTATACGTGCCATTTAAAACCAACAAAGAAACCTTTAATAAATCTTATGCTTGTTGAAAACATATGAAAAAAGAGCATTTTAATTTCAAAAAAATTTGTTTTGCAGTTGCTTTGTTAGGCATATTTATTCTTTTAATAATAGCAAACTTTTCAAAACCTAAAACAATCGAAATCAAAGATATCAACAAAAATCTGCTTAACAAACAAATACATACATCCGGCCAAATAAAACAGATTCAAAATTATCAAGGATTTCAAGTTGTAACAATAAAACAAGAAAATAATACAATTCAAGTCTTAATTGATAAACCCTTAAATCTTACAAAAAATCAATTAATAGAAGTTACAGGAAATGTCCAAAATTATAAATCAAATCTGCAGATTAACGCAAGAATTATTTCTTCTTAGCCTTTTTCTTAACAGCTTTTTTCTTAATAACTTTCTTAGCCCTTTTCTTAACAGCTTTTTTCTTAATAACTTTCTTAGCCCTTTTCTTAACAACTTTTTTCTTAATAACTTTCTTAGCCCTTTTCTTAACAGCTTTTTTCTTAATAACTTTCTTAGCCTTTTTCTTAACAGCTTTTTCTGGCTTCTTTAAGGTTTCTTTCCCTTTCACAACTTTTTTAGTAATCAATGTTTTAGGAACAATCTTTTTAGCAAGAAGATTCTTACTGTCCAGACTAGGTAATACATGTTCAGATGGACCTATTGGTTTAGTCCCAACACCTTTTGCTTTATTACCCATCAAAACAGGTTTAGCAGTTTTTTGAGCCATTTGCGGTTTTTTAACAATTTTTCTAGCCAAATTTGATACAGGTTTAGTAACCCCAACAATAGCCTTTTTTACAATATTTTGTGTGACTGGGCGCGAGACCAACTTTTTAGGATCAGACTTTTGCACAGGCACGGTTACAGCACCAGGTTTTGCTTGCGTCTGCCCAAATCCTGGTTTAACAATTGGCTTTACCCCTTGATTAATCATAGAAGGCTTTTGCATAAGATGCCCAAATTCAAGCTTTTTTGCTCCATTAAGTAAAGATAAAGTTTCAAATAAAATTGCTAAAAATGCTAAAACACAAAAAGTTATCCCAAGAGTATAAACAATCCCACCATTACTTGCCATTGAGAATTGCAATTCAAAAATAAACAATGGATTCATCCAAATCTGGACAATTAAAAAGAGCACAGCAATAAAAAGAGAAATATTCAAAATTGTCCACAACAAATTAAACACCCCTGCTGCCTTTGAAAATTTAATCTTTTCGCTAATCTTTATCAAAGCTATTGAAAAAATAATTTGCATTATTAAGAAAAACAAAAAGATCAAGGTCAAAAGAACCAAAAGGCTAATCATAAAAGGTCCAAGAGTTATGCCGGTAGCCCCAATACTTCCATCGCCAAGAGCAGATAATCCTTCTAAATTAAGGACAGCATTACCAGTAAGACCCTTGGCATTCAGTTTATACCAAAACCCACTACCACCACCAATAAGGATTATAAATAAAGAAATAATGAGAACTACAAAACTTAAACAAGAAACCTTCAACGACTTAGATTGAATATGCTTAGAAAGGTTATAAAAACCCGTATAAAAAAGAAGCAATGCAAGCAATGCAAGCCCAGAAAATATTAAGATAACATAACTAATAGTTCCTTCACTTAAAAGAGATACATCAGAAGTAACAAAAGCCATAATAATAATAGCAAGCATCGCAATAAAATAAATTAATAAAAAAACACCACAAACCGCCCCAAGTTTTATCCAGTTAGACCCTTTAATTTTTTTGCTCGCACTTGTAACTATTTTTGGCTTTTGTACGTCAGTTTTTTTTACTTCAGCCCTTTTTGCCTCAGCCCTTTTTGCCTCAGCCCTTTTTGCCTCAGCCCTTTTTGCCTCAGCTTTTTTTGCCTCAATTTTTTTTGCTTCAGCTTGTTTCTTAGCTTCTTCCTTCTTATTTTTCTCTGCCAGCTGTTTCAGGCCTAATGACGCTGCAGCCTCGTTAACTTCATCACTAGCATAACCTGCAGAAATAAGTTTTTTCTTTAATGGTTCCAGCCCATACTTACCATGGTGCTGCTTCAAGTAGTCATAAACAATCTGATTCACCATCTTTTATTATATATAAAGCATCTACTTTATAAAAGTATTCTTTTTTACTTCTTTATCCTAATTTCCACAATTTTTCGCCGGCGATCAGTAATATTTTCAAGGTTTTTTTTGAATCCAAAAAAACTTTTAACACTAATAAACAAACCAGTAACAAAAATGCTTAAGAACCCCCCTAAAAAAATTAATTTGTCACTAATCCGAACTAATAATGGCACTGCGTCTGCTTTCCTAAAATCAAAACCCTCTTTTGGTTCATAGGTTTCAAAATGTTTTCGCCTTTTAAAATTACTATATCTCCTTATCCTATATGACATCAAAACAATCTCTTTTTTATTTTATATTTATTATATTAGTAGAATTATCAAATAAAAAAAGTTTATAAATTTATATCTTAAAGAAATTAGATTTTCCACTTGCCCTTGTCACATACAACTTTCTTATCTAATATAATTTTACCTTTTCTCATATTCTTTACAATATCCCAATGAATTGCACTATCATTGCCTCCACCATTATCTTTGTATGCCATTCCTAAGGCTAAATGAATAGTTCCTTCAATTTTTTCGTCAAACAATAAATTTCTAGTATATTTAGTAATCCCAGGATTTAAGCCGATTCCAAACTCTCCGACATAGCTTGCATTTTCATCAGTTTCTAATACTGTCTGCAATAACTTTTCATTTTTTGTAGCTGATGCTTCAATAACCTTCCCAAGCTCAAACCGCAAAAAAATGCCACTTACTTCTTGACCAAGATAAATTGCAGGATATTCAAACTTTATCCAGCCATTCAAACTTTCTCTTACAGGGGCCATAAAAACTTCACCCCCAGGCATATTTTCTTCACCCTTATCTGCCACACAATTTTTATGATTAATAGAAAATTTTAAATCAACATTAGGCCCAATCAAGTGAACACCCCTACCATTTTCAAACTTTTTCTTTATTTTGTCAAGCTTTTTGCCTAACTTTTTCCAATCTTGTAAACATGCAGAATATACAAAGTTCTCAAACTCATTTAAACTCATTTCACCTTCCTGAGCCAAAGCCATGCAAGGAAACCCAACAGTTACTCGTTTGATTTTATCTTTTTCATTACACACATAATTAGAAATCGGCCGTGTAATTTTCATACGTTCTGCTATACGTTTTGGATCACAGTTAGATAATGACCTAGTATTTGTAGTTGTATCAATCCCAACATAAAATTTTGCATTTTTTACAGTATGCATCCGCAAATCTGGAAATTTCTTTAACTGCTTATCACTTGCGTGTTTATAATAAAAATCAGTCATACCCGGCAAAGTTATATTTACAAGAGGATAAGCCCCTTGTAATATAACTTGCTTGTATAATTCAAGAATAAATTCTTGCGCTTCTATTCCCCCAGAGATCATGACATTTGTGTCTGGTAAAACTTTTAAAGAATATTTCAATATTAGTTGTGCTAACTTCCTAGTTCTGGGATCCATTTTTTTCGTCTTATAATCGTACCCTTTTCCCCAAATCTCCTAGGTGGTTTATTTAACCAATATGCAAACAATTATTAGTACTTTTAAAGTTTATTATACTCAAAGAATTAATAATCCTAAACATACATATAAGAATATAGACAAATTTAGATCAATAATCATACAATCTCAAAAGAATATAGACATTAAATTGGTGCAAAACCTTTTTTTATTCTTTCTTTCCAATTCATAGTTTTATGCTTTGCTTTTCCAATAAACATTACAATCAATGTAATCATACTACCAAAAGTTGCCAAAAACATATCCTTAGAAGCATCCCAAATGTCCCCCTGAGTACCCAAAAAAACCAAATTTTTCGCAGGACCAACCAAAAACTCAGTAAGCCATTCCCCAACCTCATAAAATGCTGAAAAACTAACAATAATACTAAACGGTAAGTAATAAGACCAAATTCCTTTTGCTTTTGCGATTTTTAAAAAAAACTCGCGTATTGGAACAATCATTAAAAGTCCAAACGAAAAATGAACCAACCGATCATAATGATTTCTTGCCAATCCAAAATAATCCTGAATCCAAGAACCGAATGGAACATTTGAGTATGTATAATGTGCCCCAAGGGTATGAAGCATCATAAAAATGAAAATGCAAAAATAAGCAACATTTGAGAATCTAAATTTATAATAAGTCCAGATAAATAAAGGAACTGCAAAAAAAGCTAAAACATTTTCAAGAAGCCAAACAGTCCGATCCCTAGGATTAATTGCCAAAAGAATCCAAAATGCTAAATAACAAATTAAAAGGACTAATGGAAAACTAACCTTACCGATCTTTTTTTTATTCATCATAATATTAAACTGATCATTTTTTTAAAAGTTTTGGCACAATTCCCTTTGATTTAATAACTTCAAAAATCCAAAGCAGAATCAAAAAAATATAAAATAAAACAAAAAAAAGCAATACAACAAAAATTAACCTCAAATACCAATAGGGTTTTTTTGAAACATAATTCTTATTAATATATTGCTTATATCTGGAACAAAGATGTTTCTCAAAAAATTTCTCATAAGTTATGCCCTCTTCAAACAAGATAGGGCTAACTTCTAGAGGATCAGAAGTTAAGTCATAAGTAGTTACACTTTTATCTTCTAAAGAATAAACAGATTTAATATTGTTTTTAATTGATCCTACTTTTAATTCCCCAAAAGGTTGCACAGCCATTGCGCAATCCTCATAATCTTCTTCTTCAAAACCATCCTTTAAGTTAAAAATAAAAGAATTCGGCAAAGTTTGATTATTTAACAAACTAAACAATGTAGCTCTAAAATCCAATTGCGAATGACGCCTTAGATTAACAGAACCAACCTTATACTCATGTTCAACATTTTTTGGAGGAATAAACAAAACAGGAATCAAAATGTTATCATCATACAGACCCAAAGTATTATACTGATCAGGCTCTTCAAAAATAGGATAACTATGATCTCCAGTAATTATTAATAACGTATTATTATCACTATATTCATCAAAAAGTTTCATAAAAATATCTAAGTAATAATCTTGCCATGCAAGCGAATTTAAATAATGTTCATACACTTCTTCAGCATTTTTTATTGGAGGATCAAATTTTTTATCATCTTCATAAGATTCAAACGGAAAATGATGAGCACTGATTTCAATGTAAGTAAAAATTTGATCGGGATTTTTATAATTATTATTCAGGTAATCAAAAACACGCTCAAAAAATATTTCATCATAATATCCCCAATCAGCTTTTGCATCATCTTCTTGCATAATATCGCTTTGATGAATCTCATCAAATCCAACAGTTTCTATAAAATTTTCAAAATTAGTAAACTCCAAGGTATCTTCCCTAAAGAAAAGTGACCTATACCCAGATTTTCTTAACTGTACTGGGAGGCAGTCCTTATTTAGTTCATCAAGCCTAAAAGCAAAAGCACGGTTCATATTCAAAAAAACCCCACAAAACATATTTGCTTGAGCTCGAATCGTCCGCACACTATTTCCAATATATTTCGGGAAAAAAATGCCCCGAGAAGCATATTTCCAGAGATTTGGTGTGAAAGAAGAGTTATAGTATTCACGTTCAACAGAAAAATTCCCTAAAACTCCAAAAGAATTTACAGACTCTAATTGCAAGACAATAACATTCATATCAGAATCAGTCTGATAATTAGAATCATCATACAATTGCTTAAAATAATTATTATCTATATCATATCTTTCATAAGTTTTGCGAACATAATTCATAAATCCAGAATCTGCTGCGCCCTGAACAAAAAGAATAGCTAAAAAAAGAAAAAATAATGGAACCACGAGATATAAAGCATAATTTTTATGATTAATATCAATTTCCCATAAAGTCTTTTTTAAAATTCTAAAGATAATATAAATAATAAAAAGAATACCAAGAGCAATCAAAGTGACTATAAAAAGTCCATTAAATTTAATTGAAGCTATAAATACAGATTTAAGACCTGTAAAAAAGACAACCATATAACTAAAATCTCCACCATTAAACAAATTTAAGGCAACCCCAACATAACATAAAAAATATATTGTAGAAAAAGTAATAATAAAAAATTTCTTTAAAAAAATACTTTTTTTCCCATTATTAAGCCAGGCCACAAGCATAATTTGGATTAAGTAAAACAAAGCAAGAGACACCACAAAAAAAAAGGAAGTAAGAAGACTATCCCTGAATAAAATAGCATATAGTAAAAGTGGTAAAGAAAAAATAAACGCAACAATCGAAAAATAAAACGTATTTAAACCTAGTTTTCTTTTCAAAATATTACCTACTCTTTTCATTTTACAATCATATGTTTAATAGTCACTATAAATAGTTTTCTACCAAAAATAAAGTCATAAAGTCATAAAAATGAGTAAATAGACCTAATTTTTGACAAAATCCATAATAGCAAGCCATCTACAGGCTTACAAAATAACAATTAGCATGCAACAACGTTTATAACAAAGTAAAATTTTTCAAAAAAATGCAAAAAAGAAGGATTTTAATTGCTATGCTAGAAATCGGTGACGGGCACAAATCTCCTGCAAATGCTCTAAAAAAATCAATAGAAAAATTATACCCAAAAAAGTACGAAATAACAATTCTAGACCTTGCGCAAGAGCTAGGCTCAAAAATATTTTTCAATGCATACCATACATGTTGGACAAAAATAGGCCTAAATCTTCCAGAATCAATGCACATAATATATACGCTTACAAATAACAAAATAGCTCAAAGAGCTGAAAGGATTTTGTTACTAAATTTAATAAACAAAACAAAAAAATATCTTATCAAACAAAAACCAGACCTGCTAATTAGCACACACTATTCAATGACTCACGTATTATCAAGAGCCAGAAGAAAACTAAAGATTCCTCTTATTTCAATAAACACAGATCCTTTTGATAGTCATCAACTTTGGGCAAGAAAAGATGTTGACAAAGTAATAACTTTTTCTAACCGCGCACATACTCAATTACTGCGAAAAGGAGTTAAAGAAAACAAATTAAAAATCATCAAAAACTCCTACATTTTAGATCACAAACATTCTTTGCCAACCCAAAACAAACAAAAATTAAGAAAAAAATTGCAACTTACCAACCAACCAACTATTTTAATGTCTGCAGGAGCAGAGGGAGTAAGCAACTTAAAACTTTTCGTAAAAAAAATCATTCAAAACAATTTAGACTATCAAATAATCTTCATATGCGCAAGGAACAAAAAGCTAAAAAAAGAGATCGAAAGAATATCAACAAAAAAATCAAAAACAAACCTTTTAGTTTTAGGTTATGTTGAGAATATGCATGAACTTATAGCAGCTTCAGACCTAGTACTTGGAAAACCTGGAGCTTCGCAAACCTTTGAAGTTCTTTCAAAAAATAAACCAATAATTTATACATCTTGTATGATCAACGAGTTTCCAACGTTAAAATTTGTTACAAAAAATAAAATTGGATGGTACACTCCAACCACTAAAAAATTTCTACAACTTTTAAACAAAATAGGGGGAAATCCCGAAATCTTAATAAAAATACAAGAACAAATAAAAAACTTCAAGTTTAGATCTTGCACTCCAGATTTAGCAAAATATATAATAAAAACATTTCTAAAACCTACTCAAGAGTTTTAGCCAAATTTAGTGCAGCTTCAACAGCCTTATCCATATTTAAATACCGATACTCTGCAAGACGTCCGATAAAATATACATTTTTTTTATTGTTTGCTTCTTGCAAATATTTTTTTGCCAAAGTCAAATTATTTTCATCCATTAAAGGATAACTTGGCTCCCCATCCCATGTAAAAAATTCCTTACAAATAACAGTCTCGTTACTATCAAGATTATAAAATTTCTTAAACTCAGTTACACGCGCAAAATCCTTATTGATATCAGGATGATTAATTACAGAATTTACCTGAAAACTAGGGATTGAATGTTTTTCAAAAACAAAATTTATCCCACGATATTTTAAAGGACCATATTTATGATTAAAAAATCGATCAATAGGACCAGTATAAATAATTTTAGAAGTCTTTAAACGACTTACAACATCAAAAAAGTCAGTATTCAAAGCAATCTTTATATTTTTATGATTCAACAAATTTGTAAACAAATTTGTAAACCCCTTACTGGGCATACCTTGAAATTCATCATTAAAATAATTTGGGTTTCTATCATAACGTATCGGTAATCTTTCCAAAACCATACGATGCAATTCTTGTGGATACCGATCCCATTGTTTTTTTGTGTAATGTTTTACAAACGCTTCATATAACTCATTTCCAAATTTTGAAACAACAACATCTCTTGAGTTTTTTATGTCACTTATTTTTTCTCGAATACTCTCTAAAAAAATTTTTAACTCGTTAGGAGAATTTAAATTTAAGTTGTAATACTTATTTACAGTATCGAGATTAATAGGTATTGGATAATGTTCTCCTTGATAATCTGCCAGAACCTTGTGTTGATAATCATTCCACTTAGTAAATTTTGACAGATAATCAAAAACTTGCTTATTGTCTGTATGAAAAATATGAGGCCCATATTTTTGAATCAAAATATTTCCGTGATTATAATCATAACAATTCCCGCCAATATGATCCCTTTTATCCAAAATTAACACAGATTTGCCCGTACTTGCAAGTTGCTCTGCAATAACAGAACCTGCAAATCCGCTACCAACCACAACAACATCATATGCCATAAAAGAAAACCAAAAACCAAATTTATAAACTCTTCTTTGCTGTAAAAAAGATAATGCAATACCTAGAATCTCTTTAATTTAATTAATCAAATTTTAGTATATATTAAGGTACAATTAATTTTATAATAGGACTGATACATAATAAATTTATGCAAAAAAAAGGAAGACTAGTTTGGATCACTGGCCTTGCTGGATCTGGAAAAACAACCCTAGCAAAAAGGCTTCAAGAGGAAATGGACTACAAACCAGTTCATCTTGACGGCGATAACATCAGAGAAATTTTAGATGAAACCACAACACACGGCATTGATGGAAGGCAAAGAACTGCAAAAATTTATTCAAAACTATGCAGTTATCTAACTAATCAAGGTCATGACGTAATCATGAGCACAATCTCATTATTTCACGATATTCATGACTACAACAAAGAACATAATAAAAATTACTATGAAGTCTTGCTTCAGGTAGATCCTGATATTTTAAGACAAAGAGATAAAAAAGATTTATACACAACAGCAGACGGAAATGTTATGGGACTCCACCAAACCCCAGAATTTCCAAAAAATCCTACACTTGTACTTACAAACAATAATGAAGAAGAGATTGACCAAAACGTTCAAGCAATAATAAAGGTGTTAAACAATGGAAAAGCATAAAGCATCAGATTATACAGGCAAAGGAGAAAATTATCGCAAATACCGGTCTGGATATTCAGATACTGTACTAAACCTTATTCTTGCCCATACAGGCTTAGCTTACAGCGAGCAAAGCAAAACAGTCGCAGACATCGGAGCAGGAACAGGAATATTTTCAAGGCAGCTAGCAGATAAAGGCCTCAATGTTATTTCAGTAGAACCAAATGATGATATGAGAGCTAATGGGGAAGAATATACCAAAGATTACCGAAATGTCTCCTGGAGAAAAGGAGATGGAGAAAATACAGGTCTTGCAAATAAATCAGTTAACTTGGTCACAATGGCTTCAGCCTTTCACTGGACAGACCCAAACAAATCATTACCAGAATTTTATAGAATATTAAAAGATAAAGGATATGTCACACTTTTATGGAACCCGCTTGTCAAACAAGGAGACCCAATCCAAGAACAGGTTGAACAAATCATACAGACCAACATCCCAAACCTGTCCCGTGGTTTCAGAAGCGGAGAAAACTCAAAAGAACTTTTAATGTCAAGCGGATATTTTACAGACGTTTTAGAGATGCGTCACGTACACAAAAGCACACAATCAAAAGATCACTACATCAGTGCCTGGAAGGCCGCAAATCATGTAAGAACAAGTGCTGAAGAAATTGGTCCAAAAGTCTTTGACAACATCATAAACAGTATCACTGACCTTTTGAAAGATAAAGAAACAATTGATGTTCCATACTTAACAAAGGCCTGGATTGCTCAAAAAAAATAAAACTTCTTAAAAATGGTGGATTTTATATTTGGAACTAAAGCAGAAACTTTAAAGAAGATCAAACCACTTGTAAAGGAAAGTCTTGTTCTTGATCATTTATCTTTTTCAGTAACTGACTGGATAAACAGCAAAGAAGAAATAATCAAAGAAATCATAAAGTTTTTTGACACAGATTTAATTGCTATAAGGAGTAGCTCATTAAACGAAGACACTCTTAATTCTTCACAAGCAGGAAATTATGAAACAATCTTAAACGTTCCAAAAAATGACATACACTCAATAATTAAAGCCGTAGAAAAAGTTAAAGAAAGTTACACAAAAAAAGGACAACCAGACCCAAATGATCAAATTTTAGTTCAGCCAATGATAAAAAATGTTATTTTGAGCGGCGTAGTATTTACGCGGTGCCATAATACAGGTGCACCATATCTAGTTATAAACTATGACGACATGTCCGGAAAAACTTATAGTGTCACGGGTGGGTCTGGAAACTTAAAAACATTTACTTATCTCAAATCTTCAGAAAAACTTCCAACTAACCCTCACCTAAATAAAGTGATAAAACTCGTAAACGAGATTGAAACGATTACTAACAATGATAGTTTAGACATAGAATTTGCAATTAATGATATTGGGATCTTCCTATTACAAATACGCCCATTAACAACCTTAAAACAAATAGACCCTTTTTTAGATGAAAATCTAAAATCCACAATTAAAAGAATTAAAGAGTTCATTCAGACAAACGATAAAAAGTTTCCAAACCTGCACGGCTATAAAGCGATTTTCGGTTCCATGCCTGACTGGAACCCTGCAGAGATAATAGGCGAATCACCAAAACCTTTGGCATTTTCACTTTACAGAGAATTAATTACTGATTCAATATGGCCGCTAAGCAGAAAAAAGATCGGATATAAAGATGTTGGCTATCATCCAGGAGTTGTATCTCTTGGCGGCAAACCTTATGTTGATGTGCGTCTAAGCTTTAACACATTTGTCCCGGCCTCACTTTCAGAAACTACTTCTGAAAAACTAGTTAATTTTTATATAGATAAACTAATAAATAATCCAAAATGGCACGACAAAGTAGAATTCAAGATAGCTCATACTTGCTACAAGTTTGGTTTTGAAAAAGAAGAGCAAGAATTACAGCAAAACAACTTCTCCCCTTTACAGATAAAAGAAATAAAAGATTCATTAATTGAATTGACAAACAAAATTGTTAATAACCACCACACATCAATTGATCAAGAATTAGAGCTCAACTACTCTCTCGGCAACAGAAGAGAAAAAATAGTCAATTCAGATATCGAAGATGACGTCAAAATTTCTCAACTGATCCATGACTGTAAATATTATGGCACCTTACCATTCTCAAAACTAGCACGTTTTGCATTCATAGGAAACATTTTATTAACTTCATTAGTAGACAAAGGCGTAGTCACAACAGACGAAAAAGATTTATTTTTCAGATCTATCCGCTCTGTAGCAACTGAATTTTTAGAAACATTACAAGAATTTAAAAACAACCAAATAACTAAAGAAGATTTTTTAAAAAAATTTGGGCACTTAAGGCCAGGAACTTATGATCTTTGCTCAAAAACATACAATGAAAATTTTGATGAATATTTTATTATAACAAGTATAAAAGAGAAAAATGAACAACAAATCCAATTTGATTTTAGTATTGAGAAAAAGACAATCATAGATAACGAGATTAAAAAAGAAGGCCTTGACTTCTCAGCAGACCAGTTTTTAGAGTTTACAAGAAAAGCATTAATAGCCCGCGAAAGATCAAAATTTGAGTTTACAAAAAATCTTAGCCTGGTACTTGACTATTGCCACAAATTTATGTCAAAACACGGGTTTAGTAAAGAAGACGTAACTTTTTTAGAAATTAATGACATAATCTTATTTTCACACAAATCAAAATCAATAAACGAGATTGAAGAACTAAAAAATAAAATTAAAAAAAGTATGACCAACTATCAAATAACAAAAGCTCTTAGATTGCCACCATTAATATACTTAGACAGAAGCACAGAGTATTTTCATCAATTTGACAGTCAGCCAAACTATATTACAAACAAATCCATTACTGGAAAGATCATAAATTTATCAGAACACAAAACAACAGAAGATATAAAAAACAAAATAGTCTTGATAACAAATGCTGATCCAGGGTATGACTGGATCTTTGGCCACAACATTAAAGGATTAATAACAAAATATGGTGGAGTAGCGTCTCACATGTCAATAAGATGTGCAGAATTCGGACTTCCAGCAGCAATCGGTTGTGGAGAAACAATCTTTGAACATATCCGCAAATTTGAAAATATTGAGCTTAATTGCGGAACAAACCAAATAAAAGGAATATCTTAAAATGAAAGCAATAATTTGTGCAGCAGGTATGGGGACACGTCTTGGAAAATATACAGAAAATCTTCCAAAATGTATGCTAGAGTTTAACAACAAACCCTTACTTGAACACCAAGTAGATACATTAAG
Source organism: Candidatus Pacearchaeota archaeon (assembly GCA_018221305.1). Classification (GTDB taxonomy): domain Archaea; phylum Nanobdellota; class Nanobdellia; order Pacearchaeales; family GW2011-AR1; genus ARS1285. Next base: position 29,618 of record JAAOYK010000051.1, read on the forward strand.
ATCCTCAGGAATAAATGACATAAGCATTGTCAGAGGTTACATGCCAGACAAGATAAACATCACTGGAACCAAATATTATGAAAATCCAGACTTTGCTACAACAAACATGGTTGCTTCATTAATGACTGCAGAAAAAGAAATGTCCACAGATTCAGAGATCCTTATTTGTTATGCAGACATTCTTTATGAAAAACGTTTGATTGACAAAATCCAGAAAAGTAAATCACCTGTTTCCGTCCTTGTAGACGATGACTGGGCCCCTTACTGGATGGCAAGACTAGATGATTGGAGATCAGATATTGAGAGTTTAACCTATGATTCAGAAAGCAAAATTATAGACATTGGAAACCCACATTGCAAACTCGAAGATGCAATGTCAAGATATATTGGATTAATAAAATTCAATAATCAAGGCATCCAAGCATTTAAAGAAATTTTTCATGAAAATAAAAAGAAACATTGGAATTCAAGTGAGCCCTGGCTGCGCTCTAAATCATTTAAACAAGCCTACATGACATGCATGTTACAGGAAATGGTAAACAAGGGAATAGATGTACATGCCGTGCATACAAAAAAAGGATGGCTTGAGTTTGACACATCCGAGGACATAGAAAAAGCAATACAATGGAACAAGACAGGAGAAATTAAAAAGTACATAAATCTTAAATAAAAATGTTAGCATTAATAACCCAACGAGATTTTGCAGACCCAAAACTTGGAAAGCTAGACGCATTAGAACAAAACTATGTTGATTACTATCATCAAGACTGGGGCTTTACTCTGGTTCCAGTTTCAACACAAACCAAAGTTTTAGGATCATACTTTGATCTAGACCCTTCTTTAATAATCCTTTCAGGAGGCAATGATATTTCTCCAGACCTCTATAATGGAAAACCCTTTCCTAGCACATCAATATCTAAACAAAGGGACAGACTCGAGAGAAAAATAATATCAGCAGCCATAAACAGAAAAATTCCAATACTTGGTGAATGTCGTGGCATGCAACTTTTAAACACTTATTTTAAAGGAACCTTGCTACCAGACATTAAGCAATCTTACCAAGAAAACCATACCGCAACAACACATCCAATCCAAATAATTCATGAAGATCTTGCAAAAACACTTGGCATAAAAAACGCTACAGTTAATTCATACCATAATCAAGGCATTACAGAAAAAGAATTATCACCCCAGCTAAAGGCTTTCGCAAAAACAAAAAATGGAATTATTGAAGGCATATATCACCCAAACTTACCAATTCTTGGCATAATGTGGCATCCAGAACGAGGAGACTGTACAAAACAAGTTAGTGAAAAAATAATCGACACTTTCTTAAGAGATAAAAACTATTTTACAAAGACTTAATCTTTGACCTTATTTTTAAATCATCATGTGCTAGATGCAAAACTTCTTTTAAAATCCAAAACAGTTTAACTAATGGCCTACCAATCAATGGCACCATGTATAATATTCTTAAACCTCTCAAACCAAAACTTCTTAATCCTTTATAATGACCATTTATCATAGATAATGACAAATTTCGTCTTGTAGCAAAATATTCAACCCACAACGGTTCAAACATTTTACGCTTTTTATAATCAAACATTGTAAACATGTCTGAGAACATAAACTGTGTAAAATTAATCTCAGCAGTTGACATTTTATCTTCCCATTTTGGTTTAGCAAAAACAGGGTTTGGAACATCACTTAAAACACCAGTAATCGATGTTACTCTTTGCTTATTCATACCATAAAAAGGTAGTCCAAAAAAAGTTGCAGAATTTATTGTTTTATCTTTACTTATCTTTAACCAATCAACTAATACTTGTTTTATCTTTTCATAATCAGTATGCAATGTTTCATGCCGTATTACCAACATATCCATTTTTCTCTTTTTCTTTAACTTCTTATATAAATTTAATGTACTACGCAAAATCATAACTGCAGCAACTAAGGATTCAGTCTTTTTCCCTCCAAGAAAGCTCGACCTGGGGTCTCTAGCCAAAAATAACATTTTTTGTTTAGGAAAATGTCCTACCATCTCCAAGAAAACATCTGGCCAATGCGAATGTGCAAAAATATATTTTACTTTTTTCAAATCCTTTTTAAAATGTCGGGCATAGGCATAATGAACCCCAATAAAAACAGTTTTTGCACTTATCCCGAATTCATCAATATACTCTTTAAAATATTTTCTAAATTCCTTTTTTGGAAATTTTTTTTCTAAATCATAATTTCCAATATACATATCAACACGCTCCTTCATACGGTTATAATTCAAATCAACAAGATCTTCAAAGTTTTTACCTTTTACATCCTTTTCTCGCAAATAATAAAATATAATAGTTACAATTTCCGGATGTCCATCAAAAAGCCCTTGCATAAAAACACTACTAGCCCTACCAAAAGGAATCATATTTATCAAGTTAATCTTGTCGGGGTGAAAATTATGAAAAATCATCTTGGTTTTATACCAAAAACCAAATTTATAAACTCTTATTTGCTCAAAAAACAATGATTGAATATATAATATTAGCCTTATTTTTAGGAATTTTAGCCGGAACATTTACAGGCCTAATACCAGGAATTCATATAAATTTAATAACAGTAATACTTTTAGGCCTTTCTGCAACATTACTTTCTATCACAACACCACTTATTTTAGTAATCTTTATTGTATCAATGTCAATAACTCACACATTTATTGACTACATACCTTCAATATTTTTAGGAGCACCTGATGAAGATTCTTTTTTATCAATTCTTCCAGGTCATCAGTTATTACTTAAAGGCAGGGCGTATCCTGCAGTAATCCTTACATTATACGGAAGTTTAACAGCCTTACTAATCATCCTAATATTTACTCCATTATTTTTATATATTCTTCCAAAAGTCTACCCATTTCTTAGCCAAATTATTTGGGTCATACTTCTCATAGTCTCTTTATACATAATTTTAGACGAAGGCGGGCTTTCAAAAAAAGGTTTTATATTAAACTATAACAAAAAATTATGGGCACTAATTATTTTCATTTTGGCAGGATTTTTAGGCATAACAACATTAAACTTAAACATCTCCCAACCCCTACTTCCACTACTCACAGGACTATTTGGAGCAAGCAGCATTATTTTAAGCATTAAGCATAAAACAAAAGTACCAAAACAGAAAATTATTCCATTAAAAGAAATAAGATTAAACAAAAAGTCAGCAATTAAAGCTACAATAGGATCTATTATTGCATCCCCATTTACTGCATTTCTTCCAGGCCTTGGAGCAAGTACTGCCGCAGTCATAGGCAAATCAGCAACAAGAATAAAAGATCAACGCGAATTCTTATTTTTACTTGGAGCAATTAATACAATTGTTATGGGTCTCTCATTTATAACATTATACGCAGTAGGCAAAACACGAACAGGAGCTGCTATCGCAGTTTCACAGCTGATTCCAGAATTAACACACATAAATCTGATCTATATAATAGCAGTAATATTATTTTCAGGAATAATAGCCGCGGTTATAACAATTCTATTATCAAAACTTATTGCAAAAAATATACATCGTTTTAATTATGCGAAAATCTCATTAGTTGTTCTAGGAATTTTATTTTTTCTGGTCTTCTTACTCTCAGACATGTTAAACCTGATTGGAGGATTAATTGGCTTAATAGTCTTTATAACAGCTACTGCTCTTGGCCTTTTTGCAATTCAATTAGGAATTAAAAGAATACATCTTATGGGTTGTTTAATAATCCCAATAATTTTGTTTTATCTGCTTTAAATAATTACTAAAATAAAATTAAGAAAATGATTTTAATTTTCGCCCCAACAATCAAGACATAGTTCTTCTCTTGGCTTTTGTATAGCTTCTTCTAAATCTTCAATAGTTGCATAAAATAATCCATCCAAGCCCCGAGTTTCTCGGATCTGATCTAAACTCATCCTCTGAGCAATACAATCACTAGCTTTTTCAGTAGATTTTCCATAACTACATGCAGCCATCAAAGGTGGGCATGCAATCATTGCATAAACTGCTTTTGCACCCATTTCTTTTAATCTTTTAGTTTGTATCTGCGTTTGAGTCCCTCTAACAATTGAATCATCCACAACAACAATACGTTTTCCTTCAATTATTTCCCTAACCGGAATTAACTTCTCCTCTGCAACTTCATGCCTTTCAACATCAGTTCCTGGAGTAAAACTTCTTCCACAGTAATCAAATTTCTTAAAAACTTCTAAATAATCAGTACCCAGTTTCTTTGACAAAACATTAGCTACACCTGTTGAATGGCATCTTCCAGAATTTGGAATAGGAGAAACAATATCAGCATCAATTTCATCTCCATACCTTTTAGCAAGCAAAGCGCCAATAGCATTTCTTGCCAACTCAACACTTCTCCCATCAATGACTGATGCAGGATGTGCGGTATAAACCCATTCAAAAGTTCCATATTTAATAGGTTTCAAATCAAATTTCTTAACACTATGAATTCCTTCATTATCCAATAAAACAACTTCTCCAGGCTCAACATCACGCACAATTTCAAATCCTGGGTTAATAAATGAGACACTTTCAGAAGAAACAGCATAAGATTTTTTTTCAATATGTTTTCCAAGTATCAATGGTTTTCTTCCCCAACCTCTTGCAGCATAAACGCCCTGAGGAGTTAAGGCAGTAACTGCAAAATCCCCTTGCATTTTATCAATCAAACTTTCAATTCCAGTCTCAAAATCTGGTTCTCTTGCAATAATTTTAGAGATTAAAACACTATCACAAATTTCTTCAGGATTATGATACCCTGAAAAGCTACAATTATCTTTCAAAAGATCATTTTTAATCTCATCATAATTTAGTAGATTACCATCATAACATAACATCATTCCCCCAGAATTAGACAATTCTGAGACAGGTTCACGATTTCCAGAAACACTCCCAATAACATAGTTCCCTTGCATATGTCTTAATCTTTCTTTTGTAAAACTTTGCTTAATTAATCCTTTGTGAGTAGAATTTTTTAATTTATTATCATCATTTTTCCAAGCTAAACCAGAATATCCTTCAGAACGGTTTTGTAAATAAAAAGTACAAGTTAATGCATCTTTCATACAATCATCTTCAGACACTACACCTACAATACCACTCATTTTTTTTAAACACCTTTTCTCTACTTAAAAAAAATTTTTCCTTTTTAAATTCAATGGTACTTTAACCTATACTTTTGCCTATAACCCACAAAAATATACCACTCCACAATAAAACAAAAAAAATGTAAGATTTATAAACTAGAATTAACACGTAATTGCATTCAGATGGTAGAAAAAAACGAAGGTTCTAGCTCGTTAAAAGATCAAAATCTATGTTGCTTTTTAAGCAATTATCCCCCAAAAGAGTGTGGGATAGCAACGTTTGCTAAAGACCTACTTTTTGCAATGAACAAAAGATTTAATCCTAGATTAAAATCTCGTGTGATCGCTTTAGATGATTCAACAAGCATATATAATTATGATAAAAATGTTATCATGCAGATTAATAAGGAAAGCATAGACAGTTATATTGAACATGCCAAAAATGTCAATAATAACCCAGACATAAAACTAGTTTGCATACAGCACGAATTTGGGATTTTTGGAGGAGAATACGGGAAAAACTTGATTCCATTTTTAGAACATGTTGAAAAACCAGTAGTTATCACATTTCATAGTGTACTTCCAGATCCTGATGAAGAAAGGAGAGAAGTTGTTAAGAAAATTGTAGCCAAATCTTCTGCAATAGTTGTCATGGCAGATATCGCAGTAGAGATATTAAATAGAGATTACGGGATTGATAAAAGCAAATTATATGTCATACGTCATGGCATCCCAAACGTACCTTTTTATCCAAGCACTTATTTTAAAAAACGCCTAAACTTAAAAAATCGCACCGTACTTTCAACATTTGGACTTTTAAGCAGAGGAAAAGGAATAGAAGATGCTATTGAATCATTAGTCCCTTTAGTTAAAAAGTATCCAAACATCCTTTACTTAATAATTGGTGAAACTCATCCAGCAATAAGAAAAAATGAAGGAGAAGTTTATCGTGAAGAATTAATCAAAAAGGTTGAAAGTTTAGGCCTGCAAAATAATGTCAAATTTTATAATAAATATTTATCCTTACAAGAAATCATCCAGTATTTACTAGCAACAGACATTTATCTATGCACAAACTTAGAAAGAAACCAAATTGTAAGCGGAACTTTATCTTATGCATTAGGATGCGGACGTGCGGTTGTTTCAACACCAATAATATACGCAGAAGAAATTCTTGCGAACAATGCAGGATTATTAGCAGAATTCAAAAATCCAGAATCATTTTCAAATGCTATTGAACGCATTTTATCAGATAAGACGCTACGTACAGACATTGAAAGAAATGCATACCAGAAAAGCAGATCAATGATTTGGTCAAATGTTGCAGCAAGATATCTAAGTACATTTAACAGGGTCGTAAGGCTTAGAGAAGAAACAACAAAAAAGTATCCTCCAGTAAAAATGAATCACCTATACTCATTAACAGACAATCTTGGATGTATCCAATTTTCAAGAGATGCTGTGCCAGACAAGACCTCAGGTTACACAACAGATGATAATGCACGAGCATTTATCGCTGCTACAATACACCATAACCTAACCAAATCAGCAAGATCATTAAAGGCTGCCAAGATTTATTTAGACTTTGTAGAACAAGCTCAAGAAAAAAATGGAAATTTTAAAAACAATTTTCAAAATGAAAACGAAGTCCTAGACACTTATAGCCCAGATTCTTTTGGAAGAACAATGTGGGCACTAGGGTACGCTATAAACAAAAGTAAAGATAAAGACATAAAAATTAAAGCAAACAAATTATTTCTTAAAGCCCTACCACGCATAAAACAACTGGATGCTGCACGAGCAAAAGCATTTACAATAATTGGACTCACACATTATTACAAAAAACGGGGAGGTAGCAAGATAAGGATATTAATTAAATGGCTTGCGAACTCACTTCTCAAACAATACAAACACGAATCAAGTGCAGACTGGCATTGGTTTGAAAAAAACTTAACCTATTCAAATTCAAAAATACCTGAAGCACTTTTCAGGGCATATGAGATAACAAAAAACAAAAAATATCGTGATGTTGCTGAAAGAACCTTACACTTCTTGTCAGACATATTATTTGTTAATGACGAAATGATGCCAATTGGACAAGATGGCTGGTTTAATAAAGACGGGAAAAGAGCATTATTTGATCAACAACCAGTTGACGTGTCTTCCATGGTACAAACTTATCTCATAGCATCTAAAATAACAGGAGATAAACACTACCATGAAAAAGCAGTTCTAGCCTTTAACTGGTTCTTAGGTAGAAATTATCTGAAACAAATGGTTTATAATGAAACAACCGGAGGATGTTTTGACGGATTATCAAAAGACAATGTTAATCTAAATCAAGGCGCAGAATCAACAATCTCTTACTTAATAGCACGTCTTTTACTTGAAGAGTTCAAGCAAAAAAGTAAGAAAAGAAAAAGGAAATAATTTTATTCTTAAACCCACGTCAAACCCTGGAAATCAAACTTAAAATCAATAACATGCTTTCCAAAATATTTTCTTATTTTACGCTTATCACCAAGAAATAAAATACATCCCCCACCCCCAGAGCCACAAACCTTTGCTGCAACAGCCCCATTTCGCATGCCTTGCTTGATTAGTTTTTTTGTTTTAGATGGAACAATAGATTTATGCAATTTCTCCCTTTCCTTAGTTTCTTCATTCATTAATTCTGCAAACCTTCCTAAGTCATGCTTCAATAAGGCATCCTTCATCTCAATAGCAATATGTTTTATCCTCAACAAATTTTTTGTGTTCTTTCCTTTTTTAAGATTTTCAATCATAGAGCCATTAGTATTTCCAGAAAAGTGCGGCTTGCCAGTATAAACCAAAACAAGTTTATCCTCAAACTCTTTTATAAACTTCTTGCCCAACTTTAACGGCTTTACTTTTACCTTATCTCCTTTAAACTCAATAAAATTAATTCCACCAAAAGCTGCAGCATACTGATCCTGTTTTCCTCCAATCAAACCCATAGCTTGCTCTAAAGAATAAACAGTCTCTGCTAATTGCATTTTATTTTTAAAACTAACCCCGCCCTTCTTCCTCATCTTTATTTGACTAATCAAAGCAAGCCACACCAAATTCATAACTCCACTAGTACCAAGCCCGCTACTTGTAGGCGTATTTCCAGTATATTCCAAGTGGACATTCTCACTAGTCTTAATAATCTTACCAACAACATATCGATTAATCCCACAATTTAAAACTGCTCCACCATGCGTATGAGTAAACGGATGAATATCAGTAGTTCCACCTCCAAAATCGATTCGTACTGGTGCTCGCACTTTTTTAGTTTTTATCATTTTATGATTAATTCCTGTTTCTTACAAGTAAGCTTGCCCCTAAACTACCAGGATGATCCAATCGGCTCCATACAATTTTAGTTTTTCTGGGGAGTTTTGAATACTCATACACTTTCTGCTGAATAGGCTTTAAAAGTTTTGATCCACATTCCCTAACACCCCCAGTCAAAACAACAAGTTCTGGATCAAAAACATTTACTAAAGATCCAACACCCTGACCAATATATGTTGCTAAGTAATCCAAAATAATCTTTGCATTAGGTCCGCCCTTTTTCAAAACTTCGCTTACATACATATCTTTTTTAAAATACTTTTTAATCAGTTTAGCTTTTTCTTGCCATAAAGTTTCTAAATCTTTGCCATTATGCAAAACAATATGTCCAAGCTCACCCCCATACCCCTGACCAAGATAAAGCTCATTGTTCATAATTACTCCACCACCAACACCAGTGCCCAAGGTTATAACTATAATATTTCTTTTTCTAACACCCATTCGTGCCTCTGCCAAAGCAACACAATTAGCATCATTTTCAACCTCAACATGAATTTTAAATCTTTTTACTAAATATTTTTTAAGATCAAAATTTCTAATCGGCAGGTTTGGAGGATTTTTTATAATCCCATCTTGTAAAGGTCCAGGAGAAGAAACACCAATACCTATAACATCTTTATCCATTAAACTAGAAATCATCTCGCACATCTTTTCTAAAATTTCATTTTGAGTTTTTGGTGTCTTTTCTTTATGATACTCAACAATACAATTTTTTTCAACCAAAGATACACGCAAGTTAGTACCTCCAAGATCAATGGCAATAATTTTATCTACGCCCATATTTATCCTCCAAACGAATTTCATCATTCTGATCAAAATGCCCTAAGCTTACTTCCAATACTTCAACCTTTTTCCCTTTAGAAAATATACGGTGCGCTTGCATTTTTTGAATCGTAATAGTATCACCTTTTTTCATTTTCTTTTCTCGCTTTCCTAACTGCACCCAACCGTCTGTTAAAAAATGCCAAACTTCTTTTCGCTTCCTATGTTTTTGTAAACTCAATATCTGAAAAGGTTTAACTATTAAAATCTTCACAGTAGACAATTCATTGTGTATGAAATGTTTTTCCCCACCCCAAGGTTTCTTAACAGACTTCACCATCTTTTTCTTAATTAAATAAACTAAAAATCATTTAAATAGGTTTGGATTCAGGAAAGCTTTATTAATAAAATAAAACATTCTCAGATATGAAAATAAGAAATCTTAACAAAAAGATCATTGTAAGTATTACTGGTAGTACTGAAAAAGAATGGAAAGACAAATTAGAAGAGATTAAAAAACTGAAAGTAAAGAGATTTGCAGTTTTTTTATCACAGTACGGGCCCAGTCAAAGACAAAAGATCTATAAAGAACTGCTCAAAATAAAAACAAAAAAGATTAAAATCCCCCTAATTCACCTCCGAGATGATATGAATTCAGAAGAGGTAGGATTTTTAGTCAAGAATTTTAAACCAAAATATTTAACCATCCATGAAGATCATTTTAAATTTTTAGACAAATGGAAAGAATGGAAAGACAAACTGCTTCTTGAAATGAACTATAACGATCAAGTCCCAAAAGAAGTCGCAGTTGAAAAAATTAAAGGTTTTTGTATTGATCTTTCTCATTTTAAAGCAAGCCAAAAAAGACAGACAAAAGACTTTGACTACATCATAAGCAAAAAAAAGAGCCGCAAATATTTCAAAGCTAATCATTTAAACGGATACAACAAACAAAAAGAAAAAGACATCCACAAAATTCAATCTTTAAGAAATTTTGATTACTTAACAAGCCTTCCAAATTTTTTGTTCGGCAAAGTAATTGCGCTTGAGACACAAAACCCAATCGCGCAACAAATCAAGTTTAAAGAACACATCATCTCGCTTTTATCTTAGAAATATTTATTAACTAACAGTTCATAAAATGATTAATTAAAATTAACTATAGTCAATGACAAAAAAAGTTTTAGTGATCGTGGCCCATCCAGACGACGAAACAATTTGGATGGGGGGAACACTTCTATCCAATCCCAAATGGAACGTTACAATCATCAGCCTGTGCCGTAAAACAGACACAGACCGCGCTCCGAAATTTAAAAAAGTCTGTCGAGTTTACAACGCAAAATCTTTTATCTCAGATTTAGAAGACGAAGATTTAAAAGATCTGGACCGCGAAGAATTTACAAAACGGATTTTAAAGTTCGCAGACAAAAGTTATGACTACATCTTCACGCACGGACGCAACGGAGAGTACGGACACAAACGCCACATAGAAACACACAACGCCGTGAAGTTTCTCGTCGATAAAAAACAAATCTTGGCAAAAAAACTTTTTTTCTTTTCTTACCGCAAGTCTGGAGCGATCTGTAACGCGAGCGCGCGTTCGGATAAGTTTATAAACATCAAAGACGAAATTTATTTAGAGAAAAAAAAGATTATCACAAAAATTTATGGATTTCAAAGGGGAGGGTTTGAAGAGAAGTGCTCTAAAAAAATTGAAGGTTTTAAAATTAAAAAAATAAAATGAAAAGTTTAGTTCTTTATGCATATCCTGCAGAACCTGATGGTCAAAGTTTGCAAGGAGACATGCTTTACCGCGGCATCTTAAACGCAAACGAAGAAGCAATACCTTGCCACTTTCAAGACAGCGTACAAAAAGAGTTTTACCTAAAACATGTCAAACCAGATGTTGCGTTTGGAATCGGATTTTGGGGGAACGTTCCAGAGATTGTACAAACACCTCTGCGTTATAAGGTTACACCAATCCCTTGGTTTAATGCAGATGGATGGGTTGCCAATTATCAAGAAGAATTTGACAAATTGGATTTAATGTTTACCACAAGCGAGTGGGTAAGACAAATCTACAAAAGAGATGGAGTAAATGTTAACAAAATTATCCCAATGCATATAGGCATTGATACAAACTTATTCAAACCAACAAATCGCCCAGACCTTAACAAAGCAATTAAAAAAATGTTTGGAGTAGATAGTCATGAAAAAATGATTCTAACAGTTGGAGGAGACGTGACATCAAAAGGTGCTCAGGAAATGATGAGAGCATTAGCCTTAATTGATAAAGAATACAAGGATTGGAAATATATTTGTAAATCCTGGCCCAGTGATTGTTCTGATGATTGGCGAGAAAAAGAAATGATTTTAGCAGATAAGTTAGGGATCGGGGATAAAGTTGAATTTATTGACGATGAATTTAGCCAAGAGTTCATGGTTCACTTATTAAATGCTACAGACATTTATGCAGCCCCTTCACGTATTGAAGGATACGGAATGATTCAAGTAGAAGCAATGAGCTGTGCTAAACCAATAATCTCAATAAATAAAATGGGCCCGTGTGAAACAATAATACACAACAAAACAGGCCTCTTAGCAGGAGTTGATGAAGAAATAAAGTTAGACAGAGAATGGGCTTTTGAACACATGGGCTTTAACAAAAAACATATTGTTGAATTTAAAGAACCAAAAACTTTCGGGTACAGAGCAAATATTGAAGATTTACGCAAACATACCTTAAATCTTTTAGAAGATGAGGAACTTGTAAAACAAATGGGTGAAAATGCTAGAAAACATGTTGTAAAAAATTTAGACTACAGAAACATTTCGCAAAAAATGCTAGAAATCACTAAAAAAAAGTTAGGCTTGGATTAATAAAAATTGCAAGGTTATACAAATACATATCAACGATAAAAATGATTTACAACAACACTTTCTTTTTCTTTAAAGAATTATATGCCCACATGTATGTTCCAGCGCTCCATGCCTGAAAAATTCCGTGCGTCTTCTTTGTTTTAGGATCAATCCATTCAGGATAACAGTTTCCCTTAATATTTGAATAAGCTAAGCTTTCAAGTGCTTGTCTTGCTTTTTTAAACATTTTTAACTTTATCAATGCCAACACATAAAATCCCCCAATATATGTCCAAATCCCACCATTTAAATAATGAAACGGTTGTCCTGCTTCACAATCTTGATAATAATCTTTCCAGTCCTTATCTCCTTTTTTTATCGGAGGGAAAATTGCTTTCACAGGATAGGGCTTATCAATACGTTTAACTTCAATATGACGCAATATTTTTTTTGCTTGACTCTTATTTGCCAATCCAAAAACAATTGCCATTAAATTTCCTAAAGAATCAAACCATTTACCAATTTCTAAATATTTATTATGATTTTTCCAACGATACGCCCAATAATAATTCCCATTCCAAAGTCCTGCATCTTTATTCCAATTAACATTTCGAGTCAACATATTAAGGAGCCTTCGATGCCACGTAAGCTTCAAAGTATAATAATAAAGAGCCTGAGTATTTAAGGTACGCCCATATTTATGAGGGAAAGCGTCTTGCCAATCAGTTGTTGGCAATTGTTCCAACATACCATCTTCACCCATATCCTGATAAGTAAGCCAAACAAAAGCTTTTTTTAATTGACGCTTATATTTTCTACAAAGTGATTTATCATTATACCTTTTTTTATAAATATGATTACCAATAATCCACCAAAGAGTAGAATCAATAGACAAAAAATCAATAAGCGGTTTCTTTTTTTTATCTTCAAACCCATGAACTGCATTTGGGATCTGCCCTTTTTCGCTTTGAGCATTACCTAATGTAATAATACTTTTCTTAAATTGTTCTTGATAAATAGAATCTTTATCAGTACTTGCACCAATCAAAGTAATCATGCTGTCCCTAGACCAGACACCTTTATAACCATTCTTCCCTCCAGAAGCATAGAGCCCATGTTTAGTGTCACATCTATCCAAAGTTTCTTCAGCCTTTTTATATGCCTTATCTAATAACCTATCTCCAGTTAAATTCACCATTTTTATACATACAAATAGACCCATTTTATTATAAAGGTTTCTCTAGAAATCTTTATTAATATACGATAAATAATAATACTATAAAAGAGGAAAAAATGCAAAAAATAATAAAAATAAATAGTCTGAACGAATTTCTTACAAACCTGATAAAAGATTATACAGTTATTGCTCCTGTAAAAGAAAGAACAACAAAATTTAAAGCAATATTAGATCCAAAGCAAATTTATTTGGATAAAATAACAAAAATTCCATTAAAAAAATTCTTTTTACCAGAAGAAGAGTTACTTCTTGCATTTAAAGAAAATAAGATAACTGAAGTAAGACCAAAAACTAAACCTACAATTATCTTTGGTGCAAGAAAGTGTGACCTTAATGCGATTAATGTACTCGATAAAGTAATGAAAGACCCAAACTATATGCATAGAAGGAAAAACACAATACTAATTGGCATGTACTGCACTCATCCGGATAAGTACTGCTTTTGTGAATCAATGGAGTTAATCAATTTTTATGACCTTTTCTTTTATCCGTACAATGGCCATTATTACATATCAATAGGTTCAAAAAAAGGAGAAGCACTAGTCAAACATTTACCAAGTGCAAAAAAAGAAATAACACTCAAATTCAAGAATACTAAGAAAATCAAGAACAAAGATATAGCAGCAGACTATCAAAACACAATCTGGGAGACAGATGCAAACAAATGTTTAAGTTGTTCTGCATGTACTGTTGTATGCCCTACTTGTAATTGCTTTGATATAAAAGACAAATCATTAATTAACAAAAAGCAAGGAAGAAGAACAAGATCTTCTGCATCATGTCAACTTAAATCATTTAGTCGTGTTGCAGGCGGAAAAGCATTTAGAGATAGCAGATTATCACGTTTCAAACATTTTGTATATCATAAAATTGTATATTTTAAAAATCGCCACAAAATTTATATGTGTGTTGGCTGCGGAAGATGTTTACGTGCCTGTCCAACCCATATTGATTGGACAAAAACAATTAATATATTAAGTAAAACAAAAAAAATTCAAAAAAAATAAAAATGGTATATCACCCACAACCATACATAATAGACCACGTAAAAACAATTAATAAAGAAGTAAAACTATTTAGAATAAAGTCAGACTTAAACCCAAAACCAGGCCAATTCTTTGAAATATCTATGCCAGGGATTGGCGAATGCCCATTAGCATCTTGTTCACATAACCCGCACCAAATAGACATGTTAACCCGCCTTGCAGGAAACGTAACAACTGCATTTTTTCAATTAAAAAAAGGCGACATAGTCCACATCAGGGGACCATACGGTAAAGGATTTCCGTTAGGCAAACTAAAAAATAAAAACCTAATCCTAATAGCAGGAGGGACCGGCCTTGCCCCAATAACATCACTAATAAACTATATCGAACAAAATAGATCACATTTTGGAAATATTATAATTTATTTCGGTTTTAGAAATCCAGAGTACATTCTTTTAAAAGATAAAATAAAGGAATGGAGAAAGAAATTTAAGGTAACAATTTGCCTTGACAAACTAGAAGGCGACAAACAATGTAAAGAAGGCTTTGTCCATGAGGTAATGAATAAAGCTCCACCCGACACAGCAGAAACTATTGCCCTTATGTGCGGCCCTGAAATTATGATGAAATCAGTAACACAAACTCTTAACAAGCTAGGATTAACTGACGACAAGATTTACTGGAGCATGGAACGCCGAATGGAATGTGCTTTTGGGAACTGTGGCCGATGCTTAATTCAGGATGTCTATGTTTGTCGTGATGGACCTGTTTTTCGTTATGATCATATTAAACCAAGGTTAGAAAACGAAGAAACATCAAACAAAATAAAAACACACTAAAGATGAAACAAAAAAAAGAAAATACAACTGAAAAATTAAAAATAGGACTTTATGGGATTTCTGGATGCGCAGGATGTTTATTAACAGTAATCTATGAAGATTGTTTTACAGAGATTAACGAATTAGTAGACATAAAAGCTTTTCCACTTATTAAAGAAGATAATTACAAAGGCCCACTAGATTATTGCTTTATTGAAGGAACAGTTTGTTTTGATGAAGATATAATAACTTTAAAAAAATTAAGAAAACGCAGCAAATATATTGTAGCACTTGGGGCATGTTCTCATGTTGGAGGAGTTCCTTCAATGAAAAATTTTCTAAATAAAGATAAAGTTATGCGTTTTGTTTACCCAAAATATAATCATTTAAAGTCCACTAACCCAACTCCAATTAACAAACATATCAAAGTTGACTACTACCTCCCACAATGTCCACCATCAAAAAAAGAAATCTTAGAATTTGTGCAAGCCATTACCTCAAACAGACCGTTTCGGCTTACAGAAGACCCAGTATGCTTTGAATGTCGAAAAAAAGGAAACCCGTGCCTATTAAACCAAGGCCAACTTTGCCTTGGACCAATAACACGCGGGGGCTGTGATGCATTATGTCCTACAAATGATACAATTTGTTATGGCTGCAGAGGACCGTGTCCTGATGCAAATATTCATGCTTTTAAAGAATTATTAAAAGAAAAAGGATACACACAAAAAGAGTTAGTTGCCAAGATGCAGACATTTGCAGGATTACAATTTAAAGAATTTGAAGAGGAAAAATCAACATGGTTAGAGAAATAAATTTAAATCACATTTGTAAGATTGAAGGACATGCCCACCTTAATCTCAAAATTGAACATAACAAAGTAATACAGTGTCACTTAAAAGCAAGCGAAGGTGCGCGGTTTTTTGAAGCTTTAGTTCTTGGCAAGCAAGTAAAAGATGTTCAAGAGATAGTAAGCCGGATTTGTGGGATTTGTAGTAGTGCTCACACTGTAGCATCAATTCAAGCATTAGAAGAAGCATTGAACATAAAACCAACAAGACAACAAAAATTTATTAGAGAACTACTAATGATTGGTGAACGTATAAGAAGCCATGCAACACACCTTTACTTTCTTGCACTTCCAGATTATTATAACAAAGCATCAGCCCTGCAGTTAGGCCCAGAACATAAAGAAAAAATTAATGATGCTATATCTCTAATAACATTAGGTAACAAAATAGTAGAAGTTTTTGGAGGTCGCGAGATCCATCCATTCCTGGATATTAAAGAAGAATTACCACAAACAAGCCTTCAAGGAATATTAAATCAGCTAAAACAATCAAAACCAAAAATAATTCAGACAATAAACCTTTTTGCAAATCTTCAATATAAAAAATTTGAACGAAAGACAGACTACCTTTGTTTAAAAGATGACAAAAATTATGCAAACATCTCTGGAAAGATAGTTACACTCTCTGGACTTATCAATGATAATAATTATAAGAGACATATTAAAGAGTCTGTAAAAGAATACGCCACATCAAAGTTTGCTCTTCAAAACAATAAACCATATTGTGTCGGCTCTATTGCCAGGATCAACAATAATCAAGCAACAATTGATAATGAAACAAAAACAATCATGCAACAATTAAACATATCTCTCCCATTTACTAATCCGTTTCATAATAATATAGCTCAAGCACTTGAATTACTAATCCATACAAACCAAGCAATAAAACTTATTGAAAATATGCCACAAAAAGAAAAGCTACACAGCACAGTTATTAAATCCGGTCACGGAATATCAGCAGTAGAAGCTCCGCGCGGGACACTATTTCATGAGTATAAAATAAATGAGCATGGAAAAGTAACATATTGTAACATAATAACACCAACCGTACAAAACCTAAACATGATGGAATCTGATATCGCAGGCCTAGTAAATCAATTATTAGAAGAAAAAACATCACGAAAACAAATAGTATTAGAAGTTGAAAAACTAATACGCTCATATGATCCTTGTTTCTCATGTTCAACACATTTTTTAAAGGTAAATTGGTTAGAGGAGTATAATGAAAAAACACACTAAACACGGACTAATAACAGGAGTAATAGCTAGTGTTCTGTTTCTGTTATATAAAATATTTAAGCCAAGATTTAATGGGAAAATAACAGACCTAAATCAGGAATTATTTTCTCAAGGTTGGACATCAATTGCAACGATTAAAGGCTTTTTTGAAATTATTGGCATGACCCTCTTAGTTTTAATAATCTTTTTTTTCATTGGATCCTGTATTTCTTATCTAATAAGTAAAATCAAGAAAAAACTTAAAAAGAAGTAATTAACCCTTCAACAGACTTCCTAATTTTATTCATGTCTCCTTCGATAGGAATTCCAAGAATCTTTACCAGATCAGAATTACCCAACAATTTCAAAACAAATCCAGCATCAAAGTCATGCGCAGAAAAAATACTATCCTGACGCAAATCATTAATATTTAGTAATTTAACTTCATTCAAACCCGACACAACATCTAATACAAATATTTTTTCATCTTCACTGTTCTGCATCACTTCCATTAACTGAAAACTATCATTAATCATAAAAACATCAAACACCCCCCCAAGCGTCTCTCCTATTTTTTTGGCCAAACTGTCCTCTTTAATAAATTCATTGCCAAGACAAATTATTTTAGTCATATAACAAATTAATAAGAAATATATAAAAACATTCGCAATTTGAGATTATCATGAAAAAGAGTCGAAATTCTAAAAATCTAAGAGAAATCAGGGGAACATTATTAATTTTACTAACAGCATTCATCTCTGGAATGAATATAGTTATCAACAAATTCTTTGTTGTAAAAATAGATCCACTAGTGTTTACTGCTTCAAGAGCTTTATTAATAGGAATAGTATTTTTTCTAATTTCACTTTACGTATCAAAAAGCACAAAAAAGCATTTTAAGAAAACTTCATGGACAAAATTAATTCTAATAGGAATCATTGGCGGAAGTTTTGCATTTTGGTTATTTTTCGAAGGACTAAAACTTACCACTGCAGGCCGGGCAGCATTCATACACAAAACATTACCAATATATGCAGTAATATTTGCTTTCGTATTTTTAAAAGAAAAAATATCAAAAAAATATTTGATAGCTTTGACGATAATGCTTTTAGGGCTTTTATTAATAGAACTCTCAAAACTGTCTCTAAATGTAAGAATAGGAGACCTCTTGGTTTTAAGTGCTACAATTTTATGGGCCATTGAAAATACTCTTGCAAAAAAAGTAATGACCAAAAAAGAATCAAACTGGATTGTAACATTTAGCAGAATGTTTTTTGGATCTCTTATTTTATTTGCCATAATCTTTTTAGTTGGAAAAACAAACATTTTACTAAGTCTAAATATACAACAAATATCGTACATAGCAATATCAGCAACACTACTTTTATTGTACGTCCTAACATGGTACTGGGGTTTAAAATATATTAACCTGTCAAAAGCTTCAACAATCCTATTATTATCACCCGTAATTTCATTAATATTAGGAATGATCTGGTTAAGTGAAACAGTTCTCATACCTCAATTGATAGGGTCTATACTAATCTTAATCGGGGCTTATGTGGTTACGAAAACAAAAAGTGAAAGCAGAATTTTAGGAATTTAAATCTTTTTTTAAACATTACTAAATACCTATAACAGTCATATTTTCTTGACAGCAGCATGATTATGACACCGAATTTTATCCCCAACATTTGCCGTTGCAAAATATTTTCCAATAGCAATACCCTTACCATCACTATATTCAACTTCATAAACCGCAACATCATCCATATAACGAACATTGGTTACAATACCATCACGAACCTTACACATTTCGCACTGCTCATCACTTAATTTTATATAATTCCCCTCGCGATCATCAATTAGCTTATTATGTCGCTTAACAAAATATTCATCAACAGCCTCACTGGTTTTTTCACCAATTCTTTTCACAGCTTCACTAAAAACTTGTTCAAGAACATCACGTGAAGGAACTATGCCTGATTTAGCCATTAAAATTAATTCATCTCTTTGGTCTGGTGTAACCTTTTTTAAATGTACTAAATTTTCTACACAAGTTATGCCATATCTAAAAAGTTCTTCTTCATAAGTTGCCATTATTTTCTCTTCAAGCATTTTGCATTAATTCTATGCATTTTCTAGCTTTTTCTGAATTTATCTTATCAATAACAAAACCACAACTAACAATAACATATTCGCCTAGACTAACATCAAAGAGTTTCTTAACATTTCTTTTCTCACACCCATAATCTACAATAACATCATCTCCATTAATTTCTATAATTTTTCCAGGTATTGCTAAACACATTTTTTTTATATTTTAATCACCATATACTACTTTAATAATTTTTATATCCTCGCCTTGTATAATCTCAGGAAAACTTTCACATTTCGGACAACAATAAACAACCAGATCATGAAGTCTTTGTCTAATTTTAGCCCTTCCTTCATATCCACAAGCACATTTAACTTTACTTGTCCGTTCTACAACATCAACCTTCCAAGGCATTTCTTCTTCTAAATGTTCTTTTAAATGCTCTGCTTTAATTCCGGCAAGTTCACCAACTTCTAAAGTAATCTCAACCACATTATCTTTATTTTCAATATTACTAATTATTGCTTGTATAAAAGAATGTTCATGCATATTGCTTCTTCCTTATTTTTTACCTAGTAATTTCTTTAAAGCAAACCCAGGGTTTTTCGCTTTTGTTATTGCAGAACTAACAGCAATACCTCGTGCCCCTAACTTCATTGCAATCTTGATATCATCATTAGTTTTCACGCCAGCACCAACAAGAAAAGGTCGCTTTAATTTTTTTGCAATTTTTTCAATCAGCTCTGGCTTTTCAGTGGATACAGATTTGTTCCCAGCCACAAGTTCAGGAGGCTCAATAGCAAGATAGTCTGGTTTTAATTTTTTTAACTTTTTGGCGTCTTTTAAGCTTTTTGCAAAGATTAATACTTTTAATCCTACTTCCCTGCATCGCTTAACTGTTTTTTTAATAATTCTAAAAGATAATTGATGCTCACTATGATTTAAGAAAACTCCTTTAGCGCCATCACGTTTTACAGCTTCAGGCATTATGTATCCAGTATTTCTGCCTAATTCTTGATAATCCACATGTTGTGCAAAAACTTTCAATTTACTTGCCCTATGCACCTCATAAATATCACTTGCTTGCACCCCAATAATAACACCCCTATCAACACGCTCAATAGCTTTAGCTAGCCTAATAACATCACGTCCTTGCTTATATGTTTTAAGATTAATCACAACAATAGCTTTCATTTTGTCTTATCCTCTTAGGACAATTTTCTTAAGTTTCTTTGAAAATTGTTTTGGTTTTTCATTTTGCCACACATTACGCCCTATTGCAAAACCAATACATCCAACATCCATTGCATCTTTAAGTTGTTTTAATAGTTTTTCTTCACTTGCTTTTTTCCCACCAGCTATAACCACCTTAGCTCTCCCAGCAGCCTTAACAGCCCAAGCTAAATCTTTTAGATTACTACTCCAATGAAGTTTCACAATATCTGCTCCAATTTCAAGACCTACACGTGCAGCATATGCCAAAAGTTCTCCTTTAGATTTGCCTTTTATTGATTTTCCTCTAGGATAGATCCAAGCAATGACAGGTAACCCACGTTTATGTGCTTCCCTTTGAACAACTTCAAATTCATTCAACATCTCATGCTCGTGCATACTTCCAATATAAATTGTATATCCTACAGCAACAGCGCCAAGTGAAACAGCCTCCTCCACAGTACATAACTGCGTTGACATAGGATCTCCTTCAACCAGTTTAGTTCTACCATTAAGTTTTACAATCAAAGGAATTTTTGCTGCTTTAATTTGCGCATGATATTTCTCAGCAATACCTTTTTGAAAAATTAAGGCACTAAATTCACCCTTTTTTGCAATATCGATTATATATTCAGGATCAACATTTTTGTCATTAAAATCTGTTGGACCATGTTCTAATCCTTGATCATATGCTAAGAACATTGCACGCCCTTTTTTTAATATTTTATACATACGAATTATCATCACATTCACCTTTTTATAAAGATTACAAGAATTATATGGTTAAAAATCTATGCCTAACCAGAGTGATGAGTCATAGAATTAAGTATGTGTTTGATTGACATTCTTCTTACACTAATAATACTATCAGCCCCACCACTATAAATTAAAAGATCCTTATCATTTAAATCTCTAACAATTCCTGTAGGAAAAACCACATTATTAATAAATCCTTTACGCTCATATTTTTTCCCAGGTTTCATTAAAGGCTCTGTTTTTGGGGTTCGTGCAAGAATTTTTTCAGGATTTTTCAGATCCATTAAAAAAGCTCCAGCACTATACACTCCACGCTCTCCACGACCGCCAATGCCATGATAAATTTCTAACCAACCCTCATTAGTTTTTATTGGAGGACAACCAGACCCAATACGCCTTTCATCCCACGAATTTCTTCTAGGATGAACAATACTTTTATCCTCCCCCCAAAAAGTTAAATCCTTAGAATACGAAATCCAAATTGATGGTTTAGAAAAACTAAAAAAACCTTCCGGACGATGCAAGGCAACATACATTCCATTAATTTTTTCAGGAAAAATTACAACATCTTTATTTTGTTCTCTAAAAATAATTCCTTCACGTTTCCAGGACTTTAAATTTTTTGAGATCGCCAAAGCAGTAGACGCACCTTCGTAACTAGAAACAGCTACATAAGTCATCAAATATTTCCGCCCAATCTTAGTCAGGCGTGGATCTTCCACCCCCAAATTTCCATCATGAGGCATACCTGTAAAAAATGGTTTTTGATAAATCTTTTTTATATTAAACCCATTTTTATCCAAAATAACTTTTCTAAGATGTGACAAATTAAGTAATCTACAAACTCCATCACGCAGGTATAAAACATTTCCTTTTTTCTCTAAAATCTCTCGTTTCAAACGTCTATTTAATCTATACTTATAATGAGACTGATCTTTTGACACAATCATAGGACTTCCAAGATGTTTTCGTTTTATAGGACCTTCAGCAACCCGTACATACAACATAATATCCCCATTAGGTAAACGTATCGCTGCAGGATTAAATACTCCCTCAACTTCCATACCTCGCAGCGAAGATTCGAAATCTTCTGGTTTTAGTAAAAGTTTATCGCTTAATTTACCCATTTTTTATCACCATATTATTTAAGTTTCATTGTCAAAAGTTTATTTTTTGCTCCAATATATCTTAAAACGGACTCACCTTCTTTTAATCCAAATTTTAAGCACTTATCAATAGACCACCCAAGAATCATTCCAGCAACAAATCCAGAAGCAAATGCATCTCCTGCCCCAGTACGCTCGACAACTCGAACCTTATTCGGTTTTAAAAAATATTTCCGCTTTCCATCAAAAGCTTGGATCGGATTATCCTTATCAGTGATTACAACAACATCTGGTCCAAGTTTATGCAAATCAGCTAGTAGATCTTTAGATTTTTTACCTATAAGAAGCACTGCTTCCTCCTTATTTAAAACAAGAACTGTGGCCATTTTTAATAAAGGTTTTAAATTTTTTTGAGTTATTAGATATTCACTCGGATTTATTGCAAGCTTTACTCCTTTTTTTGTTAAGATTTTTGCCAATTGAACTTGAGTCCCAAAACTTTGCCCAAGCATAGAAGAATAATAAAGCCACTTAGTCTTAACTTTTTTTAATTGAATATCTTTCAAATCAATATGATCATTAATTCCCTTATAAGTCAAAATTGTTCGACTTTTCTCTTTACTATCCAACACCACAGAATACCCACTCGGCCCATCATTAGAACGAGACCCTAAAAATTTAATCTTTTCTTTTTTTAATAAATTTAAAATTCGATCCCCATTTGAATCAAATCCAACTTCACCAATATAACCAGTCTTCAATCCCAACCTAGAAAAAGCAACAGCAGTGTTAGTTCCACCACCACCAACATCAAACCTCAGGTTCTTAATTAATATTTTCGACCCTACAGGATATGATATAAATTTCTTTTTTTCACTAACATCAGTATCTACAAAAGTATCTACAACTGCAGACCCAAAAGTTATAACGTCAAACATTTACTTTTTTATAACCTCTTTTTATACCATCACAAGGTTTACTTCTCTTAAAAACCTTACCATCCAAACTCTCCTAACCAATAAAAATAATTACTAAAATAAAAAAAAAAGCTAAATTATGGTACTAAAAAATACCAAGCCGCGCCAAGTATTCCTAAAACCACAATTGCAATTATTACCCACATCCACCACGTCATCTTCTTACCACCTTCAACAGGTGCTGCTCCTGGTTGTGCTGGTGCACCCCCTACAGGTTTTACAACGGGCTTTGCTACAGGTTTTACAATTGGTTTTTGTGCAGTTACTGCCATAAATTTTTACCTCCTTTTCTTTTCTATTACTATGATTAATAAAGCAAATTTTGATTAATAAACGTTTTGATTCCGAATTATCTTAACGCATCAAGCCCTGGAAGCCTTTCTCCGGCAATAAATCTAAGAAGCGCTCCACCAGACAAACTAATATGAGAAAATCCTTGTCGACTAATCTTTGAAGCTTCCATTGCGTCGCTAAGATGCCCGCCCCCGATTAAACTAAAAGCAGAACTTTTTGCAATCGCCCTCAAAATAGCAAAAGTACCTTTACAAAACTTTTTTTCAGCACAAAATCCAGCAGGCCCTTTCATATAAATAGCCTTAGCCTTTTTTATTTCATTTTCAAATAAAGCAATTGTTTTTTCACCAATATCAAAAATTTCATACTTACTTGGAAACTCACTTAGATCAAGTTCATAACGTTTAGCATCTTTAAGCACTGCAAAATCTTTAGGCAAAGTAACATTTTTCAGTCTTTTTCTTAATTTCTTTGCAAGATATAACTCACTTTTTAAATAATCATTCTGAGCGCCAAGATTCTTTCCTTTAGAAATCAGACACAACTGCCCAAAAAGCCCACATGCCAATACCTTATTTTTTCCTAACAAAATTATATTTTCTTCAGGCTTAGCACCCCCTAAGATGTACAAACAATTTTTGACTTGTATTTTTTTCAATGCATTAACTTCTCTTTCCAAAATCCGGCCCATACAACTAGGGAAATATTTTGGAAAACTAACAATACTAGTTTGTCTTCGGTGACAAACAGAAAAAGCATCATTTACATAAATATCCACTATCCCCATAAAAAATTTAACTAGATCATTTTTTCCAGGTTTAAACTCTTCTTCTAAAAATCGGACATTTTCAAGCAGGATAGCTTCCCCATTTTTCATTTTACCAATTTCTTCTCTTGCACGATCTCCAATTATATCCTTAACAAACTTAACCTTAGTATACTTACAAAGATATTTCACATGTTGTTCTAAACTAACATAATCATCTTTACCTTTTCGTCCCTGATGAGCTAATATTATAACTTTAGCCCCCTTCTTCTTCAACTCTTTAATAGTTTTTACAGACTCTTTAATACGCATACTTAAAAGCACTCTTCCGTTAACAACGTCACTATTTAAATCACTTCGAAGAAGCACAGTTTTACCCAAAAAATCAAAATCATTTAATGTTTTCATTCTAATTAATTCTCACTTTTTACTTAATTTTTTAATTAGATCAACTAGCCTGCAGCTATATCCCCATTCATTATCATACCATGCAAGAATTTTTACCATTGTACCTTTATCGCGCTTGTCATTTAACACCTGAGTCGACAAACCATCAATAATTGATGAGTGCGTATTTTTAATAATATCATTTGATACAATTTCATCTTCAGTATATTGTAAAATTCCTCGAAGACGCCCAATGCTTGCCCTCTCCAAAGTCTTATTCACCTCATTAATAGTAACAGGTTTTTTTAATTCGCACACAAAGTCTACAATACTACCACACGCAACAGGAACACGTAAAGAAAGGCCATCCATTTTACCTTTTAATTGAGGAATAACTACTCCAACAGCACTTGTTGCCCCACTACTTGTTGGAATAATATTTTGTGCAGCAGCACGTGCTCGTCTTAATTTTTTATGCGGAACATCCAAAATCTTTTGATCATTAGTATATGCATGAACAGTAGTCATAAATCCTCTTTTTATTCCATATTTATCGTTTAAAACCTTAGCAACAGGTGCCAAACAATTAGTAGTACATGAGGCCATTGAAATTATTTTATGCTTTTTCTTCAACTCCTTATCATTAACCCCTAAGACAAGCATTACATCAGGATCAGAACTTGGTGCAGATATTACAACGCGTCTAGCTCCAGCCTTAATATGCATACTAGCTTTCCCATGATCCTTAAAAATACCAGTTGATTCAATAACAACATCAACCTTCAAATCATTCCATGGAAGATTTAATGGATCTTTTTGCTTAAAAACTTTTATGCGTCGACCATCAATAGAAATATAATCATCACCATACTCAACACGTTTATCATACACACCAAACACACTATCATACTTAAGAAGATATGCCAAAGTTTTTGTATCAGTTAAATCATTAATCCCTACAAAATTTATCCCTCGATCAAGCCCAATTTTTAAGACAGCCCGACCGATACGCCCAAAACCATTAATTGCTACCCTCATTTTTTTAAGTCCTCTTATACAATATGAGAAAGTTCTTTTTTTTATAAAGCTTTGTTTTCAAACAAAGCTTACCTCTTCAAGCCCTGATAATTGCTCCACCAATTAGAAACATTATATCCACATCGTGCCCTAGCTTCATACTGATAAAGATTTAATGCTCCCTTAATAGAATCTGGCTGCTCAATAGTTTCAACAGGTGTATCTTGTGCTTTTGCTTCTAATTTTTTCTTTTTAGCTTTACTCATAGGATAAACATCAAAACAAACATTATAAACACTTATATAACAATAAAAAGATTAAAGATACCCAGACTCAATCAAATTCTCTTTAATCCTTCCTTTAACATTCCCAATAGTATAATCAAATTCCTTTCCAGTAATCATCTCATAAAGCTGGATATATCTCTTGCTTAGTTCAACAACCAATTCTTCAGGCGCTTCAGGCAATATTTCATCATTATAAGGATCACAATTTTTATCAAACCATAATCTTAAAAATTCTTTATCAATATTTTCAGGTTCTTCCCCTCTTTTAAATCTCTCCATATAGCTTTCCTTAATCCACCATCTAGAAGAATCCGGAGTAAATACCTCATCAATTAAATAAATCCCTCCATCCTTATCATATCCAAATTCTTTTTTTGTATCAGCTAAAATCAATCCATTCTTTTCTGCAATCTCCTGCCCTCTTTTAAATAATTTTCTTACCTTGCCTGAAACATAATCCCATTGATCTTTTGTCATCAAGCCTCTTTTAATAATTTCTTCAGCAGAAATCTTTTCATCATGTTCAGTGCTTTTTGTCGTCGGTGTTATTATTGGTTTTTCAAACTTCTGATTTTTCCTCAAACCTTCTGGCAAAACATTACCGCAAAAATTCCTCTCACCCCTAGAATAATTAACCCATGCAGAAGTATCAGTAACTCCTGTTATGTATCCCCGTATAACAAACTCAACAGGAAACACATTTAACTTCTTGCATACAACAACATTTGGATCTGGAACATCCAAGACATGATTTTGAATAATATCTTTTGTTTCATTAAACCAATAAGCAGAAGTCTGAGTCAGCACCTGACCTTTAAATGGAATATTTGCCAAATTTCTATCAAATGCAGATTGCCTATCTGTAGATATCAAAAAAACTTTATCATCCTTTACATAGACATCTCTTACTTTCCCCTTATATTTTGTACCTAACCCTGGAAAATTAGTTTCTTTTAAAGTATACTGCATCTGCAGTTTTATATCTTCAGTCCTTTTTTCTAAATCATGCACCATTTTTCACAGCATAAAAAAGAAAAATGCCTTTTTGAATATTTATATGATTAATTAATATCATTAAAATAATGAACATCCCCTACTTCCGTTTCAAATGCACATCACGTTGAGGAAAAGGAATATCTATTTTATGCTTACCTAAGATATTATAAATTCGAGTGTTTGCTTCATCAATTGTCCCAAACCGGTTTTCAAAACTATCAACATAATAATATGCTTTAAAATTAAGTGATGAGTCTGCCATTTCAACAAACCGAACAACAGGCACAGGATCTGGCAAGACATGATCAATAGTTTTTATCTGGTCAAAAATAAGTTTTTTAACCTTATTGATATCGCTCCCATAGGCAACACTAAAAGGCACAACAGCCCGTGTTTTAGGCTCAGGCAATGCAACATTTTGAATAGTACTATCAGCAAGCTTACTATTAGGCACAATGATTAATTCATTATCAAAAGTCACTATACGAGTACTTCTAAGCCCAATCTTTTTAATCTTACCTTTAGTTGATGCATCTAAATATACCAAATCCCCTACTCGAACAGATTTATCCATAATCATAGCAACACCAGAAAAAATATTAGATAAGGTCGGCTGTAATGCTAATGCAACTGCCAAACCTGCCAATCCAAGGCCTGCCAAAAGTGGTGCAATCTCAACACCCCATAAATCAAGAATATACAAAAATATCAGGAAGATTACGACAACCTTTAAAATACCATGGATTAAAGAGGCCAGACTTTCACTAGCACCAATCTTTGCTTTACGTGCAACCTTTGTCCATGCACGAAAGACAATAACATCAACAATTGCATAAATCAAGATCCCAACAGCTATAACAATACCTGAATAAATAAACGAATTAATATTTTTAGATAAGCTACCTGCTAAACCTAACTCTTTGATTGCAATATTAAGGCTTATAAAAAACATTAAAAGAGTAACTGGAAAAGAAGACTTTTCAAGCAAAATATCATCCAAATCAGTCTTAGTTTTTCTCACCATTCGCAAGATAACTCTCTCAACAATTGCAGCAAAAATTTTTAATAAAAAAAGCAATCCTACAAAGATTACTCCTGCCCTTACATAATTGTTTGCAAAATATTGTTCCAACATTGTCTACTTCAAAACTTATAATAATTAGTTAATAAAATTAACCCTTAACAGCCCCAAAAACAATTGATCCATTACAGGTTCCTGCAACGTCGAGTGGTACATACATTCTCCAATAAGTATTGTTTGATGCAAAACTTTCAGTATCATTAACCCTATAAGCTAAATTAAAACCAGTTTGCAGAACAGGTGATGAGGTAAGGTTAGTATAAAAACTTCCAAAGTTTGATAATGTAAGACCTCCAGCAGTAGAAGCTGTTATGTTAAACCTTTCATGCCCTATAGGAATATTTCCAACATCGCCTAAAGTACAATTCATTGATAGATTATCCCCAGAACTAATCCCATAACCATCCAGATTAACATCAAGCCTTACATTTCCAAGATTTGTAACCTCAGCAGTTTGTTCTGCCGAAACATAAGTTGAATTAACAGTCCCATAATTTATAGAGTTGGGCAGCCCAATAGCCAACAATTCGCTTACATTTTGTGTGGCATTTTCTGTATCTTGTTGCGAAGTATTATCAGTAACCACAACAGTACATGTCCAACTTGTTGGATTTGCATAATATTCTATAGTAAAATTACATGTAGCCCTTAAAGTATAATTAGTGCCATAACTAAGATTTAAAGTACAATTATTATCTCTGTAATGATCATTTTTGTCAGCGCCTCCTTCATAACTAGAATTTTTATCATCATACAGCCTTCCAGTAACATTTTCAACATCAGATTCATTATCCCAATCCTGAATAATAGCAATACAAGTAACATTTACAGTAGAATTTGCACTCAATACAATATTAGAATTATTATTTAACGTCACATTCATGATCTCTGGTGCAACACGTGCAACAACTAAACTGGCAATCACAGTAGCATTTGGTTCACCAGTAATCCCGTTAACACTTGGACTAAAAATCAAAAAACCAAAAACAAACAAACAAATTTCAATTAAAGCAAAGGCTAAAATTATCGTTTCAAGTTTTATTTTATTAAATTTTATACGTGTCATGTCTATGTTCCAATCTCTACATATAAGTAATAAGAGGTTGAGCTAGTAAAGTTCGGGGCACCATTTTCAGGAACAAGTAATTGAAAGTCGTATCCAGCTCCATCATAACCTGTTGCATTATCTTCTAAAATAGTTGCATAAACATGATTATATCCATCATAAAGTGCTGTCTCATGAAAGTCTGCAAACTGTACAACACCATTAACATAAGTTTTAACAGTAGGACACGTGTTCGCTAAAATAAATGTTGATCCTACCCAAAAAGAGTTATGAGTCCTATTTTCAAAAGTTTTAGTAATATTATCATCATTACTTGTATGATCCATATTACTATTTTCAGTTTCTAAATAAGTAATATTAGAACAATTTATAGATGACCACGCAACACTAGTTGAATTACGTGTGGCATAAACACGCCCAGTAATAGTAGCCAACGACCAATCATAGATTGTTGACCCCCCTGAATCATCCAAAGTAAAACTACCACTAACCCATCCAACAAACGCTTTCCAGCGCGGGTTCTGAATTGTTGCACTGATATTCATAGTAGCAATATATCCGCCAGAAATATTAATTTTTAAACCACCAGTACCAGTACCTTTAGTTTCATTTGCTGTTACATTAATACTATCTGGAGCAGTTGGATCAGCAGCATAAACCCCCATAATAAAAATGAGAACCAGCATACTAAAAAGTATAACTAATACAACTTCTCTTCCTTGTTTATTATACTTCATGATTTCTTTTTTCCCTCACAAGGCCTTCTTTCTTTACAAGACCGTTTTTTCCCTCATAAAATTCTTTTCTTTTTATGAGTTTTTTTTAAACTTATTTCTCTCTTATCTAACCTTCTTGTTTTCACAACTACCTTATCCTATTACTGTCCTGAGTAAAAGATATAAAAAAATAAAAAATAAAAAATCTTACTCAAGCTCTACGTAAAAGTAATAGGGTGTTATTTGCAAATCTGTTCCTTTACCATTCTCAGGTACAATCATTTGGAAATCATGGTATTTACCATCAAATCCAGTAGTGTCTACCTCTTCAAGTAAAGATACAAAGATTGGCGTATCTGTAACCGGATCATATAGTAAAACTTCTTCGAAAAAGTTATCCTCACTTCGATTATTTCTCCGGACATTTGTACTCAAACATTCTCCGTCTTCAAACTCTAGACTGTTAACATAAAACAAATCATGAGTCCCATTGGTTCCTTCTAAAGATCCATTTAAATCAAAAGTCTCATTAATACCATCAACATCGTCTGTTGTGATGTTATAGAAAGTTTCGATTTCACTTAAGTTCATACCATACTGACTAGTATTACCTTTTGTAGCATTCTCATCTCCAGCAGGCTTAGATCCCGTCGCTGAAAAATTAAAGCACTGAACATACAACCAACTTAAACTATCATTAGTTGCTGCAAAAACTTCACCTTCTGGGCTTGCTAAGGTCCAATTATACATGATGTTATCATCACTATCTGCTAACTGAACAGTACCTGAAACATTACCATAATAGCCTTGCCACGCCGTAGTCGTAGAAAAACCAACTATTGTAATTTCAGTTACGTTTCCAGCCCAAGCACCATGAGTTTGAGCAGTATCAGGTGATGAAGAATCTTCACTAACCTCACTTGGTGTCGCACCATAAGGCATTGCACCAAGAATAAAACTCAAGCTACTAAAACATACTATACTAATCAAGAATGTTATTATAAACAACCTCTTAACTGACTTCATATCCTCTTTTTTCCTCCTTTCACCACTTTCTTTACTTCAAAGTTATACAAACTTTACTATAATAGTGTGTTTTTCACTTATAAATGTTTCCATTTTTCATTTTTGAAGTGAATTTTCATTTTTGAAAAGATCTTTCACTTTTGAAGCTGGATTTCCATTTTTGAAGTGAATTTTCATAATTACACAAATTCATCATAAATGAAACCATATTATCACAATTGAAAAAATTTATAAACTTTGTTTTCCACTTAATTCTGATGAAAACCAGTTTATAAAAAAAAATGGAAGTTTTAAAAGATCTATTTGATGAAAAAATATTAGAAATTATAAACCTATTTATGGAAAATCCTGAAAAAAGATATTTCTTAAGTGACGTTGCAAATATTACTAAGATCAATGTAACCACAACATTTAGAATTTTAAACAAGTTAGTTTCTAAAGGTTTCTTGCGCGCAACAATTGTAGGGAAAGTAAGAATATACCAATTAGAAAAAAATGAGAAAACGCGCGAACTAATAAAAATTCTAAAAAAAGAAGGATCAGCACTAGACCGTTTCGTGACAGAAGTTTCAACCCATCCAAGAATTAAAAAAATAATACTAGAATCTAAAGATAAAAATCATGCAAAGCTAATCCTCGTCGGTGATTTCCTCCCACAATCAAAAATTAACAAAACAATCGAGGACATAAAGAGCAAAGAAAATTTTGTAATAACTTTTGTTGAAATAAACGAAAACCAATATGAGGGTCTTAGAAGTTTTAAAAATTATAATTTAGAAAAAAAGGTTATCTGGCAAAGAAAATAATTTTAAAATAATTCCACATAATAAAGAACACTTTGACTATCAGTATTATTATATTCTCGAAGTTTTGCAGGAACACGTAATTCATAATCATAAGTACCGTAAGCACCAACAGAATCTGGATTAATTCTTGCAAAAAAAATCAAATCCTCTTTGTCTATAACACTATACTCCCCATCACTATCATCATCACTATCCCATAAAATTCCAGTCAAAAAGTTCGAACTATTTATGGATATTGCAACAGGAATATTATAAATCCACCTTCCAAAAAGAAGCATATCAGAGGTATTTTCTCCACCCAGAAAGGTAGTATTAACAGAGTCATCCATAAAACTCATGTTAAGCAGTGTATCAATATTAAGAAAATCATTTGTAGTTGCAGCAGATTCATTATCCCTACCAATTGCTAAAAGAGACGTCCAAGATATTTGCGATTCTTGATCTGCAACCAAAAGAGACCCATTTACAAAATAATCAGCACTCCAATTCAGCACCCTATAAGAATCATTATTAAGGAGCTGATACTCACTCCCACTATCTATCGACCCATAAAGATACTGCCAGCTTCCCACAGTAACATTAAGACTTGCCTTATTATTACTTTCATTACTTTCATCAAAGCTCCCATTAGTAGCTAATGGCGGATCAATTATAACAAAAAGCTCATTTGTCCCAATAGTTGCACTCCAAACAACATTTGTAACATTAAATCCTCCTGCAGTTATATCTATTGATTTATCCCCATTGATCTGCACACCACCAGAAGCAGGGTCCCCATTATAAAACCTAACCACTAGCCCAGTAGAATCTGCTGCATCTAAATTGTAAACTGTAGCATTAATTAAAACAGTATCATTTTCCCTAGGAGAAGACGTGTTTACACTAATAAGACTACTATTAATCATAAAATCAGGATAACTAAGATTAAAGCCCCAAGTTTCACTAGTATTAACATTAGTTACAAAATCATGGTCCCAGCAAGTAACATTCCAAAAATGTTCCCCAGTACCAATATCACCCACTGGCACAGGCTCAGTATGTGGAACACCACTAGTAACCCATATGCCTGGAACTTCAACACCGCCATCTACTGTCAAGTCACACTGTATAATATTGTCCAAGGCATCTGTTGCAGTCCAACGAAATATAACATTTCCATCATTATAATCTAAAGAGGCCTTATCTCCTGGCAATACCAAATCAATATTTGGCCCTGAAACATCTGAATAAAATATCTGAGCAGTAGGCCGGTACGAATTATAATCACTATCATTACAGTCAACAGTCCAATTATGAGCACCCTCAGACACAACAACACCTGCAAAACTGTTTTGCACATTTTTCACAGGCGCAGATTCATTATCAACATAAATGTCATCAATATATAATTCACACTTCCTTATATCAATCGGATCATAAGGCGTATACAAAAAATTAAGAGTGGTTAAATTTATTCTCACCCCAGGCGTTGGATAATCCAAAGTAATATTTGGTGGTGCTTCGACAGTAAAATTTGCAGTATCTGACCGGTACCAATTTCCAGCAAGGTCTGTGCACTCAACAAACCACGAATAATTCTCATCACCTAAAGGAAGCAAGGGATTCATTAAAGTATTACTTCCATTACTAATATTAAAATTTTCATACTCATTAAATCCATCAATAGTTAAATTACAATAAATCAAAGGGTCTGCTAAATTATCCATTCCAGTAAAATTAAACGTAAAATTATTATTATCAACAACTGCTCCTTGCCAAGGATAATTAAGGGTAATATTTGGATCTTGTGTATCAATATAAAACGTTAAAGGCCCGTCGCTGCCAACCAAATTTTCAATATCAGTTACATTTACAACCCAATTATAAAGTCCATCTTGCAAGTTAGTCAAACTAAAATTATTTATTTGATTATTAGTTACAAAACTAGAATTTGTTTGATTTAAAGCTCCGTTTAATATTAAAGTAGAATTTGCAATATCACCATTACCATCACTAACATTATAATAAAGTGTAACATTATTTATCTTAAACCACTGCGCATCACTGGGACTAGTTAAATTAACAACAGGGGGTAAATATAATGTGAAGTTTCGAGTCTCACTAGAGTTTCTATTTCCAGCATCATCAATACAAGATACATTCCAAAACTTTAATCCACCAACCAAAAATGTTCGCGGGATGATAGTATCATTACCGTCCTGAGCATAAGTCCAGTTAACATCAGTACCATCAACAGTTAAATTACACATTATAGCACTATCCAAGTCATCGCTAGCAGTGTAATTAAAATTTACAAAAGTATCATAAACATTATCACCAGGTTCTGGATAATTCAAATCAATTGAGGGTTTTGCCAGATCAACAACAAAAGTCTGGTTACCGCTACTACTGCTTAAACCAATAGTATCATTACATGATACATTCCATACATAAACCCCACTACTAAGATTAAGGTTAAATAAATTACTTCCCCCATTTGTTATAGCAGTTTGGTTTGACTGATTATAAGAGCCGTCAATATAAAGATCACAACGCGCTAGATCACTATTATCATCTGGTTGATAAAGTAAATCAACAGAAGTTGTATTAAATGCTGCCCAATCTCCAGTAATCTGAGTTACAGTAGGATATTCAGTAACATTAACCATCCAGGTACTACTTGTATTAGTATTCCCTGCAGTATCCCAACAAGTAACATTCCAATATTTTTCACCATCAGTTAAGCTATTAATTAACCGATTAGTTAAACTCCCATTATTTCCTGCAAATCCAGGATCAACAACATTATTAACAGTCAGATTACAAGTCAGCGTCCCTAAATTTTCAGTGGCTGTAAAATTAAAGTTTATATCAGAATCTAAAGATACATTATTGTTGCCAGGAGCATTTAAAAAAAGTTGTGGAAAAGTAGTATCAACATAAAAGTCTCGAGGAGTATCCTGATCAGTGTAGTTTGATGTATCAGTACAATTAACAGTCCAGTTATACAGACCATCTGGCAAGTTGTTTACAGAAAAATTATTGATTTCACCATTAACAATAGTTGTAGCATTACTTTGATTATATTGTCCATTAACATATAAAGAACAATTAATCAAATCATTATTGTCTGCAGGAGTGTATTGTAGCTCAACATCACTTACATTAAACCAAGTAGGATCCGGTGTAAATAAACTAACACTAGGGGGAAGATCCTGAATCGTAAAATTCCAAGTCTCACTTGTGTTAATATTATTTGCATCATCCCAACAAGTAACATTCCAGAAATGAGTTGCAATAGATAATCCAAACACGGTTTTATTTGGATAAGTAGCATTAGATGCACTAAAATCATCAGCCCTCACCTGTCCATCAACAACTAGGTCACAGGTTAACGGATCATCCATATTATCCCACACAGAAAAATTAAAATTAACACTGCTCGAGTTTACATTACCACCCCCCGGAGGAAAAGTTAAATTAATTTGTGGATACCCAGTATCAATATAAAAATTACGTACAGCAGAATTACCCTCTAAAGCAGTGGCATCACTACAATTAACACTCCAGTTATACAGCCCATTCTGCAAATTACTTAAAGTAAAATTATTAATTTGATTATTAACCAAAGCACTCTGATTTGTTTGATTAAAAAGACCATTAACATACAAAGAACAGTTTGCTAACTGGTTAAGATCATCACTAACATTATAAGAAACATTTATTGTTGAAGTGTTAAGCCAGTCATTATTATCAGGATAAGTTGGAAAAACCTCTGGGGCATTGTTTCCAGAGCTAACAGTAACCTGAGTTGTTGTAGTACCATTATAATCTGAATAAACAGAGGTTGCAATACATCTAAGATTATTTATCGACGCTAAATTTCCTTGAACAGTGAAATTTGTTGACTGAGTAGTAGTTGACACGTTCCCTAAATTATGCGGATTCGTTTCCGCACCTGCCAAAATAAGATTCCCACCAGCACCAACATTTGCCCAAGTAGTCGCAGACGTGTTGTACTGAAGATAAACATTAGTATTTAAACATAACCCAATATCGCATACAGCACTACAAGTCACATTTAAATTCTCCCCAGTATTAATAACCTGATCAAGAACAGGCGCAGTCAAATCAACACTTAGATCTCCAAGCGAGGAAAGATTTGCAAACTCAACATAAGATAATCTGCCACTATCCCAATAATGAGTAACAGTAACATCATTACTAGCATAAATATTAATTACTAATTTTATACGATCAGTAGGAGATAAATAACGCCCAACAGAGTTAGTACAACTCCCAGTCCAAGTACCACTTACAGTACTAATTCTAGTACCAGTAGTATCATCACTTCCACTTTGACAAAGCAAAAGATCACCACTAGAATTTGTAATATACACTTTCCAAGTCACATAACCATAGTTTTTAGTAGTCGCATCAATCTCTGCACTAAAAGACACAGTACCCCCATTCATAAATGCACCATTATTCCCAATAAAAGGAGAAACTGCTTCGACAATAGTCTCAAAAGTTCCAGAAGAAATAGTATTTACAACATTATTTTCAGCACCATCCGCGGGATTAAAAAGATAAATATACGCAGTATCAGTCGCACTAGAGGTAAATGTTTCATACCATCTCCGAAGCCAAGTCGTATCCGGAATAGAGACATTAATTATTCGACTGCCACTAGCATTTTCATTTCCAGACGCATCAGTACAGTTAACACTCCAGTTATGAATGCCATTTTGAAGAGATGTTGAAAAATATTGAGTAACATCCTTAGCAATAGTATCATCAGTATCAAACACACCCCCATCAATTATTAAAGAACAATTTGACACGACAGACACATCACTCACATTATAAGTAAAATTTATTCCAAAAACAGAAGTACTCACATTATTATTTAAAGGATCCATTAAATAGATAGCAGGCGCAGAAGTATCAATTGAAAAAGTTCTATTAAAAAATGCAAAAGTACATCCATTTGCATCATCACAACAGTAGACATTCCACAAATAACTACCATCTGCACTGTAACTACGATTAATAAAATTACCAGTCCCATTAATAATAGGGCTTTGATTCACAGCACGATAAACAAACGATCCAGAAGCATTGTCATACAAGCTACAATTAATAAAATTGTCAGTAGTTGAAGGCGTATAATTAAACGTAACATTTAAACTACCAAGCCCACCGTCATCTTCAGGAGAATTTAGTGTGACACTCAAAGCACCCAAAGTCTCATAACTCACATTTAAATAAATATAATCTATTGACAAAGAAATTGCAGAACCTTGGCCAGAATTTTTAATTGCAGTCAGGTTAACTTGCATATTTTCAAGCTCACTTTCATCATGACTACTCATATCATAACTATGAACAGATTCAGTCTGATCCCCCCTACAATCTGAATCCAAACTAGACCATGACGTGCCCCCATCAACAGAATAATCAATAATACATAAACTCATTCCAGATTCCACCATATACTCAATATACAAAGTAGCATCACTTATAATCGCACCACCTGGGACCAAACTACTATTAGCCAAATCAATTACACCTTTTGCCAAATTCCCACTCTTTGTAGTAAGACCGCCAGGATCAGATAAATAGTTATCATCACTACTAGTAACATCAGAACACGGACAAGTCGAATCCTTATTATTATCAATACAAATAGGAATATCAGTACAAGTACCAATAGCGTCAGGATCTACTGCTACAAACCAAGGACGCGCTTCACTAAAACCATTTACTTGCATTGGACCTAGTTGATACAAATAAGGCCAGATTAGTGGAGGATAATATGAATATGAAAAGTTATCATTATCAACATCTACATCCCACTCCAAAATCTTAAACTCAACCATATCAATAATTTTAGCATCAGTATTAAAAATTTCAAAGACTCCAGGAACATATTCACGAACATGTAAAGTTTCTTCCCCATTTAAAGCTTCAACAAAAATATTAACATCAAAAGATTCATCTTTTAATGGATCTATAACACTTTTAGTATTTCTTATAATCTCATAATCATAATTACTAGACACTAAAAAGTAACTATTAAATTCCAAATTACGATTATTAACAACAGTTTTCACACTAACACTATAATTACCATTCATTAATCCAGAAAAGCTAGCATGATACAACCCGCATTCATCACCAGTATAAATTTCTTCAACCAAATAAATTTCATCATCAAGCTCTAATTCAAGAGAAATAGGTGCATTACAAACCCCACGACCATTTTGATCTAGTACAACGATCTCAAACTCTGCCACATCACCAATCTGATAAATACTTTTTTTTGTATTAAAACTAATTAGTCCCCAAGCAAACTCTTTTTCATAGCTTTCAGTCCAACTATCAACCCTTAAAATATAAAACCCAGGAGAAATTTGTATATTTTTCCGCACATTAACACCAATCCCATCAGATCCCTCGCTAAGATCAATATTTACATCCACAAGCGACCCCTTACTATCATAAAGTTTTGCATCCATTTCTGGCTCAATCAAACTAACAACTTTCTTTGCAAAAGATTTTTTATCTCTTTCAATCTCAAGACTTATACTCTTCAAAGGAAGTGAGTCCTTAACATTTTCAAAGTCATCAATTTCTAATACCTTAGCCTTACCTTTAAATCCAAGATCAGGATTTACAGGCCTTGCAGTATCATTTTCCACAAAATCATCAACAAGATCATCATCATCAGAACTTGCATCAACTAAAACCAAGTTAACTACTTCAAATTCAAAAACTTCACTAATCTCACCATAATACACCTCAATGCGATACTTACCAACCACATCAGGAACAAAAATAATATCCCCATGACCTTGCTTAATAAAAGTGTCCAAAGGCGTTACAATCTTCATTTTGTAGCTTATTTCATCACCAAGTGCTATTTTAATTTTCTCACCAAGGTTATAACTCCCCTGAGTATCAAAAGCAGAAGTAAATAATGGAGTCAAAAGCATACAAAGGGCAACTAAAACAACTACTCCAAAAACACTTATTGCACCAATCTTAGCCATAGCATTTTCATTCATTTTTTGCCCCCTTAGAAGTTTTATTTTCTAATTCCTGCTCTCCAAGACATTTTATGGCATCCTCTACAACATGAGATTTATTACGGTATTTACCTTTTTCAATAAGCTCGTTAATAATCTCTATAGTTTCTTTATCAAATGTAAAACTGGCTCGCTCTTTCATGTTTTCCTCTTTTTCATTATAAATAATACATCATTTAAAAATATTACTGAGTATTACTAAATATTACAAAGTATTACGATTTTTAAACCTACCGATTAAAAAAGTGACGCACGACTCAAATCAACAAAGCAAGGTTCAAAAACACGCACAAAGCCTTAACCAAAATTTACAAGATAAAATAAAATCCCCTAACTTTCAGGGTCAAAGTTTCTCAGCAGCAGGAATAATAGATTTTTGATGATACATTGAAGGTTTTAGACCTAATGGAAGATTTCCGTGTAAACGTTTTTCTTTTCGTCTCTTCAAAACCTTATTAAGATAAAAAATAACAAAAACAATCCCTGCAACCACTAAAAGCCCCAAAAGTACAAATAAAATTATCTTAAACCAACCAGCAGATAAACTAAAAAATCCACCACCCCCAATCCTAAATTTTGCCTGAGCATTAGCAGGCTCTTTTTGCCCATTATATTTTAAATCCACAAACAAAGTATATTCACCATTACCTAAAAAGGACAGATCAATCTTTTTTATAAATTCTAATTGTGTTTCAACAGGAACTATTTCTTTTTCCTCATACACCATAGATCCAGTAGAATCAAAAGCCCTATAGGTGATGTTACCAAGGACACGACCAGGAATTCCGAAATTAATTAAGGAGACCTTTGCCATTAAAGTCTCTTCAATTGATTCATCTAAAATTTCCAAACCAATATCAAACAAAGTATTTCTAGATTTTTTAGAGATCTTTACCTTAGTAATCTTACACGACCTACTAATATCAGGACGTGATCCAGAACACTCAGGGGTTATTTTTTCACAATCCCTACCTTGTTTTCCATCAACACACCCTCCCCATGAATCACAATCCCATTTTGCCTTACATGTGGCAGTACCACCACCGCCACCAGAATTTCCCCCACTATCACTAATTGCGTTTAAAAGCATTAACAAAGATCGACTCTCAGACATATTAAAAGTTCGTGACAAGGCATGATAATTAGCCTTAGTAGTAGTTAGGGTATAATTATAGTAAGTCTTATTAGCAGCTCCAGAACCATTTTGAGAATAATATGGTAATCGAAGCTTTCTTAAAATCCCAGAAGAGCCAGTAAGCAAAGAAAAGGCCTCAACAGCCCTATGATTTCTAACATTAATCGCAGCGTTTAATAAAGGAGAATTTCCAGATTTAACAGTTAAATCAAGATAGTTATAATAATTCAAAAGACCTTCTCCCTGGGTTTGCCAACTAACACCAGTTAAGGTCGTATTTGTAAAGTTCCAAAATCCCCCTGTAAACGGTCCAAAAATCGAATCATCTAAACCATAAATTGAAAATAAATCATTAGACCCATTCTTAGAGAGAAAAGAATCTTCAACACTTAGGTTAAAAACTCCAAAATAAATTTCAACAGGATACGATCCAGTCCCAACAGTGCTTGAAGTACATTTTGAAATATTAATATCATTGCCTCCATATTCAAAGAAAAATGCCGAAGAATAAGGCCCTAAGGATGACACAGTAATATTAAAAAGATCAATAGAATAAACATCATGCATCAATAAACCATATCCATAATCCCCAGTAGTTGAAAAAGTACCATCTCGGATATCTAAATCAGAAACATCACTATCAGCAAAAAGTGCATAAGCATCTGCCCCATGAGTAATAACATCAAGACGATCTAACAAAGTTCCCACCACATCCTCATTAATAAAAAGCCCATAAGCATAATCCGCGTTTGTAGTTATATCATTACTAATTATTTCAGAATCATTACTTAAAATATTAAACCCATAAGCATCCTCACCACTTGTTGTAATAGTATTATTTAAAATTATTACATCCACAGAATTCAAATTAATACCATGTGCAAAATCAGCCTCAGTTACAAGATTATTATGAGCAATATTAGAATTAGAGCTAGAAATAATGTTAATACCATAAGCGTCACTCGACGAAGTAAACACATCATTAGAACTAACATTACTAAAGGGAGAATCAAAAAGATGCACACCAGATGCATCATTGTTCAAAGTTTCAATATCATTATTTATAACATTATTATTCAGACTAGAATTAAGATAAATCCCAGAACTTTGATGTCCTGCAGTATTAATAAAATTATTTGAAAAATTATTATAAGACCCATCGCTAAGCGAGATCCCAAGACAAGAAATACCATTAGGCATAATTCTGTTCAAAGAAATTAAAGAATTATCAACATTACGCAAAAAAATACCCATCCCATAATTCCCAAAAATAGTGATATTATTAGATTGTAAAATAGAATTCTGTGAATCTTTCAAATAAATTGCAGGAGAATAAAGATTACTTGTATTTGTTTTTGAAAAATTACAATTCAAAATTTTTGTTTCATTATACTCGCTATAAACACCATACGAGCTGCCAGCACTTGCTCCAAAATTAATAGTATTTCCTTGACAATCTAAAGTAACATTATTAGCACCAAAAATAAAACAAGTATCAGAGGACGAAACACTTGAATTCAAAAGATAGACCCCATCTTCAAAATTTAAACCAGCACACCCAGAAACTCCCGGATCTATAGCAGCATGAAAATCTTCTTCAATAATCTCTAAATCAAAAGCGTTTTCCTGAGTATTAGGGATTTCAAAGCTAACTTTTATTGCAAAAGAAAAGCTCGTATCAATATTAACATCATCCAGACTAATTTCAAACTTATCAGGTTTTTTACTTTTCCAGGAAAAAGTTTCAAGTGTTTTGTTTTCGCTTTCATTAATAACTTCCGGCAAATCATCCAAAGAATCTTCAAGAGTATCATTTACAGTTTCTCCCTGGTCATCCCTAGAACTCTGGTTTACTATTCCTTGAGAATCATTAATAGTAACATTAATATCAACAAGATCTAAAGAATCATTTATAATCTCACCAGTAAAATCACCTTCGACATCCAAGGTTTCTTCAGCAATTATGATTTCAATTTCCTGATTTATTTTTTCATCAAGTTTTTCTTCAATCTTTTTATCTAAAATATCCCCTAACTTTTCATCAATCTTTTCATCAATCTTTTCTTCAATAATACGATCCAAGGATTCTTCAAAAGTCTTATCAATAGCCTCATCCAAAAGATCCCCCTCAGGATCAGAAGCACCAGAGTCCAAAGCAACAGAAAATCCAGTTATAAGATTTGTTTCAGAATCATCCAAATCAAGATATACAAAATTATAATAATCTTTTCGCTTAAACTTAGTTTCATCACTTAGATAAATAACTTCATCAGCCCCTGCAGAGTTACTCTGCCTCCCAGAATCACGATTTCTCAGCGACCCGCGGTTGAACTCCTTAACAGAAGCCGCACCAAATTCAGACAAACTTTCCTCAGCACTAGGAATCGGCGGTGCAGGAAGAGTCTCAAAATAACCTTGTTCAAAGGTCTCTTCAACAATTTCAAAAGTTTGTGAGTAACTAATTTCCAAATTCCTAACAGAACTTCCATCTTCAAAATATAAATTAACTAAAGGATTTTGCAACTCACGCTTCACCTCAGCACTATTACTAACTTCAAAAATTGCCTCACAAATCTTATAACCATCATCGATTCTACTAGGTTTCCAGGAGCAATGAATTTCTTCGGGGGAGGAGAGGATAATGTTTCCAATATTTGAAAACTTAAAGCCACCGACGTTTACTTCCCCCCCCGTCTTGATCTCAGGATTTAAGAGAGTATCATCATCTAGATCTTTAATAACATTTGATGTCAATCCATTATTAACAGTAAAATAAGAAAAAAATACCAAAAGAAGAATCACAACAGCCAAACAAAAGATAAACATCTTTCTTTGATCAATTCTAAAAAAATCAGGCCTCATTTCCCTCACCCCCATGCACTAACAAATACATTTTAGCCATCCCAACATTCCGATGCTTCACTTTTCTTGCACCCTCAAGCTTTGCCAAAAGAATTCGTATCTGATTACGCGGTATTTTTAATTTATTAGAAAGCTCAGTAATACTAAATCCAAAATCCTCTTTTTTTAACAACTTTAAAATCTCTTTCTCCTGCATCTCATCTCTTAACCTCTTTTTAATATTCACAAGCTTTGTTCAATATTATTCACAGCATTGCACTCAATATTATTCACAGCAGATTTAACGATATAAAGGCTCGGTTGAAAAAAACAACAAAAATAGACGATCTAGTTTAAAAAAGTAACAAAACCTAAGGGCAGAACAAAAAGTTTATAAAACCAGTTTCATTCTGAAAGGGTGTAAAAAGAGTGTGCAACAAAATGAAACCAATGAAAATTTGTAATTTTCAAAATTTAATTTTAACCAAAACAACAAAATGAAGTTAACTAAAAACGAGAAGAAAACATTAAAACTATTACTCGAGAACGCAAAAATTTCTGATTCAGCAATAGCAAAAAAGCTAAAAATTTCAAGCCAAGCAGTAGGAAAGATTAGAAAAAAACTAGAAACAACAGTTATTGAATCATATACAGTTAACCTCAATTATTCAAAACTAGGGATCAATGTTTTTGCAATAGCTCTTGCACGCCTAACCCCAGACGGACTTGATAAAGGAGAGCTAGAAGTCGAACAAAAGCTCCTTAATCAAGCAAACATCATCCAAATCCATAGACTTCCAAATCAAAGCACAACTCACATTATTCTTTACGGTTTCAAAGATTTAAACGAGCTTGACAACTTTTTTCATTCGACAAAAAAGAAAAATGAGCTCCACAGATTCATTGAAAACAAAGATCTGTTCACATTTTCTAATCATAGCCTAATAAAAAACAGCCCAATACAACTTTTCAATCAAACAATAGAAGAAATAGGGACTCAGAGCAATAACAACAAGAATGGTTTTACTGAGATTGAACATTTTAAAAGGCGCTTAAAAAAATAGATTCCAGAAAAACTAAGTCAGAAAAGAGGTAAAATGAAAAAGAGAAGAGTTGGAACAAAAAAAAAATCTAAAGGCTTAATCACAGATAATGAATTCTTAGCAGGATTAATTCAATCAAGCAATCAAGCATTTGCAGCAGGATTACCTGACGGAACACTATT
The DNA here is from genome assembly GCA_018221305.1 of Candidatus Pacearchaeota archaeon. Lineage (GTDB taxonomy): Archaea > Nanobdellota > Nanobdellia > Pacearchaeales > GW2011-AR1 > ARS1285. Next base: position 73,690 of record JAAOYK010000051.1, read on the forward strand.
CACAGTAAACCAATCATTTTGTGAATTAACAGGATATTCTGAAAAAGAATTATTAGAAAAAAAAGATATTTGGAGTAAAAAAATAACTCCAAAAAAATGGAGAGATTTTGAAAATAAAAAGATTCAACAAGCAATAGAAACAAAAAAACCTACAAGGTATGAAAAAGAATATATAACTAAATCTGGAAAAATAATTCCAGTAGAAGTTTTTGTTCAACCCACCTTTGACAAAAATAAGAATTTAAAATACATATACGGATTTATAACAAACATCACAAAAAAACAACAACAACAAAAAGAACTAGAAAATATATTCAATCTTTCTCCAGACATGTTTTGTATCTGCAGCCCTAAGGGAAAATTTCTCAAGGTCAATCCTGCTTGCTCAAAAACCCTAGGATACACAACAAACGAAATCCTTAAACTAGGCTGGGCAAAATTAGTTCATCCAGAAGATATAAAGCGCACAGATAAAGAAGTAAAAAAACAATTAAAAGGCAGCCCTGTAGCAAATTTCACCAATAGGTTTAAATGTAAAAATGGTTCCTACAAAACACTTTCGTGGCAGGCAACCGCTGCAATAAATGGGGTTGTTTATGCTACTGCCAGAGATATATCTGAAAAAAAACAGATCCAAGAAAAAATACAATTTTTAAGTGAAATTTCCAGGCAAACATCAGATTCAGTCATTACTACTGATTTAGATTTTAAAATCAATTGGGTAAATTCAGCCTTTGAAAAATTATTTGGATATTCTAAAAAAGAAGTCCTAGGCAAAACTCCCGACATTCTAAATGCAGAACCACTTTCAAAAGAAATTCAAAGCAATATTTACAAAACAATATCTTCTAAAAAAATTTGGACTGGAGAAATTTTAAACAAAAAAAAGAATGGAGATAAGTTCATATGTTCTATAAAAATATTTCCAATACTGGGAGGGGATGGAAAAATAATTGCATATGCCTCACATCAGGAAGACACAACAGAAAAAAAGAAAATAAAAGAAAATATTCAAAACACAAATGAAAAACTAGAATGGCATTTACAAAATACACCTATTGGCTATATTGAATGGGACTTAGATTTCAAAGTAAAAGAATGGAACAATGCAGCAAAAGAAATATTTGGCTACACTAAAAAAGAAGCCTTAGGAAGGCATGCCGCAGGATTATTAATTCCAGAATCTGCAAGAAAAATAGTAGATAAAATTTGGTCAGACCTTTTAAAAAATAAAGGTGGGGCTCGAAGCACAAATAAAAATTTTACAAAAAATAAAAAATCAATCGTATGTGATTGGTTTAACACCCCATTAATTAATAAAAAAGGCCAGGTCTTTGGAGTAGCTTCACTTATCCAAGATATAACCGAAGAAAAAAATAAAGAAAAAAAAATAAAAGAAAACGAGGAGAAATTCAAAAACCTATTAGAAAGCACTTCAGATTTCATATGGGAAGTAGATAAAAATGGAAAATATGTTTTTGCATCAGACAGTGTTGAGAAGATTTTAGGTTACAGACCAGAAGAAATTATGGGAAAAACTCCATTTGATTTCATGGAAAAACAAGAAGCAGAAAAAATATCCAAAAAATTTATAGAAATTGTATCAAAAAAACAGCCAATAAAAGATCTTGAAAACCTGAACATAACTAAAGATAATAAAAAAGTTTACTTATTAACAAACGGGGTACCTTTATTAGATAAAAACAAAAACATAATTGGATACCGGGGGGTTGATAAAGATATAACAGAGAAAAAACAAATTGAACAAAAACTATCCACTCAAGCATCACTCCTTCAACAAGTTCACAACGCAATCATAACAATAAATTTTGATAATGAAATACTCTCCTGGAACAACTATGCAGAAAAGCTTTACCAATGGAAAAGTGAAGAGGCAATAGGAAAAAACATTATTGAATTATTATCCCCCGAAGAAATGAAAAATAAAGTTAAAGAGAATTTTAAAGACCTCAATAGAGAGGGGTATTGGGAAGGAGATTTCAATGTAAAAAGAAAAGATGGTTCAACAGTCCTTGCCCACATAATTAATACTTATTTAAAAGATAATCAAGGGGAAAATATCGGATTTATTGGAATAAGCACAGATATCACTGAGAAAAGAAAGCGGGAAGAGGCCCTAAAAGAAAGTGAAGAAAGATTAAAAAAATATATTGAAGAAATGCCTGAATCAATTTTAATTTCAGATCTAAAGGGTAAGACAAAATTTGCAAATAAAAAATTCTATGACACATTCAAATTTTCAGAAAAAGAAATAATCGGAAAGCTTCCTACCTGCATGATTCCAAAACAAGACATTCCAAAGATAATGGCTAATTTGAAACAAATAAGTCAGAGGGGTAGCAGTCCAGAATTCGAGCTTCAAGCAATAACAAAAAACAAACAAGATCGAGTGATTAAATGCCGCGGAACATTAATAAAAAACAACAAAAATCAACCAAAAGAAATTATAGTGATAATCAGAGACGTTACAGAAAAAATAAAACAAAACAAACAAATAAAAGATTCAGAACAAAAACTTAAAACAATTATTGAACATAGTAATGAAGTTTTTTATATTCATGATACAAACCATAAAATAATATATATAAGTCCTCAATGCAAACAAATTTTTGGATTCACGCCTCAAGAAATGAAAGTTAAGTGGACCACCCTTACCACGAATAATCCGATAAATGATCAAGGTTTTAAATTAACAACAACAGCCATTAAAACGGGTCAAAAACAACCAAATTACGTACTAGAAATATTGCGAAAAGATAAATCAAAAAGAATGATTCAAATCGACGAATCTCCAATTATAAATTCTAAAGGAAAAGTTATTGGAATGAGCGGGGCTATTAGTGACGTAACTAAAAAAAGATTACAAGACCAGATAGTTAAAGAATCAGAATTAAAATACCATTCATTGTTTGATAATATGATAAATGCATTTGCATTACACGAAATTGTTTTAGACAAAAATAAAAATCCAATTGATTATATTTTCTTAGAAACAAATAATGCATTTACAAATCTCACAGGATTAAAAAAAGATATAATTGGAAAAAAAGTAACTCAGATCATTCCAGACATAAGAAAGCAAAAACCAGATTTAGTAAAAATTTACGGAGAAGTAGCTATTACAGGAAAACAAAAGAAATTTGAAATCTATTTCCCCCCATTAAAAAAATGGTTTGCAATCACAGCATTTAGTCCAAAAAAGAATCAATTTGCAGTAATCTTCGATGATATAACAGAAAAAAAGAAACAACAAGAAAAATTAAACCAGCAAAATAAATTTCTCCAAAATATCTTAGATTCCTTAGATCATCCATTTTATGTAGTCGATGTAAAAACCCACAAAATAGAAATTGCAAATAAAAAAATGGGAAAACTCCCAAAAAACGTTACCTGTCACAGATTAACCCACCATAATGATCTACCTTGCAAACCTCCAAAAGCTCCCTGCCCACTAGAAGTTATGAAAAAAACAAAAAGACCAGTTACTGTAAATCATATTCACTATGATAACAACAATAAACAAAAACATGTGGAAGTGCATGCATATCCGATTTTAGATGAAAAAGGCAATTTAATCAAGATGATAGAGTATTCTCTTGATGTAACTGAAAAACAAAAAGTAGAACAAAAAATAAAACAAACAGCAGAAGAGTGGGAATCAACTTTCAATTCAATACCAGATCTAATTTCAATTCATGATGAAAATTCTACAATAACCAGAGTAAACAAAGCATTCCTAAAAAAATTTAATTTACCTGAAGAAAAAATAATAGGGCAAAAATGTTACAGATTAATTCACAATAAAAATTCTCCAATAGATAAGTGTCCTGCAAAAGAAGCAATGCAAACTAAAAAACCTGTAACAGTAGAGTATTTTGAACCCAAACTTAATGCACACCTTGAAGTAACTGCAAATCCAATTATTGATTCAAATAGAAAAATCAAAGGAATTGTCCATATTGTAAGAGACATATCTGAAAAAAAGAAAGCAGAAAAAGAATTTTTACAAACAACAGAGAACCTAAACAAATTTAATAAGTTTGCAGTAGGCAGAGAACTTCAAATGGTTAATTTAAAAAAAGAAATAAATAACCTACTAAAAATGCAAGGAAGACCAACCAAGTATAATGCTGAATGAAAGGAGGTAAATAAAATAAATAATGGAAGAAAATATACAGACAAAAAAGAAAGTCAAGCTAATAGTAATTATCCCAATTGCCGTAGTTTTAATTATAATAATTATAGCAATGGTTTATTTGTTAATACCAAAAGAAACTCAAATAGATACTGCAACAGAAACACCAGCAGCCACAGAAACAAATGCAAATTATGCAGGCAAAAAAATCCTTCATGTAGATTCGTATCATTCTGGATATGAATGGAGTGACGGAATAGCAAAAGGTATAGAAGATATTTTAAAAGATACTGGAATAACTTTAGAAAGAATAGAAATGGATACAAAGAGAAACAGCAAAGAAGAGTTCAAAAAAAATGCAGCAATAATTGTAAAACAAAAAATTGAATCAATGAGCCCTAATGTTGTAATTGTTAGTGATGATAATGCATTTAAATATGTTGTTCAGGAGTATTACAAAGATGCAGACTTGCCAGTCGTATTCTGCGGATTAAACTGGGATGCAAATGTATATGGTGCACCCTACACCAATACTGCAGGCATGGTTGAAGTTGCTCTAACAAATCAGATAATTGAATATTTAAAACAATATTCAAATGAAGAAAAAATAGGATATTTATCAGCAAATACAACCACAGAAAAAAAGAATTTAGAAAACTATGAAAATTTATTAGATCTATCTTTTGAGAAGACCTACTTTGTAAATACAATGCAAGAATGGAAAAATGCATTTACTGCACTTCAAACAGAAGTAGATTTAGTTATTTTTGAAAATAGTGCAGGGATTTCTGATTGGGATGAAACCGAGGCAGAATCATTTGCAGTAAAAAATACAAAAATACCAATTGGAACAACCAATACATGGACAATGCAATCTTCCTTACTAGGATTAACAAAAGTTCCAGAAGAGCAAGGAGTTTGGTCAGCTAATGCAGCCCTTGAAATTTTAAATGGAAAAACACCTTTAGAAATAGGAACAACAAAAAACAAGCAAGGAAAACTAATCTTAAATTTAGAAATTGCAGAAAAACTAGAAGTGGTCTTTACGCCTTCAATGCTAAAAAATGCAGAAATAATTGGGGTTGAAAATTAAGTAAAAATGGTAAAACTAAACATTAGAAATAAAATCCTAATTGGATTTGGAATTATACTAGGAATAGCTTTAATCTCGATGATTACAGTTTACACTGCAACTACAAACCTAAACAAACTATCCCAAGAATTGGCCCCCCTATCAAAGGATATAGGAATTTTAGAAAAACAAATAAAAACAAATCAACAAATAGAAAAACAACTAGAATTATTTATTCTTGTAAAAAGTCCTGAAAATAAAGAATTATTACTTCAAAAAGTAGAAGAATCTCAAGACTACCTCGAGGAATCAGTTAATAGAAACCAAAAAAACAAAAATATCCTAGAATTTAAAGATTTACATGAAAAAGGGCATGAACAAATTTTACATTTAATTGAAGAAATAGAATCAAAAGTCTCAACAGCCCACATAAATCTCAAAGTAATTGAATCCTATAATTTAATAGAACAGATAACAAATCTCGGTGAACAAATATCTCAAGAAAAAAGTAATCAATATGAGGCAATAATAATAAAACAAAAAAAAATCATTAAAAATTTACAAACTAATCTCTTAATCTCGGCCCTAATATTAATAATTTCAGGATCATTTTTATCAATTAAAATTTCGAAAACATTAACAAATCCAATAATCAAATTAAAAGATACTGCAGAAAAGATAGGAAGGGGAAATCTAAATATTTTAGCAGAAATAAAAACCAATGATGAAATAGGTGAATTAGCAAACACTATTAATTTAATGACTAATAAATTAAAGGCCTCAAGGAAACAACTACAAGATGCAAACAAAAACCTAGAGAAAAAGATAAAAAAAAGGATTCAAGATTCTGAATTAAAATCAAAAGAATACGAGAGAATGAACAAATTCATGCTTGGAAGAGAAAATGTGATGGTTAAATTAAAAAGTGAGATAAAGGAATTAAAAGAACAATTGAAAAAATAATAAAATTTAAATGAAAGGAGGTAAATAAAACAAATAATGGAAATAAAAACATCAGATAACCAAAAAAATTTAAAAAAAGGACTTTTAATTATAGCCATAGTGATTTTTATAGTTATAAGTTTGGTCCTCATTAGTTATAATCTATTTTCAAATAAAGAAGCAAAATTAGATCAAAATCAAGAAACAGAGTCTCAAGAAATTAAGGACATAAAATTAGAAACCAATAAAATAATTATTGCAAGTGGTGAATGGTCTCCATATGTCTCGGAAAATTTGCTTCAGGAGGGGGTAGTTTCTCGTATTGTAAGAGAATCATTTGAATTAAAAGGATTTGAAGTAGAATATGTATATCTTCCATGGGCAAGAAGCATGGAAGAAGCAAAAATTGGAAAATATCATGGGACCTTTCCATGGATTAAAACTACTGAAAGAGAAGAATCCTTTTACTATTCAGTTCCAATTGCATATCAAAAAAATGTTTTTTTCCATAGAAAAGACACTGATTTTAATTGGGCCACCTTGCAAGACTTAAAAAATTTAACAATTGGTGCAAATTCAGATTATTCCTATGGAGAAGAGGTCACTCAAGAAATTAACAATGGGACTCTTACTGTGGAATACATAGTTGACGACAAGGCAAATATAAAAAAGTTACTTGCAAAAAGGGTCGATATCGTAATAGCAGATTTAGATGCAACTTCTGCTATTATTAAAAAATTAACCGAACAGGAACAAGAACAAATAACTTACCATCCAAGAGACATAACTCAGGACCCGCTATATCTCTTGTTAACCAAATCAATTACTGAAAATAAAGAAACTATGGAAATTTTTAATTCTGGATTTAAACGTTTGCAAGAAAGCGGAAAAATAGAGCAATACTGGAACGAATCTAGAAACGGAGAATACACTCAAAAATAACATGATAAGAAAAAGTTTAATGGTTAAATTAAGTATAATTATCCTAATTATATCAACACTAGCATTTGCCTTACTTGGTTCTTTTGAATATAAATATGATTCAAAAGAGCTAAAAAAAGATTTAATAAATAGACTAGAATCAACATCAAAAAGACTATCAATAAGCTTAGATACGCCCTTGTACACCTTTCAAGACCAAGGAATAAGAGACATCATACTCTCTGAAATAAGTGATCCTGAAATAATCGGGATATTTGTAATAGAAAATTCAAAAATTAATTCAAGTTATGGATATGCAAAATTAGAAGATAAAATAATAGAATCAAAAACATTTCCTGAGAAATCTAATAATATCTTGCAAATCAAGAACACAATTTCACATAAAGAAGAAAGTTTGGGAGAGGTTTATGTTTTTATTACAACAAATGTCTTAAAACAAAAATTAAAATCAGAATTAATAACTCATGCCATCCAAATAATTATTATTAACATATCAATAACAATCCTATTAATCGCGCTACTTAAAATAATGATTATAAGCCCCCTAAATACTTTGCAAAAAGCAACATCTCAAATATCAAAAGGAAACTTAAATCAAAACATACAAATAAAATCAAAGGATGAAATAGGTGATCTTGCAAATACATTTCAAGAAATGACTAATAAATTAAAGATCTCAAGAAAGCAACTCCAAGATGCAAATAAAAATCTTGAATTAAAAATAAAACAAAGAACCTCAGAATTACAAAACAAAAATAAAGAATACGAACGGATGAACAAGTTCATGCTTGGAAGAGAAAATGAAATGGTTAAATTAAAAGAACAAATAAAAAAACTAAAAGAAAATAAAAAATGAAAATAAAAATTCAAACAAAAATTATTTCGGGATTCATTATAATAATCCTAATTGCAACTATTTTCTTTTACATATCAATCAATTCAAACAAAAAAAGTTTAGAAGAATCAATAGGACTACAGTCCTTGTTTCTAGCTCAAGAATCCCTCCAAAAAGCTGAAAGAGAAATTTATAGTAAAATCGAAATTTTTCAAGAGTATTCCCATGATACGGCCCTCCAAGAAGCAGTTTTGGCATCAAACAAAGAATTCAAAAATTTAACAAATATCTCTGAATATATCAATCAAAAAGACTCTGAATGGATTTCAGCACAAGAATCAAGAATAACAGAATTTATGCAAAAGATATTAGAAAATGAACTATCCCTAGAATTAAAAGAAAAAACAAATTTCTGGGAAGAAGAATACAAGTATCCCATTTATGCAGAAGTATTTGTAACAAATAAATATGGAGCAAATATAGCTCAAACCGGAAAGACCTCTGATTATTATCAGGCAGACGAAATATGGTGGCAAAAAGCAAAAGAACAAGAGTTATACATTGGAGAGCTTGAATATGATACGAGCGCAAAAGCTTTCTCTCTCCCAATTGCAATAAAAATTCATGATGAAAATAATAATTTCATAGGAACCATAAAAGTTGTTTTAGATATTAGAAATACAATAAATCTTTTAAAAGAGATAGAAATTACCCGGAAAATAGATTATCCTCTGCATCTTAAACTGTTAACTAACGATAAAAAATTAATCTATGCTACTGGAAAATACACAATCTTAAAAAATATGTCCAAAAGTGAGCTCTACGACAGAGTTAAAGGAAATCAAGGCTCTTTCATCATAATTGAAAAATATGAATCTGAAACAAAAAAAGAATTAATCGCATATGTTATTTCCAAAAAATCTCCAGATTTAAAATCCCTTGGATGGACCCTATTTTTAGAACACGAATTAATCCAAATATTTGAACCCATAAACATTATGAAAAGAAATCTAATAATACTCGTAATAATTTTATCACTCACCGGCGCCATAATAACAATACTTATTTCATATTCTATTTCAAAGCCAGTATCCAAATTAAAAAAAGCCAGCTTTGAAATTGCTAAAGGAAACTTAAATCATGAAATAAATATTAAAAGTAGTGATGAAATTGGAGATTTAGCAAAATCCTTTACTGAAATGACTAAAAATTTAAAATTATATCAACAAAAACTAATTCAATCAGAAAAACAAAAAGGCAAGGGCCTTGAAATAGAAGTTGTAAAAAAAACTAAACAATTAAATGAACAACTTCAGGACTTAAACAATACAAAAACAGCAATATTAAATATCATGGAAGATATGTCTCATGCAAATGAGGATTTAAAGGCATTAGACAAAGCAAAATCAAATTTCTTAAACATGATATCTCACGAACTAAAAACCCCATTAACAGCATTAATTGCACACTTAGAAGTAATTGATGATATGAAAAGCGAGCTTCCAAAAGCAGAATTAAAAAGCCTTGAAGCAATAAGACGTAATGCAAATAACCTACAAATGCTAATTGTTAACATATTAGAAATTGCAAGAATGGAATCAGGCAAATTTGAACTAACAAAAGGTGAAGTAAATATTCAAAATTCAATTAACAATTTAATTAGTAGGCTAGAAATTTTAGCAAAACAAAAAAATCTACCAATAATCCCAAAAGTAGGAAAACTACCATTAATAAATGCAGACGAAAACAGAATAAATGAGATACTTAACAATCTTACGACCAATGCAATTAAATTTACTGAAAAAGGCACCATCACAATTTCAGCAATAAAAAAAGGTAATTTTATTGAAATCTCTGTTAAAGACACAGGTGTTGGAATCCCAAAAGATAAAATTAAAAATTTATTTCGTAAATTTTATCAGGTTGATGCATCATTATCAAGAAGATACGGAGGAACAGGATTAGGGTTATCAATTACACGCCAACTAATAGAATCACACGGGGGAAAGATCTGGGTAAAAAGTGATAAAGGCAAAGGTGCAACTTTCACATTCACCTTACCAATTAAATAAACAATAAAAATATAAACATATGACACTTTGAAAGGGGGTTAAAAAAATGACAAAAATACTTTACATTGAAGACAATCAAGATACTGCTGAGGCAGTGAAAATAATCTTAACTAATGCAGGTTTCATCATAGAAACTGCAAACTCTGGGAAAAAAGGAACAGCACTAGCAAAAAAAGGGTTTGACATTTTCTTGCTTGATATAATGTTGCCTGACATGTCTGGATGGGACATTTTCGCAACACTTAAAAAAGAAGGCACAAAAGCAAAATTTGCGTTTTTATCTGCAATCCCAGTTTCTGGTGAACGAATGAATGAGCTAAAAAAAGCAGGAGTTTCAGATTACATCACAAAACCGTTTACAAAAGAGGACCTAGTAAATAGAGTCAAAAAAATAGCAGAAAGATAATTAATATGGCTCTTAGTGCCCTATTTAAAGTATTAACAAAATAGAAAAAAATGAAATCTAGATTAATAATAACACCAGTTGAAAATTTACAAGATCAGATCAATAGCCTAGTTAAATCTCAAAAAACAAAAACAGGCATTTATGTATCACTAAACAAGACTCAAAAAAGTATTGAGCAGATACTTAAACAAGAAAATATTGCAACAAACAAATTATTTTTTATTGACTGTGTTGCCTCTATTAAAGAAAAAGAAGATGTTCTTCATATCCCGCCAAACGATCTAAACGAATTGATATATGCAATAAAAACATTTTTTAAAGAAATTTCTGAAGAAAAATATTTAATAATTGATGCCTTATCAACTTTTTTGATTTATAATGAAACCAATAAAGTCGCAGAATTTATTAACAAGATAACAAGCCTGTGCATAGAAAATAATGTAGAATTAATAGCCTTAAGCCCAGTTACAAAAGGTGAAGAATTATTAAATAAAATATTTAACTTTTTTGATCAAGTAAAGAAACCAACCAAAGATGCAACACAGAAAAAAACAAAAGATGGCCAAGAACTTATATATTAGTTTAATATTTTTAGCAGGTGTAGCACTAGTCCTAATGATAGTATATATTAACCCAAACCCTACAGGATATGCAATGCTTCAAACAACATCTCAAGAAGCATTTAATTTAGAAGTAGATTTACCAAAACAATATCAAAAAGTACCTGCAGGAGAAGATATCTGGTTTACAACTAAAGTCTTAAATCTTGCAAACAAAAAACGAATCGATGTTACATTAAAATATGAAATATATAACTCAACAAACAACGTTGTAATATCAAAAACTGAGACCGTTGCTATTGAAACTCAAGCAAGTTTTGTTGGCAAACTACGCATTTCAGAAGATATTAAACCTGGAAATTATATTTTAAAAATCACACTCCTTACAAGCACAAAAGATTATGAGACACAAGCATCATTTAGGATCATAAAAAATAATGATACACAACCATTACTATCAACAAGATCAATTTTCATAACACTCCTTATATTCATCACCGTTGCTGTATTGTTGATATTAGCAATAAAGTCAAAATTAATAATTGAAAGGCTAAAGATAAAGTTCAAGATAAAAGACATTATTCAAAAAAAAGTAAAAAATAAACAGCAAACATCCGGGCAGGATAAAAAATCCGTTTGATTTTTATTTATTCTTTAAAAATTATCCTGAATCTGACGTGAACTATTTAAGACAAAAAACCCTTAATAAAAAATGAAAAAAGTGTTATATGTTGAAGATGATAAAGATACAGCAGAAGCAGTTGAGATCCTTTTAAGAAATTCTGGATTTGACTCGAAAATTGCAAATTCAGGCAAAGAATGTATGGAAATTTTAGATCTTGAATCTTTTGATTTAATAATTCTAGATGTCATGCTCCCAGACATGTCAGGATGGGACATTTTTGAAACATTAAGAGATAGAAAAATAAAATCTAAAATAGCTTTTCTAAGTGCGCTGCCAATATCGTCCTCAAGGATGCAGGAATTAAAAAATGCAGGGATTTCAGACTACATAACTAAGCCGTTTAATAGAAAAATATTAGTCGAAAAAATAAATACGATTTTAATTGAAAAAAATAAAATAATTCAAAAAGAAACTAAAAAAATTTTATATGTTGAAGATGATAAAGATACAGCAGAAGCAGTTAAATCAATGCTTAATCATGCAGGTTTTAAGACAGAAATTGTTTGCAATGGTAAAGAATGCCTAAATAAAACAAAAGAAAAGTTTGACCTAATACTATTAGACATGATGCTCCCAGACATGTCAGGATGGGACATTTTTGAAACATTAAAACAAAATAAAAACATAAAAGCAAAAATGGCATTTTTATCCTCAATAGAAGCAAATAAAGCAAGAATAAATGAGCTAAAGCATGCAGGGGTTGCTGATTACATTAATAAGCCCTTTCAAAAAAAAGAGTTAATAGATAGAATTAAAAAAATATTAAACAATTAACAAAGTAACACAATGAAAAAGATACTATACATTGAGGACAATTTAGATACATCTGATGCAGTAAAATCCATGCTTACTAATGTAGGATTTACAGTAGAAACAGCTAATTCAGGGAAAAAAGGAATTGCAATAGCAAAACAAGGTTTTGACCTTTTTTTATTAGACATTATGCTTCCAGACATGTCAGGATGGGACATTTTTGCAAAACTAAAAAAATCAGGAACAAACGCCAAATTTGCTTTCCTCTCAGCAATTCCAGTATCAAGTGAAAGAATGACTGAACTAAGAAATGCAGGAGTATCAGATTACATAACCAAACCATTTACAAAACAAGATTTAATTAATAGAATTAATAAAATTTTAAAATAAATTTCTGTCAATGTTCTTAATTTCTTAACCGTTCAATCTCTTTCTTCAACCCTAGTATCTTAAGTTCCCTATCAATAATAAATTCATTTAATCTTCTTGCATATCCCATATATTTCTTTTTTTCAGTAATATCCCGAATAATAGCCAAAACAAAAGAATTTTTCTTACTATCCTTAATTCTTTTAAATTTAACATTCAAGAAAATATTTTTTCCATTCTTTTTCGGGTAACAAATTTCAAATCCCTTGCTAATTTTTCCAGTGATCAATTTCCCAAAAACCAAGTCACGTTCAGGAGATCTTCCAAAAAAGTTCAAAAACTCATGAAAACTCTTTCCAATCACCTTTTTTTTTGAAAACTCAATCATTTTCAAAAAAGACTTATTGCAAAAAACACAAGTAGAATTAGCATTAAAAATACACATACAATCATCAATAGAGTCTAAGATAATAAGATTACCAGATTCATTTTGCTCTCCAATCCCCATATAAATTAACTAAAAAACACACATTTAAAGATTATTAAAGACCAAAATAGCCTTTTCACCCTCTATAAAAATCAATAAAGCCTTCAAGGTTCAATATCAAATTAAAATCTGATTCTAATTTCAAAAACCAATTTTTAAACACTTTCAACAACTTTCCGGCATACTTTTTTAAACCAATACGTATAATTTTCTGGATTTTCAAATAAATCATTGATCAGCCAATCAGTATCAACCCATTTCCAATCTTCTGCCTCATTAAAATCTGCATTTACACGACCATCATAATTTCCAATAAAAACATGATCATACTCATTTTCAGTCAAACCATTATCAAAACTTTTTTTATAATAAAAATCAAAAACAAACCTTAATTCTGCTTTGACCCCCATTTCCTCAAAAACTCGTCGGTTCGCAGCATGAAAAAAAGATTCCCCTTGCCTAGGATGACTACAACACGTGTTTGTCCATAAACTCCCACAATGATACTTATTCTTATTTCTTTTTTGAATCAACATTTCTCCTTTAGAGTTAAAAATAAAAACCGAAATAGCCCGATGTAAGTTCCCATCTACATGAGCCTGAAGTTTATCTTTTACACCAATTTCTTCATACTGATTATCCAATAAAACAACTTGCTCCATTATATATTCCTTTCAATTAAAAAGTCTGCAAACAATTTTAATTTAATTTTTGAATCAGAATATTCCAAGCAATCATTTATTTGCTCCCATGCCTCCTCAACCAACCCCTTAGCCATTTTTCTTGCATAATTTAGTGTGTTATATTTTTCAAGAATACTAATAGCCTCATCAATCAACTTTTTATCCCGAGAACCCCCATCCAAAATGCTTAACAATCTCTTTTTATCTTCAATATTTGCTATTTCTAAGGCCTTTATCACCATCAAACTTCTTTTCCCTTCAGTAATATCATCTCCAAAGTCTTTTCCCCAATCCTTATTAGTAACATTTAAGATATCATCTTGAATTTGAAAAGCTATTCCAATTTTTTCAGCAAAATTTCCTAATGCTTGCAATTGTCGTTTTCCAGCATTACCAAGCAATCCACCAAGTTTTGCAGACATACGTGCTAAAGTACCAGTTTTTAATGCACACATTCTCAAATATAAGGCCTCATTAATAATTGCCCCATTATTATGCCAATAAATATCCATCCCCTGACCAATAGAAATATTTAACATTTCCTCATAAATTAAATCATAAATAGCTAGTTTTGTTTTTTTATCTAAATCAATTCGTTTTAGAATTAAATGAGGCAGATAATACATTAAATTACCAGTATTTATTGCAACGTCGACTCCAAAAAGTTTATGTGTACAAGGCTTCCCTCTTCGATTTTCACTATTATCTTCAACATCATCAACCATTAAAGTACCATTATGTATTATCTCAACAATAGGTATCAATTCTTCAACCTTTGCACCCCCACCAACAGCATCGCATGCCAACATCATTAAAACCGGCCTCCATCGTTTACCCCCTCGTTCAAGCAAGTCCCAGACAGGACGCAATATTTCATTTATAATTTCTGGATGATTATCATAATCAAAATTTATCCTCAGCCAACCACTATCAATATTTTTTGGCAAAAACTCTTCTAATTTTTCGTTTATATATTCTGCCTTAAGTTTTAAATATTCATCCAACATGTTACACACCTAATAATCCAATTTTATATTTTCTTTTACCTTTATGTTTCCGAGGACACGGCCCGTCAAATTCTGCAAAAAAAACACTTTGATACTTGCCTAAACTAAGCCCTTTATTTTCAAAAATCAAATTAACTGAGGGTTGTGAATAAAATGTTGCCATCATATGAGAATGACCATTTTTAGGCTCATCCGGCGGACAATCCTTTCTCTCACTAATCTCATCGTGCATATAAAATCTTTTCCCTTGCGGAGCAGACCTATTAAGATAAAGAATAAAATCGTTTAAAAGAAATTCTTCATTTTCATTCACATAAATGCCAGCAGTCGCATGCATTGATTGAACACATACCAACCCATTTTCTAATCCTGATTTTTTCACAGCAGCATTAATCTTATCAGTAATATCATAAATTCGAACATCACTTCCAGTTTTGATCTCCTCTGTTTTACAATTCCACTTCATTTTTTTTTCACCTAAACTTTCTTAATCAATTTTGATTAAATTATTAATCTAAATTTCGGGATAAAAAATAGAAATTTTTGTCCCTAAAAAAGATTCTACTAAGCATACTGCAACTTTAACTTTAAATAAATCCAGGCCGAAGCCATCTGATTTAGCGTGCTTCCTGCACGTTTAAATTCCTTATCAGCAACAAATGTTTCCCCTCTTAAAATTTTCCACAAAACCTCTGGATGACTTTTTAAGTAACGATAGATAGACAAATTTCTTGGCAAGAAATTTTTTTTGATTTTTGACCAAAAATCTGTGCTTGGATATCTAACCATTTTAAATGCTAAAAATTTCAAATATTTATTCAAATATGCTTTTTTCCAATTTGTTTCATACCAATTTAAATCACTATTTTTTATTGCAAAGGCAAGAATCTCACTACTATCCATTATTGGCTTAATTCCTTCAGCACTCGCAGTTGTCGCATTCCCAAAACTATCGCCTAAAAATGCATATCTCTTATAAACCAATGGCAAAACAGGCGAACATGGAACCAGATTATTAAATTCATGAACCTGTTTTTTTCCTTTAATCATGTCAAGGGCAACACTATTTTTAGGACCATTAAAGGCAATATTATTCATCTCCACATATTTCCAGAAACCATACATTAGTTTGTCTTTTACCTGATAAACATCTTCAAAAAAACCGTCTTCATTAAAAAAATAATGAAATTCTTTATCCTCATTACTATTTGCTTTAAATATTTTAGATTTCCCAATCCAATACTTAACAGGCAATTTCAGTTTCAAAAGTTTTCTTAAAAAAAACCTATTTCCTGAAGCATCTACTAAATATTCAAATCGATAAATGTTTTTATCTGTTTGTAAAAATCGCCCCTTAACATTTAATGCTTTTTCGTTTCTCACCTCAACCTTACTTTTTTTGAGCAAATATTTACATGTTTTGTCATAATCTAACAAATAAGAATCAACCTTGATATCAATAATTTCTTTAGTTGGAAGATGAAAGAAAAGTTTTGGATAAATCTTATCATAAGGTAATTTATATTTATTAATAGTATCTTCAAAGGTTATTCTATAACTATCTTTCTCAAGTTCTTCTTTTGAATCAATAATCAATACCTTACCCTTAAATCCCTGCTTTTCCAGATTATATGCTAATCCAGCCCCTGCAATACCTTTACCAATAATTATGACCCCTTTTTCTTCCATACACCTTCCTATATAAAACCAATTATATTTTTTATCTTAAAAAATTGATAAAAAAAAAGATTTTGGGATAAAAGTTTTGCATTAAACAAATATATAATCTCATGCTATAGTTTTAATGAAAAAAAAGAGATTAAAATCAATAATCAAAGTAATAAAAGCTTCACGCGTTCAAAGATCCACCTATGCTATACTGTCAATATTCATAGCCGCATCTTTTGTTAACACCTTAAATAAACCAGTCATAATTCTTGCATTTTTAAGCGTTCTTTTTTATTCAGTAGGCGGCCTTCAAAATGCAATAAAAGACAAAGACTATATGATAAACAAGAAAATACTTCCAATATCTATTTTAATAATTATTATAACATCCCTAATAATAACTAACTTTAACTATAAAATCATTTTATTAATCCCAATAGTACTTTTGCTTACATTTTTCTATAACACTTATTCCAGAAAAATCCTTTTTATGGATTTAATAACAATGTCTTTCACTCACATAACAATTCCTTTTTTAGCAACATTATGGATCTTAAACAAACCAATAATACCTTATGTAAAATATCCAATATTTATGGCCCTATCCTTCATTCTAATAATAAACACAAAAAACATGTCAGGCTTTTTAGAAGACAAAAAACGAGGTTATGTCACATTAATGACAAAATTTAAGTCTGGAAAATTTTTGATTTTACTATCTGTAATCTTAGGCATAATATTGTTAATAGTTAATGCGTTGATACTTAAAAATTACCCTTTAAATCCTCTTCTCTTATTAATCATCTTAATTCCATCATTTTTTTTACTCAAAGATATCACTCAATTAAGAGGGAAAAATGCGACAATTCTTGCAAGAATGGTTTTTGTTATCTTAATTTTAGGATATTTAGTACAAAACAAGCCCTCGATAAAAATAACAGCACTTAGTTTTTTATCGTCTTTTATTTTTATAAAACAAGGATTATATACAATCTCAACTGAAATAAAACAATCTAAATTTTATAGACAACCCTTGAAATCACTGTTTTCGCTTTAACTTTCTCTATCTTCACTAGTTTAACCTTTTTTTTAAAAATAAAGTTTAGAAATCCTTGCAATTGCAAAGCATAAAACAAAAAACTATTTGTCTTTACTTGTGCTCCATAAACAAAGTCAAACACAATTTCATTTTTTGTTTTCCTATACAATGGGATCCCCCACCCAAATCCTGCCATCATGTTTTGCAAAAATTTAACTTTGTCCCTTATACCCCTTTGGTCCAGTTTATTATCTCTAAAAATCTGTTTTAAAACCTTTTCACTCGAACTAACCAGTGTTTTTGAAATCAAATCAGTAAGCCCTGCTTTTTCATAATTTCTCCAGATATGGTCACTTGTATTTATTTCTCCAGCCATTAAAGCAAACCCTAAAAAATAAACAATATTATCTTTCATCCTAGCTTTTTTAAAACGTAAAAACTGATTAAGACAACTAAATCTATTTTCATAAATTTTAAGTTTTTTCTCAGCATCCTTAAAATCAAACTGATAATTCTTAACACACTCCTTTATCTCAAGAAAATCTGGGACATATCTAAGAAAATATTTTTTACTGCACTTAATTTCACAAAAAACTTCCCCATCTTTTTCATAACTATTTGTTTCAGCTTCAACATTTTCTCCACTTAAAAAAGAAAGCACTCCACTAGCAATCCCACCTAAAACTGCTCCTTGTTTTGATTTTCTGTGTAACACATTATTACTTCCCTTAAGCTGCAAATCTAAGCAATTTTTATCAAAATCTATTTCATTCCCAATAGTAATCCCTGTAACAGAAAAACGTTGGAGCATGTATTTTACTACAGAGTCTAAAAAAAATTTCGGCGGTTTTTTTACTTTCAAGGTCAAAAAATAACTAGTAATCAAATCTTTTCCAATTTGATACCAAATTTCATCTGTTTTTGCCAAACCAATCTGCTCAACAGTTTTTTTTTGCAAATCTACTAAAACATCCTCAAACAAATAAGCTAATCTTCCGATTAATAATGAAGAATTATCTTTTCTCACAATCTTTGTTAATATCAATCCAGGTTCATTAATAGTAACTGCTTTTGGAAAAAATAATTTATTAAGAATATAGCTTTTAATATCCATTTTATTTTAATAACTAAATAATTGATTTAATCAGAGTCATCTAAAATTGTAATCCCTTTTCGTCCAATCTCATAACCTTTACTTTCTTTATACTGGTTAGTCCATCTCATCTTAGGAATAAAAATACGACGTTCAATTATACCCATTTCCAAAAAATCAAGATTAATCATTCCATCAACAAGATACGGGATATTAGAACCAAAACGCCCTTCCCTTCCAAGCTCCATCTCAAGAATAAGAAGACTTGTCAGCCCTTTTCTTCTAAGCATTGAAAAGGCATGATTAATCATTCGCCGCATGTTTACTGCATTATTAAGCATTAATGCTTCAGGATTAAAGGTTGATGTAAAAAAACAATTAAAGCTATCTATTACAAGCCGGTGAATATTTTTATCCTCTTTAATCTTATGAAATAAATCGCTATAAATTTTTTCATATTCAGGATATGTAAAGCATCTGATCACAATTTTCTCATCCTCTACAAACTTTAAGAACTCTTCTCCAAATTCAAATTGTTTAATCATGTGATTAATGTTTTCTTCAGGCTCTTCAAGATTTATATAAACACATTTTTCTCCGTTTCTTGCCCCTTCAAGCAAGAAGTGAAGACTAAAAATAGATTTACCAACCCCCGGAGGTCCAGACAAACCAATAACACTCCCCTTAGGTAAACCGCCCTCAACCATTTCATCAACTTCCTTCACCCCAATGTTTACTCGGTCCATCTTAAATATTTATTTTATCCACCACATAGACAAAAATAATTTTTGAATCGGTTTCAATCTTTTGACACTTAACCTTTTCATTAAATTTTAAATTGTTTCTAAGTTCTCTTGGGATTAAAAAATATTTTGTTGCTTCATTTTTTCCTCGTTGTGAAAGGTTTGTTTTAATATCAGCAACATCTTCACTAAAAACATGAATATTTTGTATATGCCCCCGTAATTGTAATGCTTCCTCATATCCAAGCTCAATCTCAAAAACAACTTTGCCTTCTTTTGTTGTTTTTGTTCCTAATATGCGTCCCATAAAAGTTAATATCTAAGATTCTATTTAAATCTTCTGATGAAGATTAACTTTCAAACCGAAACTCCATACAAAAATTTCAATTCAAGGATAAATTTTTAAAGAAGTTATCCTATAATAGAGTAAAGAAAGTGTACTGGGTTAGAGTAGTAAAAAAATGGGAGATGTTATAAGTTCAAAAGTTTTAAACAATAATAACATTCTTTACAAAATACAACTAGAATCAAACGAGGTTCAAGCACTAGGTAACGCCATAAGAAACATCAACCTATTTTCCTCAAAACTCTGCATAAATCCAGCTCAAATAATAAAAAAAGGAAATCAAGGAGTGACTCAATACTTTTCAATCCCTTTTGTATTACGATTTAGAAAAACAAAAGATTATCAAGAACTTTACTATCAAAAATTAGAAACACCCTCAAAAATATTTTATATGTACGTTTTGCCAAAAAGAATTTTATAATTAAAGTCTTTTTTCAAAAAATTTCAATTGATTTCTTAGCTGCTCATTTTCTGATTCAAGCTCAAGCATTTTAAGTTCACGCCCAATCATTCGATCGTTAAGTTTATGTACTTCCCGCTCCCTACGTTTTTTATCAGTCACATCATCAGCAATACTAATAATTTTTAAAGGCGCATTATTTTCTGAAATTAAAGAAGAAGTAACAGAAATATCCAGCACAGAACCTTTGCGAGAAACAATCTTAAAAGTGTTATCATGCAAATATCCTTCAGCAAGTACTTGCGCAAAAGATTTTTTAACATGATCTAGATAATCTGGATGAACAAATTCAAAAGCATAATGACCAACAACATCTTTTTTCTCATACCCAATAAAGTCACTTATCCGTTTATTACAATCTAAAATAAGCCCATCAGGGCTTAATACAATCATTAAATTTGCAGCAGACTCAAAAATCAAACGATATTTCTCTTCACTTTCAATCAGCTTTTGCTCTGCCTTTTTTTTACCAGTAACATCACTATAAACCGCAACAACATCCCCATTGCTTAAACGATAAACATAATTTGCTCTCCATCCAACAATACGATCATCCTTATACTGACTAACAGGATGATGTTCTGGGCTTCCAGTTTTAAACACTTGCTTAAAGGTTTCTAATAATCCAAAATCTTTTACACCAGGAAAGACCTCAGTTACAAGCTTTCCAAGAACATCTTCTTGTTTTACATTTTCAGTAATCTCTGCAGTTCGATTCATTCGGACAATTTCAAAATTTTGACCATCATCAATAGCCCGATATACAGCAATACAAAAAGAAGCACCATCAAGCAATTCGTCGGATAATTCAATTTTTTGTTTTAACTCATTAATTTCATCCATAGATTAACAACAAAAGATCCAAATTTAAATCTTGTTTACCCTTTGCTAAGGGTAAATATTGGGCTTAAATAATTAATCAAACAATCCAAACAAAGAAAAACCACTTTTTTCACCTTCAGCTTTAACACCAGCTATAACTAACTCATTAAATCCAGAATTAATCCAGGCATTATAATAAACAAACCCCTCATCTTCACGTACTTTGACCGTTTCAACAATTTCTAGTTCAGAACCTTTTGCCAAAACTTGCAAACCACCATACATTTCAAATAAAGTTTTATTTATTTTAAATTCAAGCAATACCTTATCAATATCAGAATTCTTTAAACTACCGGTCAGTCCAAAATGTGAAATAACCTCTAAGCTATCATTATCCAAATCAAATACATTAAAACTTCTTTTAAAATCACAATCAACATTAAAAAAAGACTTTTCCGGGAAAATTGCGAGCCTTTGTATTACTTTATCTTTGGGTTCAATAACAAGCGGTTCTTGAGGAGAAACATATGAATAAGAAAGACCCTCTTGCATAGCGTCTACAAAAACATTTTTTGAAAATGAAAAAAAACTAAAAAATCTTTTAACAATAACTTCTTCCTCATTAATTAGATAGTTTTCCAATTCTGACTTAAAAGAATATGCTTTTGGAAAAAACTTTACATTAGGAGCTTTAAGTTGATAATTTTTAAGAATATTCTTACCACTAACATTCCATACAATAACATTATGTGACTCACTATAAATTTTAACATTACCCTCATTTGAATCTAGAATTTCAAAATCCTTAGGCACATATTCATATAGCATTAATCCCTCCACATTATGAGACAAACTCAAATTAACCTTAAAATTAACAATTTGATTTCTGGAAATCTTTTTACCCTTACATTTATCACAACTAGCATACCTATTAAAAGAATAATCACGAAGTAATGCAAAATCTTTTTTTTCAATCATTTCCTTTTGCCCATCACTAGCATGAATTTTAATCTGGTTCATTCCAAAATCAAGATCTAAAAAGTCACTAAAACTACTACAATCACTACATAAACTTTGCCTTAAATTGTTTATCGATACATCAACAGAATTATACTGGCTTAAAAAACTCATATTAAACAAAACAAGAGTAATATTCGAAAAAATAACTTTTTCGTCAGGATTATAAACATTAATAACTTTTGCAAGCTGCATGCTTGGAAAAACATCATACCCATTGCCACTAGTTATTCCAAAAACAGGACCTGCAACATATCCAGAGTTCAAATCAAATATTTCAATACCTATTTCTTTCCCAGCCCCACAAAAATTATCATAAATCTCGTCACAATCACAGCAGTATTTATGTTCACTAGGACTTACTTGACAAGTTGTAAACTGATTCGGACTCTCAACAGAAAAAGCCTTTACACCATACCATGATGCTGACATATTATCATCTGAATTTTTCACACTTCCACACACAAAATTTGCACTAACAAGCCCAACACCAAACAAAATAAAAAAGAACACAGCAATAAAAACACACGTAAAACTATGAGTACCCATAGGAGATTCATTAGCGATACCCCTCGGAGCCCTAACAGTACCCCCCCGACCAATATCCCTAAGAGCACTCAGACCCTTCCAATTACATTTCATGTTTACTCCTGTAACCAGGCCCCACTGGCAGTGACAGATGCTTCATATCCATCCTCAATATTTATATTAAAATTATTACCTAAATATGGAATTCCTGGAAGATTTAGATAAATATAGCCCTTTGTTGTCTGTGTATCTTCATCCCAATCTGTAACACTATCAGCATTAGTAACACTACTTATCAAAGCATTAGCATTCAAAAGAGTTGTATTAGCATACATTGACACCCAATTTTTACCAAAATCAGTAGCATTTTTATACAAATTAATGTTTACTGGATCATACACTACCCCTACAGCACTCCAGTTAATAGCCACAGGTGCAGAATCATTAATATTTACTTCATATCCAAGCCCTGCTTTTAAATTAAAATTACAAGTAGTATTTGTACAACTAATAGGATCAGGACAAGTATATCTATTACAAGTAATTCTTTGCTGTAATGTAGCATTCCACATACTAAACGTAGTAGCATTTGTAATTTCCCAAACACTTGTATTTGCATTAGAGATTGTTGTGATATTCATATACATCCCAACCCAATTTCTAGTATTTATTCCTGCTAAACGTTTTAAATAATATACAGTTTTACCAAAATAAGCACTAGAATAATTCTCACCCGTAGGGTTCCATGCCGACACACGATAAAATCTTCGTCTAGATTGATTTGCAGTATCATCTGTATAATTTAGTACAGAAGTGCTCCCAAGAAAACTAAAAGGCGTGCTTAAATTTGGTGCATAATAAACATTGTACATTATACTATGATTACTAGAATTCCAAAGCAATGTCACATTACCCTGCCCATTATTACTAGTCTGAGTAATATTAAAATAAGTTCCAGCAGGATAGTCTGGAAACAAAAATGCAGCAAAACTAAAATTAGTACTATTATATGCCCAATTCCCTGCATAATCACTACAATTTACATTCCAAATATAAAAATTATCACCTTGAAGATTTATTGAAGAAAAATTTGTATCAACACCTTTAGTCACACCATTTAATGTCTGGTTCTTGTGCCATCCGCTACTCCAATTTCCCCATAGCTCGCAATCCTTTGTCCAAAAATTATCATTGACATTAAATGTAAAATTTGGTACATTAAAGTTTGAGAAATTTTCGTTATTAATCGGGTAGACAAAATTCACGTTTGGAGGTGTCAAGTCAACATTAAAACTTCTATTTTGTACAAAAAATTCACAATTCTCAACAGTATCACACGCATAACAGTTCCACACATATGCTCCTTCACTAATATTTACAGTAAAAGTATAGTTAACATCACGCAAACCACTAGAATTAGTCTGATTTGCATGCCACCCAGCCCCAGACCAATTACCATACAAACTAACGGTTGCTACTTGAAAATTATCAGTAACATAGCACGTAAAATCAACCTCCATATTTGAAGTGTTATAAAAATCATCAGGCTTTTGTAGAGTTATTTCTGGAGGAATAATATCAGAATAAACCTCTAATTTTATTAAATTATTAGAAGTTTCTGCCCATCTAAACCCTCCAGACCCAGTAGTTGCAGATCGGTCATAACTTTGTATCAAGATTTTAGCATAGTCACTCCCATTAATCAAAGAAGCAATATCACTATCAAAATAAATTATTTCTGTTTGCTCATCCAAATCAGCTGCAGCAATATATACGCTTAAAGATTGCCATCCACCAAGCGTTGTATTATAAATTGACAAGTTATAACCATCTGTTCCGGTTCCAACACTACCAGATCCGACCCAGATTAAAGTAAGATTAGTAATTCCAGAGGGAGCTTCATTAATTTTAAACTCAAAACGTGTGTATGCAAATTGACCTTGCTGTGTATCAGTATCAGTCCTAAATACTTGCCATTGACTATCATTATTTGTTAAAAAAGAGTAAGAATCAATAATTGGGGTATAGATACTCAAATCATTAACATTAATTCCTTCATAAGCTTTATTATTTGTTGTATCAGTATAATCATAAATTGTTAATTGATATCCAACACCTAACAGGTCTGTACCATAATTGTTTATTGAAGCATTATAATAAAGACTAGCATTATCAGTAATATTACACAAAATTGTATGCGATCCAGGACTTGTTTCATTCCAGGAATACACTGCAACCCCCCCAACCTCAGTAACATTTGACCCTAAAAAAATAGAATCATTATAAAAATTAACAGTATACCCACTAATTCCAGCACCAGTGACATTGTCAAGAACCTGACATGACATTGTTGTTCTATCTCCTCCAGGAATTCCTGACGGATTTAAAAAAGGATTGAAAATTTTAGAATATCCCCAAGATTGAAAATTCATAATATTTGTTACATTGATATTTCCAGAAGAATCATTAGCATAAATTCTCCATCCAACAAAATCTCCCAGTGCAAACGTAGCATTAGTCCAATTAAACACACTCAAAGTATTATTTCCAGAAATATTTTGAACAGATTCATAATTCCCAGTTACATTTTTCCAGGCCCCAGTTTCATTAGTTGCAAGCCATGCATAATTCAAATCATAATTATCAGACCAGTTTGCAGACAAATTAATAATTTCGCCTCGATGAAAAATATTTGTGTACAACCCATTAAAAGTCTGGTTCTGATTAATATATTTTGGAGCAGTTAAATCAATATCAACAATTCTTTGTTTGGTTTTATTTAAATTTCCAGCACTATCATTAATATATGCAATAAATTTATACTGTCCTTCTACTAATCCAGTCTTGTTTACAAAATAAATATTACCAGACTGATTTGTAAAACTTTCATTTGTATCACCAGAACTATTAGTCCACTGAAGCCAAATAGTATTATTATTAATATCACTTGCAGTAACATTAATAAAAACCCAAGTTTGTTTTTTCAGAGTATTATTTTCATCAGTATTATTATTAAAACTAATTAAAGGAAAAGTAGTATCAATATTCAAGGTGTAATTTGTAGAATTAAAAGCAGAGTTGGCTGCAGAATCATTACACCAAACATTCCATAAATAAGTCCCATCACTAATATTTTTATTAAATGTATTAAGGATATCAGTCACAGGATCACTATTAGTATCGTTTTTATGCCAACCTGCACTCCAATTCCCCCACAATTCACATACATCAAGATTTATATCACTTGGGGTGTAGTTAAACACAACATTATTACTATTACTCCAAATACCTGTTGGAGGATACTCTAAATTTACAACAGGGGTTATAGTGTCAACAGTGAAATTATAAGTAGACGAAAAATTCTCATTACCAGCATAATCACTACAATTAACACTCCAATTATGCATACCTTGACTTAAATCATTAACAAGAAATTCAGTCAAAGTTGCGTTAATTACACTACTATTAGTAACATTTACATTACCATCCAAGATCAATTCACAGTTTAAAGTATCACCCAAATTATCATAAGAACTAAAATTAAAAACAATATTGCTAACATTCACAAAGCTATTATTTCCAGGATAATAAGTAGTAATAGTCGCAAGAGTAGTGTCACGTGTCAGATTTCCGTGTATACTATAATTACCAAAATTTCCCTCACTATCATTTGCACGAACCCTTACCTCCAAAAATTTTGAATCAAAAAGTGTAGTTAAATCCCAAAAATACTGATACGGATTTGTACAATTAACACCAATAGTATTCCAAGTCCCGTTATAAAAACTATACTCAGCACAATCAACCCCACTTCCAAGATCCAATGCAGTCAAATTAATAGCATACCCATTTCCAGTCAAAAGAGTATTATTAAGAGGTCTATCCAATGTAGCATTAGGCCCAACATTATCAATGCCGATTTGGATTATTGTACTATTAGTTAATCCATCATTTTCTAAAGTAGTTAAACGCAAAAAACAAGTATCATTTTCTTGAGAGCACTCATTTTGCCCCAAAATAGTATCTAACGTACAATTCTCATCCGCGCTATTACAGAGCTCATAAGGGTCAGAAAACGCAAAATTATCATCAATTTCAAATTGATAATTAATAATACTACCATCAGTGTCATTTGACAAAGATCCGTTTAAAATTTCAGTCCCAGACAACCAGGTTCCATTTGTAGGATAAGTGAAATTTGCAACAGGGTTATTATTAACATGCAGATCAACTTCTGTGGAAAAATCTGCAGCAGCATTACTACTTGCGCCATGACACCGAATAGCCCAAGTATTCCCTCCAGAATTTTGTCCCGCACTTACATTAAACGTATGAATACAGGAATCACCCTGAGCTAAAAACCCACAATCATAAAAATTCTCATCATTAACCAAATCACTTGTAGCAGTAGTAATATCTACCCAAACTCCTAACGCCACCTCATACTCAGAACTAATTTCTACATCATTACAATTTCCACCAGAATCATTACAAGTAATATTACACTGCATTGTAAAATTAGTATTTAAATCACTTTCATTAATTTCTATATCCAAAGTTGGTGACAACAGATCAGCAATCAAATATGCATTAGATGTAACAGTCCAGTTAAGTCCAACAACACTTCTATTCAGATTATCCAGAGTATCATTTGCATACACCTGAGTCCAATTATAATTTCCATCAAAAGTTGATTGATAAATTCCAGAATAAACATTATCTCCAGAAGTAGTGTCACAACCACTTCCATCATCAAACAAAGTCAGATTAACATTCCCCCCGATTGGTGGATCAATCTCAGCGATTACACTACTAACCCCAACACTATTATCAGTAACACTAACATTAAAACATAAATTCTCATTAATAAGTATACTAGCCCCGCTATGATTAATCTTCCAATTTGTAACACTAGGATTTGTATTATCAATTGTAAAATTAGTGTCACCCTCATCACTGTTCCAACCAGTACGTGAATCAGTAACATTACATCGGACCAAATATTCAACAGAATCAACATCTAAGGTTGTATCCCAAACATAACTATAACTACTAAGATTAATGGTAATATTTGTTGCAATAAAGCTCCAATCAGTCCCGTTATTAGTTGAATAATAAAAACTGACATTATTAACATAATCTGAAGGATCATCCTCGCTGGCAGTTGCAGTAATTATTACATCATTATTTAAATACAATCCAGAATTAGGATAAGTTATCTGACAAGTAGGATCATCATTAACAATATCTATAACAACATTAGAAACAATTGTAGAATTTCTTAATCCAGCGTTATCACTTAAATTAACACTAATATCATAAGCCCCATCAGGAATATTTATTGTCCAGGTATAATTCAAACCCTGATACGAACTAGAATCGACTCCTATCAACACCCATTCCCCAGAAGTTATATTATAATAGTACCAACTTGCATTTTTAACCCCAGCAGTAGCATCGCTTGAAAGCGACGCATTTAAAACATAAGTACTTGTATTAATTATTTCAGTGTCAACAGGAGTTACAGACACAACAACAGGAGGCGTGGTATCATGCGTTATATTTCCATGAGCATTATAACTTCCAAAATTCCCTTCACTATCATTTGCTCGCGCCCTAACCTGCAAATCAGCTTGGTCAATGATATCGCTTAAATCCCAGCTATATTCATAATCACTTGCACAATCAACACTTAAATTATTCCAAGTACCATTATAAAAACTAAATTCTACACAATCAACCCCACTTCCACTGTCCAAAGCACTTGCATTTAGTGTATAACTTTCACTAACAATATAAGAATCATTATCAGGTTTATCCATTGTAGCACTTGCGCCAACATTATCAATACCCACCTGTAGTATCGTACTGTTCATTACCCCATCATTATCAGTAACATTAAGTCGCAAATAACAAGTACTTGTCTCTTGTGAGCACTGACCCTGACTTACAGTATTTAATACACATGTCGAACTTGCACTATCACAAACAGTTGTTGGATCACTAAACCCTAGATTATCATCAATCTCAAAAGCATAATTACTAATTGTCCCATCAGTGTCACTTGACCCGCCACCATCTAAAGATTCACTTGCACTAAGCCACTCACTAGCACTAGGATATGTAAAACTAGCAATAGGATCATCATTAACATGCAAAGTAACATTTTCACCACTTGTTGTATTACCATCATTAGTTGTTGTGACATTACATTTCATTACATAATCTCCTGTTAAGTCACCAGTAATAGTAAACGTTGCATTTTCAGGAGTTCCAACCAGAACATCACCCAGATTAACACTATTAAGATCTGTTGAGATCCCAAAACTAGTAGTATTAAGCCAAATACTAGGAGTACACGAACTAGAGGTATTACAATAAATTAATCTTACATCAGTATTACTACAAGTCTGTCCAAGACACGTAGCAGTACAATTAACATCAAAAGATGCACTTTCATTAATTTCGTAAGGTGTCAAAGGACTTGTCAAATTAACAATCAAATTAGCAGGATCACTTACACGTATTGTTGCATTATCAGTATTGTTTGTCCCAACCAAACTAAACTCTGAAAAAAAATCAACACCTATTTTCCATGTTCCCTTTTGAGTTACATTAATCATCCAGATCAAATTACAAGTGTCCTCCCCAGAACTTACATTAAGCCTTCCACAACTCTTATTTGTATCATTAGCATACATCGGAACAGCACCAGGCGTAGAACTCATTACAGTATCAGGATTTATACCACTAACATTATAATTCAAACTAGCATTAACAATTCCACACGTATCCCCAGAGTCACCAGTACACACAAGTGTTGCATTAACAATAAAAGTATCATAAATTGTATAACTATTAAGACTAACAGTTGAAGGACTTGATAAATTTACAATCATATTTCCAGCCCCTGCATATGTAATATTATACCATAACTGATCAACATCAAGCCACCGAGCATTATTAGCATTACTAATACCATACGCCCTTAAAGCAGCCCTTGTCCCACTAGCCCCAAAAAAATTTCCACAAGTCCAAGTTTCAGAAGGCTCACCTGTTGCATCATAACAATTCGCATATCCAGCAGTAGAACAAGTACTATCAGCATTTGAAAAGGTCCCATCACCTGCAGAATCAAAACCAACACGACATTGATAAAAACTAGTATCTTGAACTTGCCAATCATAACAGACCTCAACACGCTGTATTTCAACACAATCAGTAATTGAGGTATCATAATAAGATCCATTAACTCGTGCAACATCATCTTTTCTACTAGTATGCCGCTCTGCACTTGCATCATTACAAGATAAATAATCACTACCCCCACTTCCAGGACAACTTGTTGGATAGCTTCCATCACAAGTTGTGCTTGCTGCTTGCTGAAAACACTGAATAATTTGAGGCCTAAGACCCCCACTAGCAGCCCCACCAACAACAGGATCTATTATTAAATCAAACTCTAAACTCCCTGTTACTTGTAAGTAAAAAACATCTTCAACTCCAATCAAAGGCGTTAAATAAGTTTTTCGTCTGCCAATACCACTTAAATTACTAATAGTTATGACATAATTATAATTTTCATCATACACATTAATACTCCCACTTCCACGCGTTACAACAGTAATATCATTTTTACTTGTCAAGTTTGTCTCAAAAGTCACCCTAACATACTCACCATTACTTATTACAGGACTATAAATACCGTCAGTTTCTCGTACTTTACCATAAACATCTTCAATAAAATTTCTATCTTCATCTAAATATTCTGCTTTTGTAATAACAATTATCAAAAACGTATTTTCAGTATCATTAAAAATATTTGGAGCACGCCACTGCACCCTATCAATCAATCCATTACCATCAGTGTCAGTAGCATTTGTTCCTAAATAAATTCCTGCTTCTAACCAGTACACTAAGATTTCTTCATTATGAGTAGCAACCTCATCAATATCAGTATAAGCTTCAACATCAGAATAAGTTTCATTACTCACAATACGTACACGTTTTTGTTTATTTTTTTTCTCAACTTCCTGCAATTGAGCTGGCTCTGTATAGTATTCACGCACAAAATCCCCAATTTGTTCTATCCATTTAACTTGTTGTCCAATCTCTGCATACCCTTGATCAAGATCTTCAAAACTATTATTTAAAAGAGTCTCATTAGTAATATTATTATCCGGATTTGTAATTAATTCACTAACAACCGTAAAAACATAATTTTGGGTTCTCCAACCCCTTCGCACTTTTATAATATGCTTTCCAAGTTCTGTAGGTTCATATATAAAAGACGCACCTTGACCATTAACAATTGTTGTCGTACTAGGAGTAGTAATTTTTGCCTTATAACTACCTTCACTCTCAAAATCAATCTTTACTTTATCACCTAACAAATAAAATTCTTCAACATCTTGTGCAGAAAGCAGCACAACAACAAACAAACAAAAAATTACAGCTAAAACTAATACTGCTAAAAAGCTTACTGCACCAACTTTTGACATCCTCTTTTTGCACTGATTCATTCTAAAAATTCTAAAGGGAAACACTACTTTTTTACCCTATGTTATCAAGGACAAAATCCCATTTATATAGATTTATATTAGCAAAAATACCTATTTTATAATCAAAGTATAGAGTGTGCATATTCCTGTGTTCTCGAACGAATAATCAAAACAATTCCAACCATTAAACACAAAAATCCAATAAAACTTAAACCAAAAGACAAATTCTCACTAATTCCTAAATCAAGCAGATCACGGTATGATGCAATTAATTGAAAACCTAAGATTAAAAAACCAAGTTCTCTTAAAAATTTGTTTCCAACAAAAAATAGCAAAATGACAAAAATAATTGGTAAAAATATTCCACCTAACAAAATAATATTAATATCACTTAAATCATCACACAAAACTTCAGTTTTTGGTAAATTACCTTCATAAATAATACTTTGATATGAACAATCATAAAATTTTGAAGTTGTATAATGCCCGAATTCATGAACACCTAAAGTCCCTAAAAATACAAAATTCACAACAACGGCTACAAAAACAAAATAACGAAACAAAACCAAAATATAATGTTCTTTTTTATCTTTATAATGTCTTGCAGGAACATACGCTTTCACATCTTTAACAAAATAATACACAAGAATTAAAAATACAAGATTTGAAAAAATACTTAAAATAAAACTATCCCCAAGACCAAGAAGATTCGATGCCCAAAAACAAAACGCAGTCAAAGAATAAAAAATCCCTAAATACCCAACAATACGGTAAGTATCAAAACGCACAGCAAGATTAATAAAAAAAAGTAAAGAAAGCAAAAATGAAGCGATTAAAAAGATACCCATTAAATTTATTTGATTATAAAAAATTGAAATAAAAACTAATAAATAAAAGAACAAAAAATAAAAAACATTTTTGTTTTTTGAGAATTCATATGCAATAAACAATAAAAAGACTGTTTGCACTAAAATTATTAAGGAATAAATAAGAATAAAGTCCAGCCCCTTATAGGTCAAAGAATCAATCCCCCAAAGAAGAGAAAAGATTGACATAAAAAGGTAAAGCAACCCGATAACAAAAAAATAATTAATGATTTTTCTTATCCTCTCCTTCTTATAATGCTTGAAGA
>JAAOYK010000052.1 GCA_018221305.1 Candidatus Pacearchaeota archaeon
GAAATCGGGAACGCCAAAAAATTAAAAGATGAAAAGTTAGCAAAAGAATTAATGAAAAAAGCTAAAGAGATTCCAGACAAAATCAAAAAAATTGAAGAAAAGTGTAATAAATTAATAGAAGACCGAGACAAAATATTAATTCAAATCCCAAACATAATCTCAAAAGAAACACCAATTGGAAAAGATGAATCAAAAAATGTTGAAGTAGAAAAATCTGGAAACATCCGAAAATTTGATTTTAAAGTAAAAACACATGTAGAACTTGGAGAAAATTTAGGAATAATAGATTTTGAATCTTCTGCAGACGTTTCAGGGAGGGGGTTTTATTATCTCAAAAAGGAGTTAGGATTACTTAATCAAGCATTAATACGTTTTGGGATAGACTTTATGATAGAAAAAGGATATGATTATATTGAAACACCCTTAATGCTAAACGAAAAAGAGATCTATGCCTCAATGGATAAAAATGCAATTCAAGAATCAGTCTATGAAATAAAAGATGAAGGAAAAGGATTAATCGGAACCGCAGAACAATCACTTCTCGCAATGCATAGCAAAGATACAATACCAAAATCACAATTACCAAAAAAGTATTTTTCATATTCAATGTGTTTCAGGAAAGAAATAGGAGCCCACGGAATAAACGAAAAAGGATTATGGAGAACGCATCAATTCAATAAAATAGAACAATTCATATTTTGTATGCCAGAAGATTCAGAAAGATTATATGAAGAACTTCTAAAAAACTCAAAAGAAATTTTGCAAAAGCTTGAACTCCCATACAGGGTATTAGAACTTTGTTCAGGAGACCTAGCAGACTGGAAATATAGAAGCGCAGACCTTGAGGTGTGGCGCCCAACCACAAACGAATATGGAGAAATTGTATCATTATCTAACTGTACAGAATACCAAGCAAGAAAATTAGGAATAAGATATGAAGATAAAGGAAAAAGAGGAATTTTGCACACATTAAACAATACAGCACTTGCAACATCAAGAATAATGGTAGCAATAATGGAAAACCATCAACAAAAAGATGGCTCAATAAAAATTCCAAAAGTTTTGCATAAATATTTATCATTTAAAGAGATAAAACCAAAAAAATAATTAACAATCCACAGAGTTCTGGAGAAAAGGGGGCTGAAAAGAATAAATGAACCCTATAAGCAATTTAGAACTAAAACGAAAGCTTTTGCACATGATTGTAGGCATAATTAGCCTTGTTCTAATAATTTATAATATTATTACACCGGTAATGCTTTTTTTCATACTACTTTGTAGCATAATACTTAGTTTAATATACAAAAGATACAAAATTCCGATAATTCATTATTTCTTAAAAAACTTTGAACGAGAAAAAGATTTACGCGAACTTCCCGCCCGAGCATTAATTTTTACAATTGCCGGAACACTCTTAGTTTGGCAGTTATTTCCAAAAAACATTGCCCTTGCATCAATTACAATTTTAGCATTTGCAGACCCGTTATCACACTTAATAGGAAAAGTTTTTGGAAAAACAAACTCAATCATTGACAAACAAAAAAATATTGAGGGCCCAATTGCTGCAGCATTAATAAGCGCATTGATTGCCATGTTGTTTGTACCATTTTATTTAGCTTTTCCGGCGGCACTAGCATCAATGCTTTTTGAGTTAATAAACATAAAGATCCAGGACATAGAATTAGATGATAACTTAATAATCCCATTAACTGCAGGAATAACAATGTTCTTGATTTTAAGATATGTCATATAACACAATAATTCTTTTATATGCTTAAAAATAAAGAATACAATGGATATAGAATATTTACATGTTGAAAAGTCACGCCATAGCTGCGGAGAGGTTCTAGAAGACAGAAGCGTCCCAGTAGATCCAAAAATCTTTTCTTCAGCAAAGAGGGACGTTGGATATTGCCCAAAATGTGAAGTATATACTTTTACAAATTATGAGTCAAAAAATCCAAAATTAGTCGGAGACCAGATTGCGGCCGCTCAAGCGCGAGCTAATTTAAAGAGTAACAAATCAATTTATTGCGGTAGACATCTAAAAAAAATAAATCAAGGAAAAGTAAAGTAAAATTTTAAGACATTTCCCTTATTAAAATCATGAATTCTAAATATAGATCACCTCAAGATAAAAATTCTGAAAATGATCCAAAAACTCAACCAAAACCCATATTTAGTAATAGCAATCTTGAAGGCATAACAGGCGACATGAAGGATTGTTCAGTAATTGATACGGCAATGATTAAAAAACATCCAGAAAATAAAGAATCAGTATTTGTAGTATATATTCGGCCAAGTGAAGAAAATATTGAATACTTATTAAAAGACTCAGACTATAGAGAATCTTACCGGTTTGAAGGAATTTGTTCAAGAGATTTAAAAGAGAAGTTTGAAAAAGCAACAGAAGATACAAAATACATACATTTTTCTGAATTAGGCAATGAAACTTATCAGTATAATTTTAACGAAGCTGACGAAATATTCATTACCACAGACATTGAAGACCTAGAAGATGACTTATAAAAAATGGACACAGAAGATTTACCATACAAACCAGGAAAAAGTGAGAATTTGCCAAAACCAAAGCCACAATCAAAGCTAGAGAAGAATCCACCAGTCCAGAAAACAGCATTAGATTTAGAGAACGCAGTAATTCTTGATTTAATAACACTAGATCGCAGCATACATGCATACATCAGGCCAGGGATTATAGATCTAAACCACAAAATTGGAACAGATCAAGAATCTTATATATTTAGAGATACCCCGTTATTAGAAATAAAAGAAAGATTTGAGCAAGCACTAGAAAAAAGCACAAATTTAAGACCTGGAAGCTCAATAAAAAGAGGGCCGTTAGATGATGAAGTTTTTGAATACCAATTACCAAAGACTCACAAAGCTCAGATCTATGACACAGTAGGTCAGTTACACAAAGAGATATACCAAAACTAAACTTTTATTAACAAAATTATCTACTTCCGTATTATTATGACACTTAAAAAAGATTCTAAAAAGAAAAAGAAATTCAAGATTTTAGCTGCAGGCGACTTTCATGGAGATTCATCTATTACAAAAAAGCTAGCAATAAAAGCAGAAAAAGAGCAGGTTGACCTTGTAATACTTACAGGAGATATTACAGGCTTTGTTGAAACAAAAAATCTTTTAAAACCATTCATTGATAAAGGAAAACGTGTAGTTTTTGTTCCAGGTAACTGGGACTCAACAGAAGCTGCTCAAACATTATCACAAATATACGGCATAAAAAATGTCGGAGAACATTATGTAAAATATGGGAACATAGGAATTTTTGGTGTAGGAAACCCAGACTGGGACTTATTTCCAAGCGAGAAAAAAATGTACGACCACTTAAAAAAAGAGTTTAAGCATATTAAAGATTTAGAAAAAAAGATAATGATATCTCATCTTCATGCTGCAGGAACAAAATCAGAACTTACAGGAATACCTGGAAGCGATGGACTTCGCTGGGCAATTAAAAAATTCAAGCCAGACCTTTTCCTTGCAGGCCATATTCATGAACTTGAAGGTGTTGAAGAAAAGATCGGAAAAACAAAAGTCATCAATATTGGGAAAAAGGGCAAGATCATAGAAATTTAAAAAAATAAGCCAATCAGTTCTCAATTCTCATCAACATTATTCAAAATAAACTCAATCCTATCATCAACAGACATAACAGGGACATGCACTACATTATACCCATTAACTGCGTAAGCATTAATAATATCCTTATGAATCTTGCTTGCTTCCTCGTCCCCGCTCTCGATACGCAAACCATCATCAATAAAAGGTAACCTGTCAAGCGCAAACACTTGTTTATACCTCTCCTTAAAATCAAATTTTGCAACCATTTCATGAACATACCCAAGAAGATGCCTTGAATATGCAATATAATCCCCAACCCCTCGATCCAGAAAGCTAAGCTTTCCATTTAACAAATCTTCACCTTTAATCTGCATTTCAAACATTTCTTCCTGTAAAGCCTTAATCTCGCTTTTTTCAGTTGGAAAAGATCCTCTTCTTTCTATAACTTCTCTTGCAATTTCTTCTAAAACAGGAAAACCTTTTTGTTTTAAAGCATTAATAGTCGTACTTTTACCACAACTAGCCCCACCTGTTAATACAATCCTCTTTTTCATTTTTTAATCACCAAATTTATTTTTTTATCTTGTACAATTTTCCAACAATTCTAGTTAACGCATCAATATTAAACCCGCTGCCATATCCCCAAGTATATGCATCAAAATCAAGATCAGCATACCAGGTTTTAAGCAATTTTGTATCTATTTCTGTATCAGTTAAGTAATTCCCCTGTTTCTTACACAAATCTCTAATAGGACCAAAAGATTCTTCTTCAGCATATTGATATTCACCAACTTCTTTCACCTGGACAGTTTTAACAGTATTTATATATTCTTTTCCTTTTACATCTACAACATAAAACTCTTCTTCAACTTTTCTTAAGAGCGTGAGTGTAGGGGTATGAGGAGCTTTCAATAACCCTGCGATTCTTTGTCTAAACCAATCTACTCCAAATATCTGGTCTAATGTTTCTGCCATACTTAATATAGACTTGCAAACTATATCCTTTTTACTTACCATTTTTTGTCTATATAGTTGTATAGCACAAAAATGCTTAAAAATAACTAACACTTAAATAAACCATGCTAACTCAAAACACAATTAAAAAAATTGAAGACTTTATTTCAGTCGAACCACGTTCAGTAAACGAGATAGCGACCCACATAATCAAGAACTGGCG
This sequence comes from Candidatus Pacearchaeota archaeon, assembly GCA_018221305.1. Taxonomy (GTDB): domain Archaea; phylum Nanobdellota; class Nanobdellia; order Pacearchaeales; family GW2011-AR1; genus ARS1285. The sequence goes on from JAAOYK010000052.1 coordinate 4,784, forward strand.
AACTGCTGACAGGTATATCCGAGAAATTGAAGAATCATTAGGATCAGTTACAACAAAAGTTTTCAGAAAAGGAACCAGAGGAGCATTAAAAATAGTGTACCCAACATCAATTGACAAAATAAGCAGCACTGCGTTTCAGGAAAAAATGGAAAAACAAATCCTTTTGGGACGAGAAAAAGAAGATTTCTCAGCGTTTGATATTTATCAACACGTCCCAGAAAAACTTAAACAAACACAAGTTGAGTACAAAGTTCACGAAGGTCAGACAGATCTTGCACATATCGTTGAATTACTAAAAAATACTAAAAAAGAATTATTAATGTTTTCAGGAAACTTATCATTTATTAATTTAAAAGATAAAAATCACGAATTATTTAAAGTAATAGAAGAATTAGTAAAAAAAGGCATAAAAATAAAAATAGCTTGCCGAGTAGACATTGCTGGAAAAGAAAATGTTGAAAAAATGTTATCATTAAATTTTAAACATGCAAAAGAAAATATTGAAATCCGGCACACTCAAACTCCGCTGCGCGCAATAATTTTTGACAAAAAAATATTAAGCATTAAAGAAATTAAAGAACCAACAGGCAAAATAAACGAACTTAATAAAAAAATCTTTTTATTTTATACAATTAAGGATAAAAGTTGGGTTGATTGGTCCACCCGCATATTTAACAAAATATTTCATTCATCAATTGATGCAAATAAAAGATTAACAGAAATTAACAGATTAAATCTTTAATGCTTGTCTAAAAAGATATTTAAGACAAATCCTTAAAAAAATCATTTTCAATGTCCAGCATTGTAC
>JAAOYK010000053.1 GCA_018221305.1 Candidatus Pacearchaeota archaeon
CTGCCTTGTGTTATTGGCTCTTTAACTTCTAAACTCACATCTCCTGAAACAAATTCTTGCACAACTGCTTCTTGTTCACTGCCCAGTATTACTCTAGCAGTTATGCTACCAACAATTGCCAGACCAATAAGCACTGCTAGCATAAAGATAACCATGGCCACTGCTATCAAAAGCTCCTTCAAAGTAACCTTTCTTTCTTTCAAGTCTGCTTGCGCTTTTGCTTGCTTTCTTGCACCCTTTCTTACAGACTTTTTCATTTTAGTTTTCATTTTATTTCTTCTTCACCTTCAAATAATGCAATTTACAATTTCCAATAACACGAACATTAATTTCACCTGCCCCTTCTAATTTAGCTAAAGCTATACTAACAGTAATCCTAGAAACATGTGTTAAATTAGAAAGTTCTTGAATAGTTAAGCCACGAGTGTCACGCCTAAGAATTTGCCTGATTTCTTCTATAACCTTATCTACTTTTGCCATCTCTTTTTTCTATACGCTAGTAATAAGCATTAATGATATACACTAGTATATAGTTTTTTAATAGTATATAAACATTACGTCAAAATAAATAATTCTAAACCCTTAGAAAAAATCACATAAATTCGCTCAAACCAGATTGCTTCTCGGTTTCGCGACCAAAAATGCTTTCAATATATCTTTTTGTAAGTTCTAAATCCTCAACAATATAAGAAGGTAAATTATACTTTTTTGTCAAAGTTATGCCATGTTCTAAATATTTTACAATACTTCCATAAGAAATAGTAAATATTAGTTTTGGGTTATGACATTTTAAACATTTTCCGTTTAGTGGCGGCCTCCGATATATTTCATTACACCGCCCGCACCTAAAGGTTTGCTGAGAAAACTTTCTTAAGTTTCCTTTCAAGTCCCGCATAAAATGTCTATCAATAATTAATCTAGCAACATCACTTTCATTAACTGCACGTATCTTCTCGCAAAGCTCCATCTGGCCTGCAACCTTATCAACCATTGTAGGAAGTGTTTTATAACTACTACATGTTGCGCCCATGTTAATATTTGTAGTATTATGCGTAAACCCAGTATTAACATACGGGTCCTCCTTTCTTGCAATGCGTTGTTTTACCATTTCAATTTCAACCTTGCCCGAATGCAGGCCTTGCTCTGCTTTTTCATACAGTTCTAATGGATAATGATTCACCAATTCAAAATCAAGGATCTGATCATCAACCTCCTGAGCATAAATCTTACCATTTAAAACTAATGGGGCATCCTGAGTCCCTCCACGATGACTTGGTAAAAACTTTCGAGAAAAATTTACTAACACATCAAGTAATAACATCATTGCAGCCTCATCTCCATCACAGTTAAAATTTACAATATTATTAGTAACAACTAAATGATTTTTAGTGTCAACATTTAAACAATAACTTTCTTTATCTTCGATTTCATTAATAGAAACAATCGGATCATAAACAAAATCCTTATCTTGAGAGATTCTCATCCCATAATGCCCCTTCTTTGAATAATTTTTTAATATATTTTTCTTCCGTTTCGATAAAAATCCTATTTTCATAAAATTCTTAACAAATTCAGATCCAATAATTAATTTAGTAATTTTAAAGCGAGGGATAGCTCTCTTCTTTTTGATATAAAATTCTTTTAATTTATTTCCCGGTTCTTTCTCATATTCATATCGTTTAACAAAAATACCAAATCGGTTCAAGCAAAACTCTAAATCACTAAGCAACCCCTCACTGACACTATCACACGATACTTTTTTCCTTTCTTTTTCAGCAGAACCATCGCCTTCAAAATAACCTCTTAAGATGCAAGCCAATTTATCTAATTCTAAGTCTAAAAATAAATAAGGGATACGTTTATTTTTAGCAATACTGCCTGTAGCCAATATTTTTGTAAAAAATAAATACAAAATTCTCGATGAAAAAGTAACCCTATCATTTTTCTTCTCACTAGGAATTAATCCAAACGAATCTTTTATAACATTTTTAACAAATTGCCTTATTTCCCCATCTTCTGAGGAGATATAAACTTGATTTAATCCCTTTTCCCCCTTAATAGATCTAGAATATCCTTCTGCAACATATAATCCAATAACTTCTAAAAGCTCTTTAGTTAATTTAATAATAATCGGCACTTCAACATTATCTCTTTTTGTAGAAATTTTTCCAATTTTATAAATTTTATTTTTAAACTCATTATTTAATTCTAAAACGAACGTTATAGGATAACTATCTCGTATATTAAAATTTTGAAATTGTTTTTTTGAAAGGTTTAATTTAGATAAAATTTTGTTTCTTTCCCTAACCTCTAAACTTTTTAAGATCGATCTTATTCCCCGGATCATTAAATTTTCACTTTTTAACTCATTTAATAAATTAATTTCATTTAATTTTCTAGAATTAATATTTGTTTTTTTCGGTACAGGTAATTTATCGCCCACCTCCAATTCAGATGCTCTTTTCTTTTTACCATCAACAAAAAACTTATGATTTTCAGTAACTTTTATTTTTTTGCCTAGGGCAGTTTTTATCTCAAGCATGGGCATTTTGCTATGTTTTGTGAAATTTTTAATATTTACTTCTCTTAATTTTTTATCATACCCAACAGTTTTAAACCCCTTTACAGTTTTTTCTTTGGTTCCATAATTATCAACAACGTTTTCAGGCTTCAGGCTTTCTACCAGTTCTCCAATTTTTACATTATTCCAAAAACCATTCTGTTTTATAGGGATATATGTGTCATAATCAAAACAATCTCTCCGCATAGCAGCATGCATATAAGCGCTGGCAAGTAATCCTTGAACTTTTGAAAAACCTAAAATTCTGCCAATGACTCCAGCACAATTATGCGGCGCCATACAAACACACAGCTTTCCGATTAAATCCTGTCTTGTCTTTACATTATAAAATCTTGGAAGATGATAAAATTTCTCTAATAATTCATCCATAAAATTACAAAGATTAACAAACACATCGTCAGCCTTTTCATCCCCTGCTAAAGTATTACATGGTAAGATAATATCATGAGGTTTTAATTCCAATATTTGATCATCCCTTGTTAATTCTTCCCCATAATAATCTTTACTATAGCCTAATTCTTTTAATTTTTCCACACTCACTTCAATTTCATTTGCTTTAAAATGGCTTATTGGAAGTTCAGTCATATCATACCTCACCGTGCCATCCTTATTTACCCTCAAATTATGTTTTGCGCGAAGTATTCCTTTTTCTAAATGTTCAAAATCATGGTCTGCTGAACTAGTGCCTCGCACACCTTTAATCAATGGGGGCACATCTGTTCTTAGATAACCGATTTTAGCGCGCGCAGAATCATAATAATGTTTCATATCAATCTTTACTCGTTTGTATCTTGAACCAATTTCATGTTCACTACATTTTTCACCTTTAATTTCAGATTTACACCTTCTACAATAATATTTCTTTTTTGTTTTCTGGCCACACTTCTCGCAAAGGTTATAAATTGTTTCCCAAGAACAATGCTCACAATAATTAAATGGAAATTCAGCGTTAACATACCCTTTTTTATTCACTGCTTCATTAACACTTCGAAGCCTTCCCCCCTCCTCACCAATTGGAAAAAGAACATTCGGGCTACCAGTAAGTTTTCTAAGTTTCCCTTTCTCAGGTCTCCCCATTCTGCTTCCAATAAATTCTCCAGCCTTATCTTTTATTTTAAATTTACAAAGTTTATTAACAACTTCCAGCACATTATCATAATTTTTAAAATCAAAATTAAAATCAATTTTTACAGGCTCATTAATATCAAAACCCAAATTCACAAGAAGCGCCTTTGTGTCAATCATATTTAAAACAACATTTTCTGTAGCAACTTCATGCTCAATCCCTAATAATTCCAAGGCACGTTTTCCAACAGTAAATCTTTCTTTTTCATGCGTATTATATGGAAATAATAATTTTCCAGAATTTATCCTAGAATGGTTCAGCCAATCAATAAACCCTAAAAACTGATCATAAGTAATTTGTGTCCAATAAGAAATATATTTTGGGTGCAGAGGAATATTATAATCTTTTGAAAGTTTTAATGCATCTTCTAAACTAACGTCATAATAATCCAAAACTTCCCCGCCGGCCTTTTTTAACTCTAAATACCACCATTCCTCGACATATCCTGGTTTTACAAGTTTAGCGTTTCTATTTATAACATCTCCTAAAGGAAACAACAAATCACCTAAATAAATTATTTCTTCAATTTCTTTGTAAAGCATTTTTGTTTCATCGTAATCGTGCATCTGCCTCACACTACCATTTCTAAACTTAACAATAGGTCCATCAATTTCATCACACGGGGTTGTAACACATCCTTTTGTTGGCTTTTCAATTTTTAATTGAGTTCCTGTAGCAATAAAATCATTAGTTACAGCCATTGTTGCAGGATGAACAGACACAGCAGAAAACCCAGCAACCCTGCTCCGGCCATAACGAAACCTAAACCCTTGTTGCGGATGTCCAAAAACCGGCCGACCAGCAACTAAATCTTTGATATACGTGGGGCTATCATCTCCAGACTTTCCAACTGTTTGTTTTTCATGCAACTCAACATAATCATCTAACCAATCCCAGTCTTTAACAATAAATCCTGCTTTTTGCACTTTTTTAAGTAAACGCAGACCCTTTGGTGCTTTTTGCGCCATTGCTTCAGCAGAAACCAAACAAAACCCGCCCCGTATAAAATCACTCTCTACTCGGGGCAAATCTTTAAAGTTTGAAACTTCAAACTTTTCAGTCGGTTCCCCTGCTATTTGGACTGGCATGTTTTTTGCAATAAATGTTAATTCTTCTTCTGTTGGAAGATATTGCAAATTAGTAACTCTGTTATGATAATCAAAAACCTCTCCTACAAACCGCTTTACCTCAATGTCAGTAGGATCATACCTTGCATACCCAAACATCTGCCTGATATAATCGATCAACATTAACGCCACACAGCTGGCAGTTGTTCCTGCACTCCGTATTGGTCCAGAAAAAAAGGCTTTAATATATTCTCGCCCATCCATTCGTTTGTCCACCTTAATTCCAGTGTACCCTTCAATCGGGCTTGAAACAACCCCTAAAGTAGTATAGGCAAACCCAACCCGAATCCCTGCATCCATTGCTTCTAATTTTGTTTCAAACTTACAATACTTTTCACTAGCAACTTCTTGTGCAATAGCAAACGTAACCATGGGCTCTAACGCCCCATACTCGCGCTCAAGTTCTAAAAGCCGATTAATAATATCTTCATTATCAAGCTGTGGGTAAACAGTCGCGATCAATCTTACAACTTTAGCTGCCATTGTCAAAGCTAAAGGAACTTCGACTTCAGTAACAGGATCTAACCCCTTAGCCCTTGCCTTTTTCGCGATATCATAATTCTTTTTAATCGAAACACTCAAACCTTCAAAATATTCTTCTGTTTCTTTTGTAAACCCAGAATCGTCTTTTTC
>JAAOYK010000054.1 GCA_018221305.1 Candidatus Pacearchaeota archaeon
AATTAAGGATTTAAAAAGTGAAATTAATAGATAATATTTTTTAATAAAACTATATAAACTAAAAATGTCTAAAACCTATTATGATAATTGGAACAATTGGGTTAATTTTAATAGCATTATCTTGGCTTCCTCAAATAATTGAAATTCTAAAAACTAAAAAAAGCGGACTAAACCCTAAATTTGCATTAATTTACGTACTTGGGTCAATCGCACTGATAATTCATGCAATAGAAATCAAAGATACAATCTTTATTATTTTAAATTCAACAGCAGGATTAATGAGTTTTCTAGGCTTATACTACACATTAAAGTATAGAAAAAAGAGCTAGTAAACCTCTTATTTATTAGAAATTTTCCTTTGACGTGCTTTCCTTCGTTGAGCCCGTTTGCTTCTTGCTTTAGATTTTCTTCCGGTTTTCTTGTTTGGCATTTTTTTCTTTTATTTAAAATGACAGGCTTGAAAATGAGACATTTTCATTGTTTGGCATTTTATTCTCCTTAGATATATTTAAAGAAAAACAGTACTACTTAAAGCTTATTAATGCGTACGGATAAATTTATAATGCTTATTATTTAGGTTATTTTATGGAAGATAATAAGAAGGTCTTGATTGCAACACCAACTTATGATGGCATGAAATATTGTGATAACCGCTTTTTTGATGCAATAAAAAGCTTAACATATCCAAACCATGACATTTTAGTGGTTGAAAACTCAAAAAATAGTAATTATTTTAATAAATTATCAAAAGATCCTGACTTAAACGTCTTAAGATATGAACCAAAAGGTGATGAAAAAAACATGCAAAAATTAATCAATTGTAGGAACTTAATACTTGATTATGCACTAAAAAATGATTATGATTACATTTTAATGCTTGACTCAGACGTAAAAGTCCCAAAAGATATTATTGAAAAACTTCTAGCTTCAGATAAAGACATCATAAGCGGAATTTACTTTAATTATTTCACAATGTCTGGAAAAAATCAAATTTTGCCTGTTGCCTGGAAAGCTTTAACAGAAAGCGAGTTTGAAAACATAAAACAAACAATTAATCTTCCAGACTTTGTAAAGTCTAATGAAGATTTGCGCCGACATTTAACAAAAAAGGAAGTTGATAGTAATGATGTTTTGGAAGTAATTTTCCCGTCAGCAGGTTGTATGTTGATTAAAAAGAATGTTTTTGCACGTATTAATTATAGTCTTGTTGACACCTCTAAATATAATAACATGTCAACAACCGATGAGATTCATTTCCTTATTAAAGTAAAAGAGGCAGGCCTTAAACTATATTGTGACACATCAATAAAATGTGAACACATGTTAAAAGGAAAATTTGTAAAAGACGCCAATAATCAGTTTGTTAATCCTGTTCATGATTAATTCTTTATTCATACCTAAGCGCGTCAACAGGTTTTAATCTTGACGCACGATATGCAGGTATTACTCCGGCAATCATTCCAATAATCATTGAAAATGTTAATGAAAAGATTAAAAGGGTAGGGGTAATTAATGTTGTACTAAACATTCTACCCATCATTCCGCCACCGCCAGTCCCCCCCATTGATCCAATAATCCCTGAGGCTAAACTTCCTAAAACAATCCCACCAATCCCACCGACAATACCAATCATTGCTGAATTAAACAAAAATATAAGAAGTATATCTTTATTCTGTGCCCCAATAGCTTTCATAATCCCGATTTCTTTAGTTTTTTCTAAGACTGACGTAAACATTGTGTTTGCAATACCAATTGCTCCAACTAATAAGGATATTGCAGCTATTGCTCCAAGAAAAAGTGCTAAAGAATTCATTGTCTCTTGTATAGTTTCCTGCAGTGATGTTGGCGAAAACACACTAAAATCCCTATCTTTATCATTTAATATACCTCGTGATAACATTAACTTATTAACAATTGTGTCCACTGTTTCATCAGCAAGATCAATATTTTTTATTTGGACAGATATAGAATCAAACTCGTCTTCTCCAACATCATCTAAAACTATTCGCGCAGTGTCTACAGGCATATAAATCGTAGAACTTTCTTTTAAAATTCCTACAACCTTAAACAATCCTCCTTCAATAGTTACCTGACTATTCAACGGGATTCCATCCTCAAAAATAGAATTTACAATTCTTCCCCCAAGAACAACTGAATAGGAATCGCCTTTGTCTAAAAATCTTCCTAAATCAAGCATTTCTGTAGTAATCTCTTTCCAGACAGACACGTCAACCCCTTGCACGCTTAAAGAAGTAGATTTTGTGGCGTATGTTAATTGCCCCCTGTCTGATACAGATCCCATAACTTTTTTTACGTTTTGTATATTTTTCAAGGTTAAAACATCTTTATCTGTTAAATTCTTCACATCAGTACTAGACGTCTCTCCTCCGCCCCAAGAACCTCTAAAATGTCCTCCTGACCCTCTTGCTTGAGAAAATCCAGGACTTATAGTTATTATATCTACACCAAGATCTCCAAGCCTATTTTCTAGACTTTGCTTTGCACCTTCACTAATTGAGACAATAGATACTACTGCTCCAATCCCAATAACTATACCAATAATAGTTAGCCAGCTACGTAGTTTGCTATGTACTAATATATTGAAAGCTAATTGCAATGATTTTGATATTCTCATTTTATTTCACCTATGTTTTAATTTTTCAAAGAAAACTTAAAATAAAAAATAAAAAAATTAACGTTTTTTCTTTGAATATTCTTTATGCATCCAATCTGGGACTGGCTTTGATCCATTTTTGCCAGGGATTCGTTTCTTTATATGTGTTAAATAAAGTTGCTTTATTTTTTTTCTATATACAAAAACAATTATCACAACGATAAGTATCAAAACCCATGTAGTCCATTTTTTCCAAGGGGAATCTTTTTGTTTCATAAAATCTTGACGACCTTGCATGTTTGATGGAAATCTAGAATCTGCGCTGGCTCCAGAACCTGATTTTAAAGGCAGATCCAGTATAATAGATCTTCTTTCATTTATACTATCTGTATAATCAATCTGAAGCTTTAAGGGACTTCTAGAACTTGCTGTTTTACTGTCTCCTTTTGGAACGATATTAAAGCTTACAAGCGTATAATCTCCACTTTCCAGGTTTCCAACCATCTGTCCGTTTGTCCCAATAGAGATAAAAGATTCCTGATCAGGGATCCTTGCGATTACTGAGTTTGCAGTATTCTTCCCAATATTAGCAACTGCGATAGTAATTTCTTGGGCACTAACCTCCTGAACAACCGCATCAAAACCGCTACGTGTATCTTCAATATTTATTTCAAACTTTTCAGAAATTGCAGCAACATTCTCTCCATACTTAACTTCAATTTCATTATCCCCTTCAACAGCATTTTTGTCAACTCTGACAGTATAACCAACCATCCATTCACTTTTGTATCCCTGCGTGTATGTATCACCTTCTAAGCTACGAAGTTCACTTCCATCATCCACAGTAAAAGGGTATGCTTGAACTAATTCAAATTTAGCACCACTACAGACAGCATTATCTAATCCGCTTACCTGAAAAACCAGATCTACATACTCTCCTGGAATCGCAGGGTAAGGATCCTGATTTATTAATAAAACTTCTGGGTTACATTGAGAAACTTCTGCCGCAAAAATAAATGAAGATAATTGTATGGTTAAAAATAAACCTATCACAAAAATAAATAATAATTTTTTCTTCATTATAATTTACCCCCTTTCATTTTTCTTAATCGCGTTTTACGTTCAATCTCACCATCTCTAAGATATATAACCCTATCAGCATATTTTACTAAATCTAGTTCATGCGTTACTAATATGATTGTTTTGTTCTCATGCTTATTTAATTTTGTCAAAAAATCTAACATAAATCTCCCGGTTTTTGAGTCCAAATTTCCTGTAGGCTCATCAGCAAGAATAATTTCAGGATTGTTCGCTAAAGCTCTTGCAATAGCAACACGTTGTTGCTGTCCTCCAGAAAGTTCATTAGGTTTATGATGTAGACGATTCCCAAGACCTAGTGTCTCTAAAAGATCTTTTGCTCGCAATTTTGCTTCGTCAGTTGACTTGTTAATCATTTCCATTGGAAGCATTACATTTTGTAATGCACTAAGTGTTGGTAAAAGATTAAACTGCTGAAAAATAAAACCAACTGTCCTTCCCCGTAAATGAGCCAATTCTGATTCACTTAAATCTGCAATATTAGTATTTTTTAAAGATACAGATCCAAAAGACGGCAAATCTAGTGCACCAACAATATTCATTATTGTACTTTTACCACTCCCGCTTGGCCCAACAATTGCTACAAATTCTCCTTTTTGAATCTCTAAATTGATTTCTTTTAAAACAACTAACGGACCTGCCTTACCCATGTCATACTTTTTCCAGACATTGTCAATACTTAATACCCTATTTTCTTTCATAGAAATAATACATAATAATCCTTTATAAAACAAGTGGATCTTTAGTCTATATATTGCGGCTTAAGAATTCTGTCTACTTTTCACAAAATCTTTGAAAAAGTCCATGATCTCTTCCTGTTTGCTTGGAATAAAACTAATAGATCCTGCATTTTTATGTCCACCGCCTGCAACAAACGCATGTGGTGATTTTTCGTTTAAGAACAAGATTAAGTCATGCACAGAAAAGTTCGCAGCATCTGTTGCACGTATTGTTATTGCTGTCCTCATTAATCCAATCGATACAACATTATCCAAATCTTTTGCACCTTGGATATCATCATGAATCAAACTAGTACATCTTCCGGGTTTTGGATAAAACCCAAATCCTGGGAACGTATTATCAATGTCTAATATTTGTAATGTTGTTTTTCCGATCTTCTTAATTTTTACTGTAGATTTTGCAATAGCTAATCCTTTTTTGTCTAATTCTCTAATATGTGGTGCCATTAAGGAAACTAATGCTTTTTGTCTATCACGCGGCTCGCCAAAAAGAACTCCAATATATTCTCTAACTTCCATAAATCTTACTTTTGCAGAAACATAATCTATAACAGTTGAGATATCTGCTAAAAGTTCTTTTGTATATCCTTGATTTACTGCAATTTGTAAGTATGCATTAACTGCTTCAGGGTTTAACAAATAAATTTTATCAGCCAAACCAGCTAATGCCGGGATTTCATTAACATTTTGTACGTTATTATTAATTAATCTGGCAAGCTCAACACATAACATTCCTGCAGAAAACGCAGACCCATTCTCGCCAACCAAAAACGGATTAATATGTGCTAAGACTTCTTTTGAGATCACGTCAGTATCAAAAAAGTGATGATCAACAACAATAAAATCCATTCCATGAACTTTACCATGCTTTATTGCTAAAAGGTCTTCAGGTGTTGATCCGTTATCTGCAATAATTACTAAAGGGATCTTATTAGAAAATTTTGCAACATTACGTAGTGACGTTGCAGTATCTCTTATAGAATCATCAATTTCATAAAACGGTGCAGCACACGGCGCACGTTGAAAAAATTCCCAAGCAGCTTTACTACTTCCATGCTGTTTTTCAATTAATGGTAATATTGCTCTCTCTAATGCATAACCCGAACTATACCCGTCAGTATCATTATGATGACGTACGATAACCGGCCGATTTTTCAAAATTGCTAAACGAATTTCATGAGCAGCTTTAATAAAACTTGGTTTAAGTTTGTCAAGTATAGGGCTTTGGATTAAAAAAGGAACTTCACTAACTTTTGCCCTTTCTCTGATAGTATTCTCAATTTCTTGTAATATTTCTTGTTTTGGTTCTTCACTAAGCTTTTGAATAGTTTGTATTTCTCCTTCTAATTCTCCGTTAAATTCATCAACTCGTACTGTAGCAAAAATAGCATCACCTTCATTAATTTCTGGATGCGCACGCTCTCCTGGTTTTAAAAATCCTTTTAATGCTAATGTTCCAGTACCATCTATTGCAAAAAATATTGTAGGTCCGCCGGTCTGCATTATTCTGTCAATTATTGCATAAAACGATACAGCCCTTTTTTTAAAATCCCTATTAATTTGACCAATTTTAAGGGTTTCAACTTTTTGTGCTACTCGTTCTTCACGTGGAGGCCGTTGATCCTTTTTATCTTTAAAAGATCTTTTCCCTGATTTCTTATGATTTGATTTTTTCTTTTTCATATTTTTGTTTATAAAAACCTCTGTTTTATTAAATACAATGATGATTAGGGGTTATTAAATATTGCCCTTACCCCTTTTTAAAAAAATGCTTTCAATTGTAATAATCCTTATAAACTTTTTAATTCATAATTCTTAATGTTGCCAATAAAAGTATTACAATCAGCATATGAAAACGGCGAAGCCTTAACGTTTGACGATGTTACCTTATCTACACAATATTCTGAAGTTTTCCCAAAAGATACAATCTTGGAGTCACGCTTTTCTACAAATATTCCATTAAAAATTCCAATGGTTAGTGCTGCAATGGATACAGTAACAGAACGACAAATGGCTATCAACCTTGCCATGCTTGGCGGTCTTGGGATAATACATAAAAACATGTCCGCAGATCAACAAGCAAAAGAAGTATCCCGCGTCAAACACTATTTAAGCGGCAAAATCGAAAAACCAATTTGCGTTAGTGGAGATAATTTGGTGAGCAAAGTTCTTGAAATGCGCGACAAAAAAGCATACACCTTTCACAGCTTTCCTGTACTTGACTCTGGCGCGCGATTAACAGGCATAGTTACTGAAACCGACTTTGAATTTTGTGATGATAATTCTTTATCTGTATCCAGTATAATGACTAAAGATCCTTTAACAGCCCCAGAAGGTACAACTGTTGATCAGGCGTACACTATAATGAAAGAAAATAGGAAAAAACTTTTACCATTGGTTGACAAAGGTAACCGTGTCAAAGGACTTTATGTTTTTAGTGATGTTAAACGAACAAAGAGTGGCCATGCTGACATGTATAACTTAGACCAAAAAGGAAGATTACGTGTTGGTGCTGCAATAGGTATTGGAAGTGAGGGGTTTTCTCGAGCACAGAAATTATCAAAAGAAAATGTTGACGTTTTCGTAATTGATACAGCTCATGCTGACACAAAAAGTGTGCTTGAAACTGTGAAATTTTTAAAAGAACAATTTGTCTCGACAGATTTGGTTGTTGGCAACGTTTCAAATGGAGAATCTGCACTACATTTAGCAGAACTAGGGGTTAATGGAATAAAAGTTGGCCAAGGTCCTGGCGGCATTTGCACGACACGGGTTGTTGCAGGCGTTGGAACGCCTCAAGTTTCAGCAATATACGAATGCGCACTAGCCGTAGAGAATTATGATATACCGATTTGTGCTGATGGAGGCCTTAGAAGTTCTGGTGATATTACAAAAGCAATAGCAGCAGGAGCTCATAATGTAATGATGGGCGGCATGCTTGCTGGAACAAACGAAGCACCAGGCGAACTTATTTTCTTAGACGGCAGACAATGGAAAACATATCGAGGCATGGGATCTTTAGGCGCAATGCGTGACCATAAAGAATCCAGGGATCGTTACCTGCAGCCTGCAAAAGAAAAACTAGTCCCAGAAGGTATAGAAGGCCGTGTAGCTTACAAAGGATCTTTAGCACAAGTAATCCATCAGTACACTGGTGGACTTAGAAGCGGTATGGGCTATGTTGGCGCAAATTCTATTAAAGACTTGCGCGAAAAAGCAGAATTTCGTAGAGTAAGCCCTGCAGGGAAAACCGAGTCACATCCTCACGATGTTCATATAACAAAAGACGCACCTAATTATTCTGGAAGAACTGTTTAAAACTTAGATTTATGTTTTCGTCCTTTAACCTTTTTACGATAACTATTAGCTAATTTATTCAGTTTGTTCATATCAACCTCATACTGCTCACCTCTAAAATTAACTTTTAATTCTTTTTCCCCATTTGCATCAGTAGTTGTAACAAAATCTACTGGTTCTACATAACCAAGAGACCCACCAATTTCTTTTAAATTTTTAAACCCTACAACACGCTTACCATTAACATTCCTTATCATGACTTCTTTTAATAATGCTTCAGGCATTGTTTGATGTGTTCCGTTTATTAAATCAACTTTTGATCCATCATGAAGTTTACCGGCCATTGCATTATTTCTTAGAACCATGTAGGCAAGCCCTTCTGCAACCCGTTTAGAAGTTCCTGTTTCTTTATCAAAGGGTTTTTTAAGGTTCATATACCAGTCGTTAGCGTTATCAGCCCCGTCCTTTGCATGCTCTACATATGCTGCAAAAAATTCCTTAGACATTGGCGGCATACTAATCTCTTGCTTTTTCTTAGTACTTAATTTTTTACCATGAGGAGCATTCTTAATAATTTCTTCTGCAGTATCAAACGCTCGTTGTGTCGTACTTCCATACCCTTTAATAGCATCAGAGGCATCCATCCCTTTTCCATAATCTGCGGCTTGCCCAAATCCAACACCGGTTAATTTACCTTCTTTATCTTTTTCACCATGACGCACAAGAGTTGTATGTACTTCAACATTATGCCCTAATTTCTCCTCTAGTTTTGTTACTTGTGCTTTTACTTTTTCTTCAGGACTTGCTCCAAGCACTAAAAATAATACTCCGATCAAAAAACAAACAACCATAGCAATACTACTTTGCTTGATAGTCATTGCCTGAAATATTGCAAAACCCGTAAGGTCTGGTATGGAATTTAAAAATAAGCTAAAACTCATTAATAATCCTGCTACACCAATCGTTGTAAACACCCTTTTCATAAATATAATCCGTAAAATTCTTATATAAATCTTGTTATTTACTATTTGTTATTATTGACTTAGCCGTTTTAATAATCCGAACAACCCCGTGATTTGCATTAACTTCAACCAAATCTCCATCATTTAATACTTTTGTAGCAATTTTTGTGCCTACGATACAAGGAAGTTTTAATTCTCTACTTACAATGGCTGCATGACAAGTTACCCCGCCCTCATCTGTAACAATGGCTACAGCCTTCTTCATTGCAGGAACATAATCTGGCAAGGTCATACTTGCAACTAAAATATCTCCTTTCCTAACTTTTTTAATTGAATCTGCAGAAGAATGACAAACCCTTACTCTTCCAACAACCTTTCCTAATGAAACCCCCATTCCTTCAAAATTATGTATATTTTGTTGATCTGGCATTAATACTTTTTTCCTTGTTTTTATTGCTTCTTCTCCTGTTAATTGTCTAATATTATCTTTTTCAATAATCGTGAAAAATGCCCCTTTCCGATCCCTAATCTTCTCGAGATCAATAACTCCTTCTCTTAAATAATTTTTAATTTCATCAGGCCATGCCCAAACTAAATCTTCATATCTTATATCCCCTATTTTTTTTATCTCAAAAAGAAATTTATCCATTATGGCAACTCCTCGCATTTGATCCTCTTTTCTGTAATCATGTAAAAGAACATATTTTTCAAATAATCTTAAATAAAATTTCATTTCATCATCAAAATTAAAATCTATTGCCAACTGTTTTTTTTCACTTTTCACTTTTTTAATAGAATTATTAATGCTCTTAATTTCTTTTTCAATATCTTTTTCAAGAGCCCCCTTTAATTTAGATACATATGTTCTAAAGTTATTTCCTTTCACTTGTCTCCACCCAAGACTGGTCCACCAAAATTTTTTTACAAGACTTTCAATTCCCTCAAATATTTTAGGATGATTTTCTTTTAAATTCATTACTATTCTTTCAGGCTCATTATCAAAGAGAGAAACTAAATTTTGCTTTTTAATTTCTTTAGCAAGTTTTAATACTGCAAATTCTTCAGTAGTTATATAAGAAAGTTCCACAGGGCTTGTTAATAAACTATATTTTGAATTAAATTTACTTTTACTTAATTCTTCTTCTTTTGAGATTAATTTTTCAAACTTTTCTTTCATTGCTTTTTCTAAATAAATATCAATTGCATCAATATCCATAGTTAACCCAAAAAAACGCATAATATCTTCAATAAATAAACTATATTTTTCCAAAAGAGTTTCTTTAGAAAAATTTGAAAAGTCTTCTTTTCTTAATTTTTCAGTCCTTTCCCTAATGCCATTAATTACTTTATCATATTTAATAAAATAATTTTTAGAAAAAGATTTATCTTGAAAATTAGCTAATAAAAAATTTCCAACATTTTCCAAATCCTTATTATAATTACACCACCAAGTTTTATCTCCTTCACTTGCAACAAGGAATTTAGTAAAAGGAACTCCGATCATTTCTCCAGAATATTTTGTTATTCCAATAGCAATTGTCCCAAAAATATGTGTTGGTACGCTGCCCCTAATATATTCTGTCCAATCTTCTTTTTCATCTTCTTTAATCTCAATTTTCTCAAAAGCATCTTTTAATTTTTCTTGTAAAAGGATATGGACTTTTTTTGAAATAGGATAACCTACCAAATCTTTTCTAAGACTATCTAATTCTCTTAGTTTTTGCACTTGCTCTACAGGTATTTGAACTATTTGTCTTTTTTCCACTTTGTTTACATATGTTTACATTAGTTTCAAAAACACCTAATTTATAAAGGTTTTGTTATAGAATTATTCTGCTTTCTCCAAAACTTTCACAACGCCGTTATCTGCATCAACTTCAACCAAATCTCCATCATGTAAGATTTGTGTTGCGATCTTTGTGCTGATAATGCAAGGTTTATTCATTTCTCGTGAAACTATTGCCGCATGACATAAAATACCGCCCTCATCTGTTACAAAACCCGCTGCTTTTTCCATTGCAGGAACAAAATCAGGAGTAGTCATTGCAGTAACCAAGATATCGCCACGATTAACTTTAGAAAGTTCACTATTATCTTTTAACACTTTTACAATTCCCTTAATTATTCCTTTGTTTGCAATTTTACCATTAATTTCACTAGTTTCAACAATTTCTTCCTTATCTGCAGAAAAGATTTTATCTAACTTAACAATTAATTTTTCAGCAGAATCGCCAACTAAGTAATATAATTTTCCATGCAAACCCCCTAATGCAACCATGTCTCTTTTTTTAAGCTCACTTTTGCTAGGGTAATCTCCGTTAATTATTTCATGAGGAAAACAAGCAAGTATTTCATCTTTTGTTAGTTTTTTTCTTTTAGCAAGTTCAGAAAATAGTGGAAAGAAGTTACCAAAAGAGTTAGAGATAACATTAGTTCTAAAAGTTCTGATATATACATAAGTTCTTAAAATTTTGATTAAATCTGTAAATTCTTTTGAAGGTTTAATATTTCTATTAAACTCTTTTAGACGATTCTCAACAGACTCTAAACTTTGAACCAAATGATCTAATTTCTCTTCGGGGTTTGATCCAGACAAAAATTTAATACGTTCAAGAACATCTTTTTGTGTCCAAGGGACACCTATACCGTATTTTGTCCCGATCTGGCCATACTTAAATGCATGATCTGAGATTAAACCGTTTATTTTTTCTGACATGCCTTGTTTTTTAAATTTTATAGCTATTTTTAATATATTTTTTTGTTCTAAATATCCAACATTGTCTTTTATTGGCGTTGTAAGAATTGCATAATATTCTTCAAACTTTTTTTCAGATAAATTATACTTTTTAAGTTCAGCAGTAATAGATTCCTCTAAATATCCTTGAATAGCAAAAGGGATCATAAGGAATGTCATAAAGTCTACGATTCTTTTATACAATTTTTCAAAATATGATTCTAGCCCCTTATTTTCAACTTTTGAAAAATCCATCTTTTTAACTTTAAATGAAAATTCCATTAGTTTATTACCTTCATCTTCTGTCAATTTTGCATACTTTAATAAAAGGTCTGGATCTTTTTCCAAAAGACCAAATATTTTCTTTTTCTCTTCAATAATTTTATTAAAGTCAAAAATGATTTTTTCGTTAAGATAAATAGAATTAAAACTATGAGTGTAGCCCAAAAGTTTTGTATATTTTTTAGGATAATTTAAGAGGCCTTGCGGGAACATACATCTTATTAAAAGGGACGTATTTCTGGACACAAGCTCCTTAAAACCTGAATCTCTTGGAATTTTAAATAATAATAAATCATTTGTTTCAATCATATCCGGCTTCATATCTCCTTTAATTCCTAATAATTAATAAATCTTTCTAAAGAAGCAGCTTCATGCCTTCTCAAGAATTCTCACAACGCCGTTATCTGCGTCTACTTCTACCAAATCTCCATCATGTAACACTTGTGTGGCTGTTTTTGTGCCTATTATGCATGGGCGTTTCATCTCCCGTGCGACAATAGATGCATGACACGTAATCCCGCCTTCATCAGTAATAAATGCTGCAGCCATTTTCATAATCGGTAAAAAATCCGGCGTCGTCATTGATGTTACTAAAATCTCTCCTTCTTTAAATTTATCAAACATTATCCTGTTTTTAATAACTGAAACTCTTCCTTTCACAATACCAAGATATGCTGCATTACCCCGCACTTCATTAACTTCTTTTATTTCTTCATATTTTAGCGTGCATTTATACTGTCTAAAGTATTCATTAATATCCTCATATAATATGCCCTTATTTGTTACAATAAAATATTTTGCTCTTTTTTGCAATACATTCATATCAACATTTTCTTCTTTTTCAAGATAATTTAAGACCTCATTAATTGAAATATACTTGCTTAAATTCATTGGTAAGTATGCACGTTTAGCCACCTCTTTACCCAGTTTTCTGCCAAACTCGTCAACAAAAGGGCCAATTTTTTCAATATCATGCCGTGCCTTTATGGCGTCAGTTACTGCAGATTTATACTTACTCGCCAGTTCATGATTTTCCATTTGTATGGGAAACCATAACATCATAATAAAACGCGGCCCAAGTTCAATATTATACTTCATAAAATCTTTTGCAATTTGTGCTAGTTCTGTGTCACCATACTCACTAAAATCTTTTTCTTGCACTTTTTCACCCCAGGAAATAACTTGTTTATACTGTTCTCTTACTTTTTGTGCATGTTTATGTATCCAGTCAGGATCATTGTCAAGTTGATTCATTATGTGCGCCCTCATGCCAGTAATATGTTCACTTGGTGCTCGATTAATACTTATTGTATTATCCTGCCCTTCAAAAACAACCTCACTATATTCCCACCCCGTAACTTTTTCAAACTGCTCTGTAAACACTTTATGCCATAATTCTGCATAAATTATGCCCCAGTCTCTAGTGATTGATTTCTCAAACACTAATCCTGGTCTTATTCTGTTTTGTTTTTTGTTTATCATTTTTATTTGTTTTATTTGTTTATTTACTCCAAAATGCAGGACATCTTGTTTGTTTATTTATCTCTACATAAGCTTGTCGGCAACGTCCATTAGCGCCTGATCCCCCTAGATAGAAACCTGTTTTTCTCACCACACAATGCTCCTCTGTCAAATCACATTTATACGATTCATCTAATTGTTCTTTAAAATCATCATACCATTGACCATACTCCTCCTCAGAACCGCCCTTAAATGCTTCTCCATTTGTTACTAAATAAGGTCCGTCTTTTTCTAAGGAACTACCAATTATTCCATGTTCTTCTAATCCGATTTCTAAACCAATATTTATTAGGTTGTGGCAAGCTAAACTCCTCATCTGTTTAGTTGCTACACCATATTGGTTTTTGTGAAGTCTTTTTCTAATTTCATTTACTCTTTGTTCATATTTTTTATCCATTTTATCTCTCTCCTCCATACAATCAATTCTCAATTTTTATTTATTACAATACAGTAATGTCATGCCTATACTTAAAATATCTCTCCCCCTTGGTGAGGTGTAATTAGAAAGCTTTATATAGATATTTTCTCTTTTGTTTTCATGGAAAAACTACTGCAAGATATTGGATTGACTAAAGGAGAAACCAAAGTATACTTAACACTTCTAAAAGTAGGAGAAACCACTACTGGAAAGATTATTGATAATGCCGGAATTTCAAGTGGCAAGATTTATGAGATACTTGAAAAATTAATAAAAAAAGGATTAGTTTCATATATAGTTAAAGATAAGACAAAATATTTCACTGCTGCCTCTCCAAACAAAATTGTTGACTTTATGCATGAAAAAGAAAAACAACTAAAAGATAAAGAACAAGAAATAATCAAACAACTACCCCTTCTTTTAGAGCTTGAACAAACAAATCAAAAAGATATAGAAATTCAGTTGTTTCAAGGCTATAAAGGAATACAGACAATAATCTTTGACGCTTTATCAAAACTTACAAAAGATGATGAAGTTCTTGCAATGGGCATTATTTCACAAAAACCTGAGACCTTTAATTTAATGTGGCCAAAATGGCACGAGCAACGTATAAAAAAGAAAATTAACTGTAAGCTTCTTTTTTCTGAAAAACACACACAATATTACAAAGAACTAAAAAAAATGAAATATACAAAAGTAAAAACCATTGCAGGCCTCACACCTTCTGCAATAGATATTATGGGCGATCATGCGTTTATATTTACATTTGGAGATACACCATCATGCCTGTCAATAAAACATCCAGAAATTGTACAATCATTTAAAACCTTTTTTAATAATTTATGGGACCTGGCTAAAGAATAAATTACTCAATCAATTTAACATATCCATGATTTGCATTAACTTCTATTAGGTCCCCTTCTTTAAATGCTTTTGTTGCAGTTTGAGTTGCAATAACACACGGTTTGTTTAACTCGCGCGAGATGATTGCAGCATGACACGTGATTCCGCCCTCGTCTGTCACAATTGCAGATGCTATCTTCATTAAAGGCACAAATTCTGGGCGAGTCATGCCTGTTATTAGAATATCACCTTCCTTGAACTTATCAAAATCTGACTGTCTTAATATTATTTTAGCCTTACCTCTTGCTTTCCCAAGCGAGGCAGAATTTCCATACAAAATGTTTCCCCCTTTTAGGTGCCCTTCAACTAATTCAAATAATTCTGGCGCTTTAGCAGTTTCAACATTTGTTTTCCAGTCAATATCTACTCCAAACATCCAAACACCTTTACGTGTTCGTAATTCTAAGTCTTTTAGCAATTTCTTATCCTTATTTAAAAATCCACCATATTCCTTAAACGGGATAATAAAATTAGCCCATTCAACAGGAACGCTTAGTTTTCTTGCAATCTTTTGAAAAAAGGTGATAATATAATAATTCGCAATCTGAGTATACTGTTTTCTGATGTCTCGCAAATAAGTCATTTCATTAAATTGTTTTAATCTTTCAACAGTTTTTTTATCTAATGAATACTTTACTATCAAATCTTTTTTTTGTTTAGAAATATTTTTCCAGAAAGGATTTTCAGACCGTTCGTCTAAGCGTGGTAGGAATTTACTCGCGGTCAGTTTCTTAACACTTTGGTAATCATTATTTACCCACCAGTATTTATTTGCATGATTTTTTAACTTTTCCCATAAGGGTCTGCTTGTTTTTTTTAAGTTATTTTTTTGCATATATTCTTTAATGTTTCTAAAATCTTCTTTTTCCTGCCAAAATACAGACCGATTTGGCAAAAGTAAGAATTGCAAGCTTTCTTTACTAATAATTTTTTCTTTGCCTTTAAAAATAAACTCAATAATTTCATCTTCAAACTTATCAAACAAGTCAATAAATATTGAAGGGCGCCAATATTCATAATCTCTTTGTAAAAATTCTTCATAAACCTCAATTGCTTTTTGCTTATTTTTTTCAGAAAAAGTTTCTCCAGCTTTTATTAACTTTTCACCAAGTTGTTCAAAACCTTTAACTGCTTGCCTAAATTCGTTTATTCTTTTCTTCATCCAGTCTGGATCTTTCTCCATTCTAGAAAAAATTTCTTTAGCAGTTTCAAGCATATCATCTGCTAAAAAATAATGCAAAAACTGTAGATCTGGAGTAGAATACATCAGATCTCCTTTATAAAAAATTTCTAACCCGTCTCCCATATCTATAGGCTTTCTCTGAATAGCGTACACTGGAAGCCCAATAGTAAGTGCAAGCCCGGCGCCGCTTTGTTTGTATAATTTTACTTCTCCAATTTTTACTTTTTTATATTTCTTAGATTCAGTCTTAACAATCTTATCAGCTACTTTTTCTTTTTCAACAAGCTCTTTTTTTGATAATCCTTTACCAAGATACTTCCGAATCTTGCGAAACTTACCATTATCCCGAAGTGTTAGTGTTCTATAATAATATTTTATGCCTTTCTTTACTTGAATTTCAGTGTATACCATAAAAAAATTATATGACCACGACTTATAAACCTTCCGCCATAATGTGGACATAAAGAATTATTTAGCTTTCTCAATGATTTTAACAACACCATGATCAGCATCAACCTCTATCTCA
Organism: Candidatus Pacearchaeota archaeon; assembly: GCA_018221305.1. GTDB lineage: Archaea > Nanobdellota > Nanobdellia > Pacearchaeales > GW2011-AR1 > ARS1285. The sequence goes on from JAAOYK010000054.1 coordinate 16,279, forward strand.
TCACCATCACTTAAGACCTCTGTTGCAACCTTTGTTCCAACAACACACGGAATCCCTAATTCCCGAGCTACAATTGCTGCATGACACGTCATTCCACCCTCATTAGTAACTATGGCTGCAGCCTTTTTCATAGCAGGCAATAATTCAGGAATTGTTGCCAGAGAAATTAAGATATTTCTATCTTGCATTTTTACCATATCTTCTTTTATATTAATTATTTTAACAACCCCCCTAACTCTTCCAGATTTAGCAACAGTCCCCCTAATTTCATTAGCCCCGGTATCAAATTGTCTTTTTTCAAATTCTAATCTATCTCCATTCTCAATTGCTTTTTTCCCTCTTAAAATAATTTTATTATCATCTGAAACTAAGATTAACAAATTCTTAATGCGCTGTTTTACTACCCTCTTAATTTCCTCCTTATAATTAAAAACATCTTCATATTCCTCTGGAAGAATATACTGAACTTCTTTTAATGAGAGCCCTAATCTCTTTCCAATTTCCTCTTGAACTTTAGTTAAATTATAACAAGCTTCAGCAAAATTATACTGTCTTAACCATTTATAATAACCTAAATCCCTCATTAAATCAAAAGTTTCTCTCTCTTCCTTAGACAGATTTAATTTCTTAGAAATTTCATCTGTTTTTTTAGCAGTTTCTTTTTCATAATTTTCAATTTCAGAAATTCTTTTTCCGATACTAAAGTTTAATGCTTCTTTTACTAAATTAGCAAAATAATCAACATCATAAGCAGGTTTATTTAAAAGATCAAATGCAAGCCATCCAAATTTTTTCACAAGTCTACTTAATTCATTAGGAAACTCGTTTTTAATTTCAAATATTGAATATAAGCCTTTTGATTTAGCAGATCTTGCTAATTTTAAAACCTCTAGTTCTTGCTCTTTGGGGACCATGATTTTAGTGATTTTAGTCATATCAACAAAATATTCTGCTTTCTTTCCTTTTTCATTTACTCTTTCTTTTAAAACGTTATTAATTTTTTTATAAAGGCTATTTTCCTCGTTGTATCCTAAAAGAATTAAAATTGTTCCATAAATATACATTTCATAAAACCTCTTTGCAAAAGTCTGAACATATGCTAACAATTGCTCATTTTTATGGTCCTTTAAATTATTTAAATTAAATGTTTCAGAATATTCTTTTAATTTTAATGACTTTTCAAGAGCCTTTTCAAAAAAATCATAAATCCATTTTTTAGATTTTTCAGCTTTTTCTGAGATAATTTTTATTGTTTCATCATATCCTTTTTTATTATAAAAATACCTATGCAAACCATTGACATAGCAAACCCCCCCTGAATTAATTTTACTTTCAGGGAGTTCTTTTTTTAGACCCCTAATAGTTGATTCAACAACTAAAGACATTAAATAAGGGCCATATGGCCTTCCAGACCAGATTTCTTCTAATTTTTTTGAGAAATCAAAATCAATATCTTCTCCTAATCCTAATTTATCACTATCATCAAAATACCTTAGTAAGGGAACTGAAGTTTCATCACCTTCTTTTTCATTATATTTCTTAACAATATGCTCAATAACCTGGCTCTTATCATTTAATCCAAGTTTAACCTTAACTAGGTTTAGAATTTTATTTGTTTCCTCATCAAGTTCTATTAGCGCTCTTACCATCTTCTGTTTTATGCACCTCTAATCATATGAACTTATTTAGACTAAGTTCGACTTAGTTTATAAATCTTTTGGAATACTAAACCTTCATCAGATACATAAAGAATAATCAAAAATATAAGTGTTAACTAAACAAAATCATTTATTCAATATAAAATAATTAACTCTTTGTTTTTTTCTTTTCGTAATAAGGAGGATTGCACTAATTATACCTATTGCCACAAAAATAAGACCAATAATACTACTTTTAGTAACCCCAACAGCATTTCCAGTTATATTTGTTGAAAACAGAAGTGAGAACAAAAAACTTGATATAAAAATTAATTTAACTAATGTTTCAAGTGTTTGGGCCTTTGTATCTTCTCCTCGATAAGAGACAGTTGTAACATCAGGTTTTACATTAACAGATGCAAGCTCGGTCTCTTTGATTATACCTTTCCCAACACTAAGCTGACTATAGATATTAGAATCTATTTGCCCGCTTCCTGCCACATATGTCAAAAAAGTGTCTGCCTCAAAACTATGTCCGACAATTCCAACAACATAAGGCCGATCTCCAAATTGGCTTTTTGCATATTCTTGCAACATGTTCACCCCTTGTTCATAACCTTTTGCAACCTGCAAAGGAGTCGGACCCACAAGACCCTCTATCTTTCCTTGATTGTCCATCCAATATTTCAAAGCTTTTTCCTCATCACCCCCACCAATCTCAAGAAGTTTTGATAAATATGGTGTTGGTTTTCCTTCTTTATCAAGCCATCCTTTACTTTTCAATGAAAACTCATTCATAAAAAATGGGACATCAATAATAATTTTTTTATCCGGATTACGGTCAATAAATTCTTTTAATTGGCCTGCTACTTTATCATATGTTTGCCACCTAACATCTTCACTAGTTATAACCACGTAATTCGGGTCATTTTTTAACATTCGCTTTAATTCTTGTCCATAAACATCTGCAGTAGATTTTGTTCTTATTTCGTCAGACACCCCTCCAAGAAATATAACTTCATTATCAGGGCCCTTTTCAATATATTTTAAAATATCCTTTGAAGACTTTCGTGCTAAAGCAACCCCTTTTTTAGAAATTCCTTTATATTTTTTATCTTCAACATCATTCCCTTTTGGTTTTATAGAGTGCCTTGTTAAAAAAAAGTCTCTTTTCATGATTTAAACTATCAAAGATACTATTTAAAATTAATTTTACTTTTTTATAATTCTCACAACACCCTTATCTGCATCAACTTCTACCAAATCTCCGTCATGCAATACTTGTGTAGCTGTTTTTGTCCCGACAATACAAGGCTTTTTCATTTCTCTACTAACTATTGCTGCATGACAAGTAACTCCGCCGATATCTGTAACAAATGCTTTTGCTCGTTTCATAGCAGGCAATAATTGAGGGCTTGTTACAATAGATACCAAAATATCTCCTTCTTTCACTTTATCATTATGTTGTGGTCCAAAAACTAACTTGACCTTTCCTTTAACTTTCCCAGCATACGCAGTTTGCCCTTTTAACTCTTTTTGAGTTTTTGCCTCTTGTTTTAACAAGTTTTGCTCTAAAAAAGATTCTACATCTTCTCCAAGTGAAATATCATATCCATTTCTTTTTTCTTTTGGGATAAGCAAACACCTAACTTTTCTTTGTTCAATATTTTTTGGAAGTGTTTTATTAGATTCAAGAATCTCACAAATTTCTTCAGTATAAAGCGCTTCAAGAGATTTAACATCAATTTCCAGCCTTTTCGCAAGCAAGTCAATAATCTTGTTTGTTAAAACATGCAAAAACTGCCTTGAATCTGCTCTAAGGGATTTAAGTTCAATAAGGGTCCGTGAAACTTCAAAAACATATTTTTCTTCTTCTGATAATTCTAATTCTTTTACAACTTCTTCAAATCTTGAAACTTCTTCGATATCATCCTCATGACTTTTTCTAATTTCATTAAGCTGCTCTAAGGTTAAACCACGACCAATATAACCCTGCTCAAGCCAGAAATATTTTTCTAATAATTCTTCAGAAGCATTAATTCCTTTAATATTTTCATATGCAGATTCTGTCAAACTTTTCTCAAAAGGCATACTTAACATCTTTGAATATATATGGCTTGGATTTTTAAGATTTTTTCTTTTTGTAATTATATTGGTTGCAAGATCTGTAATTTGACCAAAAACATCTGCAAAGACTATAATTACATTATAAGATACAGCACTGGATTGTAACTTTTTTATCTCCTTTAATAAATCAGATATTTCTTTGTTAGACATATTATTTATCTTATCAATGTTTTTTATTGCTGTTTCCTGCATCTCTTTTGCGATCCTTTTTGTATTTTGTTTTATATCGCTTAAAAGTTCTTTACTATTCAATAAAGCAAAACTAGACCTTTTTGAAAATACTTCAACCTGACTTTGGCTCATATAGGCGTTTAAGGTTCGCCCTTTACTTAATTCACCAAATATCTGCGGAAGAAGAATTCCGATCTGTTTTTTGACTCTTTCACTATGCATCCCATGCCAGGTCATATCTAGTGTAACAAAATTAATATCAATGTCCTGATTTATCAAAATCAATTTATCGTCTAAAACAATTTTTGTTGTCATTTTTTCTCCATTATCCTTACAACACCTTCATTCGCATCAACCTCAACTTTCATGCCATCTTTTAATATTCTTGTTGCGTTTTTTGTGCCGATTATACACGGTTTTTTAAGTTCTCTACTAATGATTGCAGCATGACAGGTTATTCCGCCTTCATCAGTAATTATCGCTGCTGCTTTCTTCATTAATGGAACAAACTCTGGACGTGTCATTCCTGTAACTAATATTTCTCCTTCATTAAAATCCTTTCCTTGCTGATTAATGTTTGTAATTATTTTTACACTACCAGTTATACTACCTTTTGAACCAATTTGCCCCCTAATAATTTCAGGACTTTCTTGTTTGTTCTGTAGTTCTAAGTAATCTTCAATGATTTTTTTGTTTTCATCATATTGGCCATACTGCTCTTCTTGTTTTCCACCCCATTGAGTAAGTGAGGTAAATCCCAATGATCTTTTTTTAATATCCTTAATGTTATCGAGAATCATTTTTTTACCATGAAGTATTTCCTCTATTTTAGAAAAGTAAATCAGGTTCTCATCTTCTCCAATTATATTAAACAAGTATTTCCCAACCCTAAAGACTGAAGCCAGGAACATAGAAATGGGGTCTTTTCTTTTATCACGGTATAGCATAATATTTTGAATAAACCTAATTAATTTTTTTTCATCACCCTTAAAGGTAGCAAGACGCTCTTCAAACATCTTGTTTCTTTCTCTAATTTCTCTTTTGAGGTCTTTAAATGTTTTTCCAGGATTTTCTAATTCTTTTGAATAGCTTTTTTTGATATAAGGGATTATCTCTTCTTTAGTAAGTATTTTATTGTATGTGGCTGCTAAATATTGAAAATTTTGAGCTATTTCCTCTTCAGATATTTTTTTAATAAAACAATGTAATAGGCTAAGTAATCTTGACTGTTCAAAAGATGCAAAGGCAGGGGTGCTAGCAAAATCCCATAAATCATTAAATCTTTCTTTAGCAATAGCGCATTTTGTATCTTCTAAAAAATATATGCACATTTCTTTATCAAAATAAATAGAAAAGAGATATAACGCATTAAGTTCCCATGTCAAATCTCTCATTTCACTAAGAAGTTTCAAGGAATGTTCCATATCTTTTGCAATGTTTTCAGAATTAATTTCAAGATAGATCTCATTTAATCTGGAAGCCTTTTTATTAAATTCTTTCTCACGAAAGACAACTTCATTAACATCCTGCCAGTACTTATTAAATACCTCCCGGATTAGTGCCTTAGGTTTAGAAAGATTAATATACATAACCCCTTCATCTTTATTTACGTTAGTAAGTTTAACAAAGGGAGTTTTGTCATCATAATACTTGTTAAAGTATTTTTTACAAGTCCATTTATCTTCTTGCACCATTAAAGAGGAATTAGTTATTGGAGGTAGTAATTCCTCTCCCTTAGTCAGCTTCAAAAAGTTTTTTGCTAAGAAATTAGATTTCATTTTTTTATAATCCTCACAACACCCTTATCTGCATCAACTTCGACCAAATCTCCATCTTTTAATGCCCTCGTTGCAATCTTTGTGCCGATTATGCAAGGTTTTTGTAATTCTCTTGCAGTTACTGCTGCATGGCATAAAATACCACCCTCATCAGTTATCACAGCAATACATTTCTTTATCATAGGCAAGTCTTTTGGTTGTGTCATGCTTGTAACAAGTATACTGTCCCTTGGAACTTCCTCTTTTCTGGTATGATGCTTCATATTATAGACTTTACCACTTATTTTTCCCTTAAAAACAGGTTGCCCCTCTATTTCATCAATATCTTTACTATCAATATCAATAAATTCTTTACGCATCTTTTGGATTAGTTCTGGGTCTGTAAAAACTTTTTCATAAGAACCCTCTTCAATAATTACATACAAGTACTGTTTTTTTCGTAATTTAAGGTCATCAAGGATTTCTAAAACATTGATATTGTTACCCACTAAAAGTCTTGCTTCGTTTCTTGTTAAGTACCTTAAAAGTTCTCCATCAAAACCTTCTTTTTTACCAATATCTATCATGATATCTTTTTGATAGATTTCAAGGTCAGGATAAATTTTTGCAAGCAAGTCACGCTTTTTAGAGATTTTCTTTATTAACTCAGGGGTAAGCCTGTCTGAATTTAAGTTGGTAGCTAAGTATCTATTTATGCAATTGTAAAAAGATAAAGCAATAACATATCCATCATAAATCTCTATCAAAGCCTTTAACTTTGACCAAGGCTCTGTTATATCTTGCAGTGCGCTAATTCTTTGAATAGTTTTTTCATAAGCTTTGTCTCCAAACTCAAAAACCTTTTTATCTATTTCATCAAAGCGTTTTTCAATAAATTTTCCAGCCTCTTTACCAACATGTTTTTCATTAAACATGTTTGCACCGAGATGATCTTTAGATACAGTGATGATTGCTTCATATGAAAACCCAAACCTATCTTTTAACTCTTTAAGATATCCAAAAAAAGCAGCAGACATTGTAAAAAGTCCAACCTCTCGAACACTCGCAGGTTTAAGCCCATATTTTTCTATTGTTTCCTTAACTAACTCATAATCTTTCTGAATCATTTTGTCTCTCTCATTACCCTCACAACACCCTTATCTGCATCAACTTCTACCAAGTCTCCATCTTTTAATGCTCGCGTAGCGTTACGGGTACCAATAATGCACGGTTTTTTTAGTTCTCTGCTAACTATTGCGGCATGGCATGTTATTCCGCCTTCATCAGTAATTACTGCTGCTGCTTTTTTCATTAATGGAACAAACTCTGGCCGAGTCATACTAGTTACAAGGATCTCTCCTTCATTAAATCTATCAAATTCTTGTTTATTAGTTATTATCTTAACAATTCCTTGAACTTTTCCCTTATATGCTACAGAACCCTTTACCTCTGTACTGTTTCCTTTATTCATCGCCCTGTATATTTCATCCTCAACCTCCTTTATGTCTCCTGAAAAAATTTCAGAACCATCTGACGTAAAATAGCCAATTATCCCGTTATCACGTTTTTCAAGAATTTTTTCGTAATCTTTTGACTTGTAAAGCTTACCAGTAAAATCATGATAATGCGCATAATACAAATATTTCTCACTAATATTTTGTCTTTTAAAAAATTCGCGCAAACTTATAGAAATCATTGCAATAGATTTTTGTAAAGGCTTTTTTCTAGAATCACGCAAAAACATTGAATATTGTACAAAATCAAAAAAAGCTTTAAGCTCACTTCCTAACCCTTTTGTGTACTCCTTGATTAGTTGAGAATTTTTTTCAATTTCTTTAAGGATTTGTTTTTGTTCTGCTTTAATTTTTTCAATGCCACCTTTTTTTGTTATTACATCTTTTACTTTTATTGGACATTTTTCTAAAGAAACAGGAAACGAGTAATCAGTAACAGCCCATAAAATTGTGTAAGGGTCAATATCATTATTTTCTTCATAATTAATTAACTCATTATCAAACCATATAGCAAACGATTCAAAGGCCGGAATAGTAACCATTTTAAAAAATTCATTAAAACCAGAATCATCCTTATTGATTTGTTCATAAAATTCTTTAACTAGCTCTTTATCTAAAGATTCACAAAAAATAGTTGAAGCAAGCAAACTACACATTAAGTCATAAGATTTTATTATATGCTCATGAAGCTCTTCATTGCTAAGACTTTTTAATTTTTTAGGATGAAAATTTGGATAAAGATTTTCAGCAGTATCAAAATACTGTTTATAATCTTTCATATCTTTAATCTTTTTTACATCCATAACTTTTAAAAAATTCTTAAAAGCATTCCGCGTAGTTTTACTGTACGCTTCTAAAGTAAAAAAACAAATACCACGCTTTTTTTCTTGCAAAAAAACCAGATAAAAGTTTGTCTCATTATAATATGGCGGCAAAACTCCAGGAATTGTACTAGCA
>JAAOYK010000055.1 GCA_018221305.1 Candidatus Pacearchaeota archaeon
ATATGTATATAATTTTAAGAATTTATAAGTTTAATAATCTAACGACTAGGGATTAATTGATTAAAAATTTAACATTCAGGGATTATTGGTTGCTCATCAATCTGCCCACAATCCTTGTTCAAATGGTATATTTTGACAGTTTCAGGTTTAGAAGTTAATCCTGTAATGTTATAAGTTTTTTCACCATTTTTTTGAGGAAGAGTTATTTCGACTGTACCAGTTGCAGCTTTATACATCTTAACTCCTGTAATTGCCACTGTGGACGCTTTAATATCATAAGATTTTGAAGATCCGTCACTTGTTCCTGCAACAACTATAAATCCGTTTATTTCTTCTTCAATAGCACCAAAATGTATTTGCAAATATAAACTCTGACTATTATTATTCCAACAAGTAAATTTAGCATTGTTTTGTACTGTTATTTTTCCTGCAAGGTCATAACAATCATTACTAAGAATTTTTTTCACAAATGGCACAACAAAGGCCATTATGACCATAACTGTTATAATTACTATTAATATTAAAAGTACTGTAGCAATTACTTGTGATTGTGCTTTTTTTTGTTTCCTCATTTTTTTAACCAAATTATATAATGTTTTATTGTTTTTAAATTCTTTTAAACTCTAAGTGCCCAGTCATCACTACATTCATGATCTTTAAGCCCTCCGGATTTTCGTGTTCCCATTAGTATAGGGGTTATATATATTTTATCAGAATTTTTATAATTTACCCCCTTAAGGATAGTAGATATGCCCGGGTTAACTCTTCCTCCGCCAGATTTTTCAATACGTTTTATTTCTGAACTGCCATCATCTTTTACTATTTTGACATTAACGCCATAAATTGGAATATTACCAAGATTTGAAAATCCAACCTCTCCTGAGTTTTCATCTAATATTTTTTGCATTTTTACATCTCCACAAAACTTTGCAATATCTTTTCTATTACCTCCAATTGTTTTAAGAACCGCCTCTTTTACAAACCCTCTGGACCACAGTAAGATGATTACTGCTAGAATAATGACTATTAATATTAAAAGAACTGTAGCAATTATCGGACTAACCCCTTTTTTTTTATTTTGTTTCATTATAATTTTGGTTATATTTTTTCATATAAATACTTTGCTGTTTTTATCTCATTAAGCAATTTTCTAGGTCCTGCTCAATTACTGCTGCTTCGCAAAATACTACTGTTTTCTTATCAATTATGAACGGTTGAATTCTAACCTTTCTAATTTCCTCAAATCCGGCAGCTCTTGGAACTCCTTGCTCTGCCCCTGCGCCAACAACCTTGTTAGAATAATTTGCATAAAGTGATGCACTAGGTTTAAGTTTAGATTCAAAAACATAACGTCCAGGAAAATATCCTCCAGCCACTTCTGGCATTAAAATATATATTGGAAATTTTTTTGTATCATTGCCAACACTAACGTATACTCCATTAATACTAAAACGTCCATTATTTCTGAGAAGGAGATCAAGCTTTCCATCACATAAATAATCCTCTAATGTGATTGTTGTGCCTTCTTCACAGTTTTCAACAGGTGTGGGGTCTATGTAATCTTTAATAATAACAAAAAATGCCGCAGCCACGCTTAATACTATGCCGATTAAAATAACATATGACACCATCAGGCTTACAGCTTTTCGTTTTTTAGTTCCTTTCAATATATCTTTCACCATTTTCATCTTTTGCTATGACAAAATAAAACATTTCATTATCTTTTAATTCAAACGTAAATTGTTTTTCTAGTAACTTTACTTTCAGCTTGTTGCCTGGAAGCGTTGTTGTATCAATTTTTGTAATCTCAGAAAAACTTCCCACTGTTTCCCAATTAATACTTCCTCCAATTGTTGCTGATACTGTACCTGTGCTCTGCATTTTATACTGTGCTGCATAAAGGTCTTTTTTGTTTCCATAAACAAATACTATGTCTGTTCCTTGAGTCTTTTGCAAGAAATAATGTGAATATTTCTGATCTGTAAAATTTTCAATTAGATCTTTAAGATTTTTCCCGTTATATATGCCATGTTCAACAATATGCAAACTTTCTTCACGAAGCTCGCTCCCAAGATCAGTTATTGTTCTTGGATTTGATTTATATATTGCATAAGTGTTAATGCCTGCAATTCCTGATATCGCTATTACTATTAAAATTGCACCTATTATGTAGAACTGACCTCTTTTATTTTGCATAAAATAACAAACTTTTCTATGTATATAAATTTAAGTTTTCTCTTCTTAAAAGAAAAAAATTTTGTAGACTCGAGGGTTTGCTCAACAATACCTAAAAAGCTATCTTCTTACATCCTCAGCTTTGCTACCCTCCAAGCATCAAAACTCATGTTTAGGGCTGCTCCGATCAAGGTCTGACCCAGTTCGCACAAGCTCGATCAAGAAGGACAAAACCTCAACGTTTGTAAAAAGACTTTTCAAACATTATATCACTCGCCCTCTCGCAGCTTGCCTAAAGCTCATTTGCAAACAGCGGTGAGCTAAACCGCCAGCCTAGTCTACAAAAATGTTAAGAAATATGTGTATAAAAGGTTTTTGCTAGTCAATTTCCTTCAATCTTTTTATAGATTTCATCAACAATTATGTCTAACTTTTTATCATACTCATCTTTTAATTCTTTTATGACTTCTGCGTCTGGTCGTCCAAGTTCGGCTCGTAATGCTGCAATCTCTTGAGTTTTTAGTGTTTCAAATTCTGCTAATAATTTTGCAATTTCTGCAGTATAAATTTCTTTAGATGCAGCTAATGCTTCTTCACGAACAGGTTTATCTGGAAGTCCTGCTGCAACAAGTTTTGTATCTAATTCTGTAATCTTTGCTTCTAATTCTGTAGCTTTTGTGGTTTGTTCTCCTTGAATCTTTTCATAAAGATCCTTTATTTCTTTAGCTTTTGCGTCATATGCGGTTTTTAGTTTTGCTTCAGTGATTGCTATGACTTCACTATCTGGGTCCCCAGAACCTGCTAACTTTTCTGTCAAACCTGCAACTTTGTCATTAAGATTTTTTTGTTCTAGTTCAGAATTTGTTTTGTACGCTTGTGATTCTGTTGAAAGTGTAGAATACATTGTTTGTGAGTTAGATAGTGCTGTTTCTAATGATGTAATCTTGTCACCTCTCTCACTTACTTGATCTTCATATTGAGTTATTTGTGTTTTATATCCTGTAATTTCTTCTTGCACTGACTTTTTACCTTTAGACTTTCCAAGCGAAAAAGCACCTACAGATAAAATGACTCCTAATGCTGCTGCACTGATAATATATTTTTTAGCATGCTTTTCAAGATGCCGTCCAAAGTTGATGTGTTGTTCATCAGTATTTTCCATAAACTTTAATAGACTTTTGAATATTTAAGTTCTATTGTAATGCCTGTTAATAAAAGGATTTAAAAACCCTTATTTCTAGCTAAATGTTCGTCAAAATTTATTTTTGAAACAAATAAGAAGTAATAACAAAAATGACAAAAAATATTAGTAAAAGTGAAACACATTCAAATGGACAGGGTTTGATAATCTTTACTCAAGGAATGAAGCGAAGGTTTTTAGCTAGTAGTGCTCAAGTTCCGCAAAATATTGCAACTTATCTTAATAATAAAGGTCCGGATACTGAACTCCTCTTAAATGATGTTCAAGGTTATCATAATTTTGATGGGGATGGATATAGGCCAAATACTCCTATAGATGAAATTGGCATAAAATGTGGTCATATTGATTTGGTCGCAGGAACTTGTGAATTTGATTCAATGATCTATGCACCACTTTTGTCTAGACAAAAAACAAAAGAGATCTCTGTACGTCTTGGTCTTGTACCTTTTAAGTATGGTCTTGTAGGCGAGTTAAAATTCCCAGCGAATCATATACCAGAAGATAATGGAAAATTAAAATATATTTCAAATAGGCTAGAAAATCAAAACTTTGTTCCTTTTTATAATCCACGCCAACCGCTTAATCTTAATCGATCAAACCAAACTGAGGCAGAATATACTAGTTTGTTTAAAGATACACCTTTTGAAAGTAATATTCCAAGCAAAATTCTTCTTAATAGGACTCTTCATACAGTCCATAGCAAAGCCTTATGGGCATATCATAGTAAAAGATAAGTTAAACAAAGTTTAAATATTTCTAAAATCTTAGTTTCATATGAAAGAGAAGTTAGTTGCAATTTTAAATGATTTTGGTAAGAAGTTTTTAGAGATTCTAGATTAGATTAAAATTCCGGTATTTCTTATGTTTGCCGCTATGAGCGGGATAATCTTCAGTAAATTTAAATAACTTTCATTGCTTACTTAAATATGGGAAATATCAAAAACAGGAAAAAACAATTAAAATGGGGATAAATGAGGACAAACCTATTGTTCCATTTCCAGAAGATGTTGAGTTTGGTTTAGGTATGAATCCAATTAAGGATGAATGGAGACATCCTGAAAAAGCAAAATATGCTTGGGACTTTATGCTTCCAGAAAATACTCCGCTCTACGCTACAAAATCTGGAAAAGTTTTACAAGTTAAAGTAGACTCAAATCTTCAGGGTTCTGAAAAACTTGATGAGATTATTGGAACAGATCCAGAAATGAAAAAAAAATTCAAAGAAGGCACTAATTTTATAATAATAGACCACGGGGATGGCACTTATTCTGATTATGAACATTTAAAATATGATGGTTCTGAAGTAGTTGAGGGCGAAGATGTAGTTAAAGGGCAGGTTATTGGGTATAGTGGAAATACCGGATATTCAGATGCTCCTCATTTGCATTTTGAAATATTTGAATTAACAAAGAAAGGAGACCCAAAACATTTAAATAAAATTAGAAAAACTAGAAGCATTCCTGTTAATTTCAAAAACATGATTCCTTACATGGAGAAATTAGTAGATAGGTTTGGAGAAAATAAAGCTCCATCAGATATTGTGGATTATTTGGCTTCAATGTATGGGGTAGGCCTTGAATCTAATGCAAAAACTGACAAGAAAGGGCCAGGCGGCTTAGAAAAAATTACTGGAATAGTTTCAATCATTAGTTTTGCAGCATCACTTTTATTTCTAACTGGGATTACTGGCAATATTACTGGGGTAAGTAAAAATAATTTTTATGGATCAATTTTTACTGGATTAGGCTTAATTTTTGCTGGATTTTGGCTCTTTTTGAAAAATTCTACAAAGACTAAAAAATAGTGCGAGGGGTAGGAGTCGAACCTACGAAGGCACTAAGCCACAGGATCTTAAGTCCTGCCCATTTGACCACTCTGGAACCCTCGCTTATAATAAATTTCATAATATTGATGCATTTAAAAACTTAATGAAATTCCCAAAAATCCTATTTTTTATTCAGACTTTAATCTTCTCATTAATGTTAAGTGTGACAAGTCTGAAGCATCTTCAATAATTTTCACAATATGCCTTATCATTCTTACTGTATGCTTATCTGTTGCTTTTAATTTTAATGATTCTGCCCTAATTTTTTTTCGTGAAGCGTATAGTTTTTCCAATTTTTCGGAGTTAAATTGATAATAAAGTTCAAATGCTTGATCAAGAACGCCTAGGGACTTTAATGCAAACTTTTTGAATTCTTCACTTTTTTTTGGATTATATTCTATGTTCGTTCTCCAAAAGCGTGTTATTTCATCCCCAATCTTTTCAATTTCAAAAGAATATGTAAAAAGTATTCTTCCTCGTGTAGAGTTTGGGTATGACATCTTATTGATTGAACGCTGCAGATATAAACAGAATTTGTTAACTTCTGTATCTCTTATACGCAATCCCTGCTCTGTTTCTTTTTCTTCTCCAAAAATATCGTTTATGGATGCCTCATAAAAAGATAATATCATCTGAAAGACTCGTTTAAAAATTTCGTCTAAATCTGAATACGTACTTCCACCAATATCTTTAATTTGATAAATATTATCTTTTTTGCACAGCAGAGCATATCCAATTGTATTATTTAGGCCTGTTAGTATTTTTGATGTTAGATCCTTACTGGACTCAATTTCTATCTCGTCAATACCTTTTGCATAAAGCGCGCTTAAATGCCTGTAAATGTTTCTAGAATTCATATCCTCAATCTTTAATTTAGCTTTTTTTATCCTAATTTTGCCTTCATTAGTAATTCTAATAGACTTTCCAGAATCACTCATTTCAACTTCTCGTGTTTCATCAATCTTGTTTCGTCTAACCCATGCAATTGGTAAGGTTACTGTATATGCTTGATTTCCTTGTTTTACAACTTTTCGTCTCATTTTTCAGTATTTTATCCAATTTAATTCTAAATTATTTGCTTTTGATTTACCTTTTTGCATAAAAAGCGTTATTATATAATTTATATAAATTATATCGAAAGTATATAAATATTTCTATGCATTAACTATACTGTAAGGAGTAAATATCTAAAAATGGAAAACCCAAAAAAATACATTGATTTTCACATGCACACAAAATATTCAGATGGTATGGAAAGTCCAGAATTGTTAGCGATGAATGTTAAACTTAGTGGTGTCGATCTTGCAGCAAAAACAGATCACGACACAATAGAAGGTTATTGGGATTTTAAGGCTGCAGCAGACAAACTAGGTCTTGCAACAATCCCTGGAATAGAATTTTCTGATAAAGATTATCACATATTAGGGCTAGGCTTTAATCCAAAAGATTATGACTTTTGGAAACTAACTGAACGTTCAAAATATTATCAAAGATTGACCTCAGAACAAAGAGTACACATGCTCAAACGTCATGGTATTCCGATAACAATGGAAAAACTTGACAGTTTTTTCCCAGATTCTCGTCTTGGAAAACATAACATATATAGGACTTTATACCATGATGAAGAGTGCAGGAGCTGGATTGAACAAAACTTACCTGACGCTACTCCTGATGATGTCTTTGAATACACTCTACGCAAAAGTGGAATAGCAGGAACAGTGGAGCATTACTATGACTTAGAACGTCATGTTATAATCGACGGTATTCATAAAGTCGGAGGATTAGCAATAGTTGCACATTTACCAAAACAAGCAAAATCAATGAAAGAACTTGATGAACTCAAGGAAGCAGGCGTGGACGGTTTTGAAGTTCAGCCAAACTTTTATGGGACAAATTTTGGAGCTGTAAACTATCCTGATATAGAAAGTTATGCAAAACGTCACGACATGTTCATAACCTATGGCTCAGATTATCACGGCTCAATAATGCCAAGGAGCTTACTTGGAAGAGGAATGAATGCAATGTCACCAGAACTTGAAGAACGCCTGCTTGGTAGTACTTATGGTAATGATTCAGAAACAAAAGAGGAGTGCTTAGTATAAAATGCCAACAATGGATGAAGTTGCATACGTTAGCAAAATGAAAAGAAAACAAGAAATTCAGTCAAGCAAGCCTTGGCACTATGAACCTGCTAAAAAGCAAAAAGTAGTAAAAAAAGAAAACGAATCAGAAATTGTAATTTATTGTGTACCTTTATTTTTAGATGGATAATAATTAAACACCTTTAATTTTAGCTTCTTCTATCCATTTCTCTTTTTTTTGACACTGATTACATACTGGTATAAAATCATTAATTCCTTTTTCATTTTTTGCTTTAATAATTGTACCTTTTAGTTTACCAAATTCTTCTTCAATTGCTTCCTTACATATTGCACATTTTTTAACTGCCATAAAAAAACATATAAATTTAAGTTATTAAAATTAACTAATATTCTTAACTATTCATTATCTTTATTCCAAGAACTTTCACCTAAATAAGTTAGTTCAATTCGATCAGGTTTAACTTCATCAACTCTAAAGTTATGCTCTCTAAAATGAATGTTTTCCTGATTTGTTGGATAAAAAATGTTTGAACCATCAAATGTATATGATAATGAGTATGTAGTATCGCTGTTCATTCCATTATAGTTTATTAAGTGACCTTCCAAAAAATGACTTGTTCCGGTTTTAATATTTATTTTTTTGTTAACAACTTGTTCTAATTTTTGTTTTTGCCTTTTTTCAGGTGTTAATGGTTTTTCACCAAATACGCCAAACGCACATAATGTAAGAACTGCTGCAGACGATAATCCAAGTAACATATAACTAAACGCACTCTTACTCCTAATTTTAGAAAAGTTTGATTGTTTATCCTCTCTATTATCCATCTTTAAATTAAGATGAATGAATTTATAAATATATATTTACTGTTAAATTTATGTTTAAAGAGAATGTAATCGAGTTGTTAAGAAATGAAACAAAGCTTAAGCCAGAAGTTTTACTAAAATTAGTAGAAGTTCCGCCAAAGCTTGAACTTGGCGATTTTGCATTTCCATGCTTTATTTTGTCAAAAAAATTAAAAAAAGCACCAAATCAGATAGCAAGTATTCTTGTAGAAAAATTATCAAAGGATTTACCAAAACAAATTGATCGTGTTGTTGCCACAGGGTCTTATGTTAATTTTTTTGTAAATAAACTATTAATGGCTAAAAAGATAATAAAAATTAATAGTAATTATGGGAAAACTAATGTTGGGAAAAAGAAAAAGGTTATTATTGATTTTTCTGCGCCAAATGTAGGCAAACCCATGCATGTGGGTCACATCCGGTCAACTATTCTGGGTGACTCAATTATTCGGATGTATGATTTTCTAAACTATAATCCTGTTGGTATTAACTATTTAGGAGATATTGGCCTTCATATAGGAAAACTAATTGTTGCATACGAATTATGGTTAGATAAAGATCAATTAAAAAAAGATCCTGTAAATGAACTTTTACGCCTTTACGTAAAATTTTGTGATAAAGAAAAATCAACAGTACAGGTTGGTACTGATGAGGAAGACGAGTTCTCAAACAATGAATGGACATTAAAAGCAAAAGAAAAATTAAAACAATTAGAGTTAGGGGACAAAAAGGCTCACAAGATTTGGTCTGATATTCAAAAATATTCCAGAAAAGGTTTTGATAAGGTCTATGACTTATTGAAAGTTAATTTTCATGAAACAGTTGGTCAAAGTCTGTTTAGTAATAAAGGAAAACAAATAATAACCCAAGCAATACTTAGCGGTCATGCAAAGGCAGAACCTAGTGGTGCTGTTTTTGTTGAGTCACATGGTAAAAATAAATATATCTTACGTACTGGTAAAATTGCAAGTTATATGACTCAAGATCTTGGGGCCGCAGTGACTCGTTTTGAAAAACATAAATTTGAAGAAATGATTTATTTGACAGATTATAGGCAAATTGATCATTTTAATCATCTTTTCAATATTTTAGAACTGTTTGGATATACTTTTGCTAAAAATTGTAAACATCTGGGGTTTGGGAATGTAAAGTTTGGAAAAGAAATATTGGCAACACGTAAAGGCAAGGTTATTCTTTTAGAAAGTGTCTTGAAAAAAACAATTGAAAAAGCACGTGAAGGTATTGACAAACGTGGCACAAAAGGTGATCCAAAAAAGGTCGGAGTTGGCGCTATTAAATATATTGTATTAAAAAATGAACCACAACGTGATGTTCAGTTTTCATGGAGCGAAGCACTAAACTTTGAAGGAAATACTGGTCCTTACCTGCAGTATAGTTATGCTCGTGCATCTTCTATTATTAGAAAAGCAAAAAAAGAAAATTTTAATAAAGTAGCACCAAAAGTTAAAGATTTAACAACAGAAGAAATAGCATTAGTAAAAAAGATTGACAATTTCCCAGAGATAGTTTTGCGTGCTGCTAAAAGTTTAAACCCTGCAATAATTGCTAATTATGCGTATGAACTTGCTAAACTGTTTAATGAGTTTTATCATAACAATCATGTTATTGGTGACCCGCGTGAAGCATTTCGTCTTTACCTTCTTGAAGCGTTCAGGACGACTTTACAAAACTCGTTACATCTTTTAGGCATAGAAGTAATGGAAGAAATGTGATTTTTTTGACGTGTTCTTTTCTTATTTTTACAAAAAGTAAAATCATTTAAAACACTTTTGATACTAGAATTTATGAATTCAGTATATATTGAAACTTATGGTTGTGCAGCTAATAAAAATAATTCTGAAATACTTTTAGGTATCTTAAGAAGTTCTGGGTATCAAATAACAAGTAGTTTAGACATCGCAGATATTGTCATAATAAACAGTTGTATTGTTAAAGGAAAAACAGAAAATAAGATTATGCGACGTATTCAAGATTTGGCTTCAGGATTTAAAGACAAAATCTTGGTCCTTACCGGGTGTATGCCTGAGACTAATGCAAAACAAATAAAAAATTTATGTCCAGACATTATTTTGCTTGGAACACATCATTTTAAAGATATTACAAAAATCTTGAAAGATTATAAAGAAAACAAGCTTGACTGGAAACGTCAAGATACTTATCTTGAGACACAAAAAGAAGAAAAACTGCTTACCCCAAAAATACCTGATAATAATTTAATTTCTATAACTCAGATTAGTGAAGGTTGTCTTGGAAATTGTACATATTGTAAGACTCGCAAAGCAAAAGGATCTCTTTATTCATATCCAATAGACAAAATTGTTAAGTCGATAGAATCTGATTTAAAAAATGGTGCAAAAGAAGTATGGATCACGTCTCAGGATTGTGCAAATTATGGTCAGGAGGGGGGTAAACTTTTGCTTCCAGAATTATTAAACAAAATTCTAAATCTTAAACATAGATTCAAACTACGCCTTGGCATGATGGATCCCAACAATGTCGCACCAATATTAAACGATCTTATTGAAGTGTACAAAAATAATAAGATGTTTAAATTTTTACATATTCCTGTTCAATCTGGCTCAAATAAGGTTCTTAAAGATATGAACCGTCTTTATACTATTAAGGATGTACAATTAATTATTGATAAGTTTAAATCAAACTTCTCTGATTCTGTGATTTCAACAGACATTATTGTAGGATACCCTACAGAAACTGACAATGATTTTCAAAAATCAGTAGAATTTGTAAAAAGGAATAAGTTTGATGTATTTAATTTAAGCAAAATGTCAATACATAAAGGAACTTTAGCAGAAAAATTTAAAGCTTTGCCAATAGATACAATAAACAAACGAACAACGCAGCTTATGAAATTGCATCGATTAGGTGCCAAGGAAAATAAACAAAAACATAAAAACAAAACCGTAAAAGTTTTCGTTGACAAAAAGATTCAAGGCAATCTTTATGAAGCACGTGATGATAATTATAACATAATTTTGATAAATACGAAAGAAAAAATTATTGGCAAAAATGTTTTTGTTAAGATAAATGAGGTTGGTGTTCATCACATGATTGGTGAAGCTGTTTTTTAACGGATTGTATCCCCTAAGCCATATATTTATTCTGCTGCAATTTAACTTAAATATATGTATAGATTAAAAAATGCATGGTAAAGAATAGGTATGAGGTGGCAGTTGTTATACCTGATGATCATAAACGAATTCTTGTGTATCGAGACTTTAATTTACCAAATTCATTATGGGATTTACCAAAAAGTGAAATACAGGGGGGAGATTTTAAAGAAAATGCTCAAAGAATAGTTAGTGAGCGTCTTGGACTTGAAGCAAAAATAAAGCATGACCTTGGCGCCCTTAGTCACCCGTTTGGTGATATTATCTTATACACTCAAGTATATGGTATAAAAGGAAAAGTAAACGATATTGCTTTTAGTAATGGCTTTAAGTGGGTGGATGTTAACGAATTAGTAGATATTGCTCAGAATAGTTCATTAGCAGCACGCATTTATTTGAAAAGTATTGGGAAAAAATGGTAATTTAAGTATTAACTGACTGATCATAATTATGAGCAAGCACACAAACTTTTTCATGCTTTTTCATGATTTTCATATAACTATTAACATATTCTCTATATTTTTCTTCGTTTAAAAATAATGGTCCAAAACAAAACAAATAATGATACGCTAAAACATGCGCACTTTCATCCCCTTTACTTTTTAATAAATGCAGATTTTGTTTTAATCTTCTTTCTAATCCTATCCTGGACTTTATTGGAATTTTAACCTTTTCTTCACTCAAATCCTGTTCAAAAAGTTCAGATTTGTCCTTTAAAGTTGGTCGCCCTCCTTGTTGATACTTTTCATCAAACCATTCCTTTCCGTTACTCATAAAAAAAAATGTAAAAGTTCATTAATAAAGATTATTATAAATAATTATAATTTTTAAGAAATAATTAGCCAAACTTAAAGTTTCTTAAACCCTTTCCATGCAGCTTCAAACAATTGCTCCATTGCTGCGGTAAAAAAGTCAGTTGATAACCAGATAGCGATATCATAATTCGGATGAACTTTTTCATCGTCCAAGACCATGAATAATAATTGTTCTGAATCGACGATTGCAAATCGTGCCCTCATTTTTGGCATTGTTCTTACTTCTGCAACTTTTTCAAGCTCTTCTGCAATCTTTTTATTATCCTCATTTACTTGAGTAGCTATTCTTATTTCTACACCGCGCTTTTTTGCTTTTTCTAGGCTTGGAAGTAATGCTTCCATTTTTCTGTTAAGTCCTGGAGCAGTTGTAACGATTGTGATTGTTTTCTCTGCTTCTCGAATCATCATGTCTAAATGATTGTAAACATTTTGTCTCCCTTTGACACTTCCTGAAAGGTCACTTGGTTCAATAAACTTTATTCCTTGTGTAAACAAACTGTTTAATTCTTCTAAAATATCTTCACCTTTTAATTTGTCAAGTCGTTTACTTTTATCATCTGCATCACGTTTCAAATTCTTTTTTACTCTTTCTACGACTTCTTCAGGTTTTAGGGCAACAAACTTTATTGGTTTTCCAAGCTTCATTACAATAAATCCTTTTTTTTCTAATGTTTCAAGAATATCATACGTCCTACTTCTAGGAACATCACTAATATTAGACAATTCTCCAGCAGTTGAGACACCTCTGGATAACAATGCAGTCCAGACCCTCACCTCGTACAGGTTTAGATCGAATATTTTTCTGAGCCTGCTTAAGAACTCTTCTTTAACTATCATGTTGTTCCCTCTTTATTATCATTAGTAAGATAAACATTGATTACTATTTAAATCTTTTTGTTATTTAATAATAGTTATTAAATTAAAGCTTCTTTAAAGCTATTTTTACAACTTTCCCTTTAATTTTGCTCTCAAAGATCTGACTTTTACCGACGCTGTCCTGCGTATCTGTCAAGAGGTCTAATTGTTTAGAATTAGTTCGTTCTTTGATGAAATTTGCTTGATTTTCAATAATTTTGGCCATTTCAGGGTCCAAGATTAAAGTTGCTTTGACACGATCTGTCTTAACAAATCCTAATTTTTTTCGCGCTGCTTGCACGTTTCGTGCTATAACTCGAGCATAACCTTCAGATTCTAACGCTGGTGTCATCTTAGTGTCTAGATCAACTTGTATCTCTTTACCTTTTTTGATCCTGAGTTCTTTAACATTAAGTTGTGTTTTAATTATTTCTTGTAATTCTGGGCTTATCTTATCAATACAACTGATTGTTGCGCGCATTAGCGGCCATTTTAATCCTATTTGTGCCTTATCTCGAAATGCTAATCCTTTTTCAACAATTTCTAGTACAGATGTAAACATTTTTTCTAATGTTTGGTCAATAAACTTTTCATTAATTTTTGGCCAATGCGACAAATGTACAGATTTTTTGTTAAGTTGATAATAAATATGTTCACTGATATATGGTGCGTAAGGTGCAAGTATTAATGACACTTTGCGTAGGACTTCTTCTAAAATTTCTTTTGTATCTTCCCTATCTCTTGTAATTTTTATATAGGTCCGAGAAAAATCATTAACAACAAAATCCATAATAGAAAGTGCTGCCTTATCAATCGCATAATTTTCAAGATCTTTTGTAACTTTTTTAACTACTGAGTTTAATCTGCTCAAAATCCACTTATCTTCAATTTTTTTATTATTTTTATTATTTTTTAATTGTTTATAATAAGTGTAGCTATTTGACAACACATTCAAGAACGGTAATACTGCTTCACGGACCATGTTTTCTGAGAATCGTTTTTCTTTACCTGGATCTGTTGTACAAAACTGTATTCGTGTAGCATCAACCCCTACTTTATCAATAATTTCTCTTGGCTTGATTATATTTCCTTTAGTCTTGCTCATCTTTTCACCTTTTTCATCAACTAGTAATCCTGCGCATATTACATTTTTATAGGCTGGTTTATCAAAAAGCATTGTAGATATTGCATGCATTGTATAAAACCATCCTCTTGTCTGATCAATTGCTTCTGAAATGTAATCATAGGGAAACCTTTTTTCGAATTCTTTTTTGTTTTCAAATGGATAATGAAACTGTGCAAAAGGCGCACTTCCAGAATCATACCATACATCAATTAGATCAGGAATTCTACTCATTTCTTTGCCACACCCACATTTGAGCTTAATTTTATCAATCCAAGGTCTGTGCAAATCATACTTTTTGAATTCTTTAGTTGAACTTTTTCTTAACTCTTCTACACTTCCAATAATTTTTTCCTTGCCACACTCGCATCTCCAAACTGGTAATGGTGTTCCCCAAAATTTTGTTCTTGACAGGTTCCAATCTTTAATATTTTCTAACCATTTACCAAATCTGCCTTCTTTGATGTGCCCAGGGTACCAATTAATTTTCTTATTATTCTTGACCATTTTATCTTTTACTTTCGTAACTGCAATAAACCAAGAATCAATGGCATAGTACAATAATGGGCAGTGACATCTCCAACAAAAAGGGTAAGTATGTTGAATCGTTTGAGTTTTGAATAATAAATGTCTTTTCTTTAAATCTTCAATAATTTCTTTTTCAACGCTTTTAACAAATTTTCCTTTCCATTTTGGAACCAATTCATTAAATTTCCCGTCAGGATTTACTGTATGGATTAATGGTAAATTATTTTCTTTACAAATAACATAATCATCTTCCCCATACATCCCTGCAGTATGCACAACACCTGTTCCGTCTTCTGTTGTAACAAAGTCTGCTAAAATTATTTTATGCGAATTTTCATTCTGTAATTTTTTTATGTCAAATAATGGTTCGTACTCAACTCCTACTAAATCTTTTCCTTTTATTTCTTCAACGATCTTATAATCTCCCTGCAAAACATCCATTCGATCTTTCCCAATAATTAGTTTATCTCCGTCTGGAAGTTCTACTTTAACATAATCAATATCTTTTCCTACTGCTAATGAAACATTTCCAGGTAATGTCCAAGGCGTTGTTGTCCAAGCTAAGATATACTCTCCTTTAGTTTTAAGTTTAAATGCGATATACACCGATACCTCTTTAATTTCCTTATATCCTTGAGAAACTTCATGACTTGATAATGAGGTTCCGCACCTAGGGCAATATGGAACAACTTTAAACCCTTCGTATAATAATTTTTTGTCATATAATTCTTTCAAGCTCCACCAAACACTTTCAATATAGTCATTATCTAGGGGTTTGTAAGCATTTTGTAAATCAATCCAATAATCTAATTCTTTAGTAGATTCTTCCCAATCTTTAATATTACTAAAAACACTAATCTTACATTGTTTGATAAATTTGTCCATACCATAAGCTATTACATCTTTTTTTGATTTTAATCCTAATTTTTTTTCAACCTGAACTTCAACTGGAAGTCCGTGAGTATCCCATCCCCCTTTACGTGGAACTGAAAATTTGTTCATAAACTTAAATTTACAGATTAAATCCTTATAAGTTCTTGCTTCAAGATGATGAAGTCCTGGCGGCGCATTTGCAGTTGGAGGTCCTTCTAAAAATGAAAAAAGTTTCTTGCTTGAATCATCTTTAACAGTAGCTTTTCTAATCTCTTTATTATACTTCTTCCACACCTTTCGTGCACTTTCTTCGATCTCTTTAAATTCATATGCCATCTTGCTTATTTATCCATATTTTCCTTTACTTTTAAACATTTTTAATTATGCACTAAAATATGCAGCCTTTATTTTCCAACCCTGATCCTGTTTTTCTATATACCTTCGCGCATATTCTGGCAATTTTTCATAAAATTCTCTTGCATCTTTTTTCTCGCGTTTATCAACAAGACTGAAAAACTTATTCGCAGCATCCTCTAATTCTGCCTTTGTTGGTTCACGTTCATTGTTCGTTTGTATATTAGTCTCTAAACTCATAATAAACTCCACGCAAATCCGAAATATATCAGATTTGCAATCAAATAATAATTATAATACTAGCTATGTTAGAAATTCCAATCTTGCTTAGTTGGTTGTATAGCTGTATTTTCATAGGATTAATAGCTTTTTTAAGTATTTAAGATTTATGGATTACCTCTAACATAAATCTTATATCATTGTCATTAAATTCTCGTTTAATTTTTTGTCTAACCATATTTGACATTTTAATGATAATGTTTGCTGCAACGGTTTTGTCAATTGTATAGCCTAATTCTTGCGCTTTAGAAATAACTCCGTGATATCCAGAACATGGCCCCATGATAAGTTCTGACTTTCTTCCAAAATCTTTAGCATTTACAGCTTCATATGAGTTTACATCATTAACTACTGCATGTTGATGTATGCCAGATTTGTGCGAAAATGCACTTTTTCCTACAATTGGCGCAAAATCGCTTTTTATCCCTGTAGCCCTGCTAACTAGTTTTGCTGCTTCGTACAATTTTGTTGAATCTATTTGTGTATCAAAAGTTCTTGGTTTTCTTAATGATAGTGCAATAATTTGTTCTAGGGAGCAGTTCCCTGCACGTTCTCCAATACCCCAAATGGTAGTTTCTACTTGCCCTGCACCATTTTGTATAGCATAATATGTATTAGCAGTAGCCATTCCATAATCATTATGGCAATGTGCACTAACCTTTACAGTATCGCTTTCTTGTTTGACAACTTGTTTAATATTTTTAACAAGTTGCCCAAATTCCTGTGGCATTGCATATCCTACTGTATCTGCAATATTGATAACTTCTGCACCTTCACTGATTACTGCTTTGCACATTTTCGTCAATGTGGAAAATTTGCTTCTAACAGAATCTTCAGGTGTGAACTCTATTATCTGAAAATATTTTGCTGCATATCTAACAGCACTTGCAGCCATTTCAATAAGTTCATCTTCACTTTTCTTTAGTTTTGCATCATTTTGGACGTCTGAGGTTGGAACAAATATGTGAACTATTCTTTTATCATATTTCTTGAAAGCGTCATATGTTGCATCAATATCTTGTTTTGTAGCTCTTGCAAGTCCGCACAAGTATGGTTTTTTTATCTTGCTTGCAATTTCTTTCATAACTTCTATATTACCTTTAGATGCTGCAAATCCTGCTTCAATTATGTCAACATTTAACTTTTCAAGCATTTTTGCAATCTCGATTTTTTCATTATCATACATCGTACAAAACGGGTTTTGTTCACCATCCCGTAATGTCGTGTCCATAACAGAAATATTGTTTAGTTCTTTTTCAATGCAATTATAATTAGAAATCATATGTAAGTTTCCTCCAAGAATTAATCAAAAATTAAGATTTAGATGAAACCCTAAATTAAAATAAGCAGAGCTAATAAAATATTTCCAGTGCTGTTATTAGCTCTTGTGGGTTTCATGAAATAGTTAATTAAGTACTCTTTTTAAATTTATTCAATATACTATATCTCTAAAATTTATGCTTTAATCTGTAATAATTTGTTTCTTTGATAAAAGTCTTCAATTGTATCTTTTTTCCACCAGATCGTACTTTGTCCATAATCTTTAATTTCTCCAGGAACAATCATATGAGGTAAATGAAATGCGACAATTCCTGGGTTTATCCTATAACCTTCGGTATCTTTCCACCTAACATGCATTAAATGATCTCCTTTAAACCAAACCCCATTTCTTAAAACTGCTCGCCTTATAGCAATATCATGGATATGATTATTTTCTGTCTCTTGAATCTCATAATTAAATTTTGATTTAATATTACTTTCTTCAGTGTCATAAATATCACTTGCATTATCAATTAACCAGTCTAAAGTACCTGAACAACGTTTAAAAAATTCATAATATCCATCTTCATAAATTTGTAATGCTTCTTTTCTAGGGATTATTAAATCTCCCCATTGATAAGCAATACGCCAGTTATTTTCACCAAACTTTTTGTCCCATTGACTAACCACTTCGTCCCTTTTTTTACCTAAATATCCTGGACGTTCAATAGTCTCCCATTCCATGTTATGATCTCCTTTTCTAAGTTTTTAAAAACATTTGAACAATAAAATATATATTATAAAATTCTTAAGCTTCATGCCTATTTTTGTATGCATTAAAACGTAATCTGTCTCGTTTTTCTAATGCAGTTTCAATAGTTAATTTTAACTCTTGCGGATTTTCAAAAAATGCTTTTTCAAGTGCCAGGTCTAAAAGATATTCTGGATGACCTTCCTCATGCTCTTCCATGGCTGCTTCATGAATATCCTGAGATTTGCCTGTTATAAGATGCCTGTAATAAAAATCTAAAATATCTTTTTGTTGTTTTGGTGTATAACTTACTTGATTCTGCCATCTGTTAACAAATGTGTATGGTTTTAATTCGTCATCATGCCAAAACACTGAATTATTATCTAAGGAAGTTTCACTATCTTTGTCTTCTTTTCTCCCTTCATATGTTGTTTTAGTGTCTAAACTCATTGTTAGTGTGTTACAAGCCCTAAAAAATTGTAAATGTAAGGCTTGTATTTAATGATAAAATTTATTCGGTTTGCTTGAAGCTATGACTAAAGAACCTTTTTTCTCTTTTCTACTTTTTATCGTCATAACCATTGTAATATTGCATGCCTCTTGTAGTTTTTAAATATTATTATAACTTCCAATATGTTTGAAGCATACTAACTTTAGGTTTAAAAACCTTAAATTCTTTAATTTATCATGAAAAAGAGAAAATCTATTAAAAAGAAGATTAAATTAAAACCACAAATAAAGCTTGCGATTTTTGATTTTGACGGAACAATAGGTAATACTAAGGCAATTTATTATAAAGAGATAGGCGATGTCTTACATAAGTATGGCATTTCAAGACGCAAAACTGCTGCTGCTATTGATCTTGGAATGAATTTAAAAAAAACCTTGGGAAAGTTTGGTTTTGGTTTTGTTAATGCCTGGTTTTTAGAAAAAAGTATAATGAAAAATGTTAAAAAAAATGCGAGTAATATTAAAAAGTGCCACGATGTTGATTCAATAAAAAAAATAAAAACACGAAAAATTCTTGTAACTAACTCCCTGAAAAAATTTGTAAAACCAGTATTAAAACATTTTAAGCTAAGAAAAGAATTCACAAGTGTATATGGTGTCGAAGATTTTTCTGATAAAGCAAAATTTATTAAAAAATATTTAGAAAAGCATAAAATTCTAGGTGATGAATGTATTTATGTTGGAGATCGTGTGGCTGACATTGATGTAGCTAAAGAAGCTGGTTGCTTGTCCGTAATTATTTCAGGCAAATGTGCCTGGGACTCAAAAACTCAACTTTTAAAAAATCATCCAAACCTCCTGCTTGAAAATATGAGTGATTTATTAGAAATTATTGATTAATTAATTGGTTCAAATCCAATTTTTTCACTAATTTTTTGCATGGCTTTTATTGCAAGTTCTAAAAATTTGCTTAATTCTATGTCCGCTTTTTCAATGTCTGTTATTAAGTCTCGTCTAACATTTGCTGCAAATGTTCGATCCTTCATTTTTTTCTTTAATCCTTTAATTGTCATATCTTGTAAACCTCCACGCATTAAAGCATATGCATAAATAAGTCCTGAAATATTGTCAGCAGCAGACAAACAATAATCAAAAGTATTTTCACGTTTTATCAATGTATTTTCTTCATTATGTGCCTGGATAGCATGCAAAATTTCTTGAGGAAAATTAAACTTTTTCAGTCTATGTGCCGTGAGCCTCCCATGGTCACGTTTAGCTTGCTCATTGGTCCAGTCAAGGCCTTCATAATCTAAATCATGAAGTCGTCCTGCGATTGCCCATTCTTCTTCATTTTTCCCTAACTCTTTTGCTAGTTCTCTCATTATTACTTCAACTTCAATACAATGCATTTTAAGTTCAGGTTTTGTAACATGATCTTTAAACAGTTCGTCAGCTTTGTCAAAAAGCTTATGTATTTCTATTTTCTTGTAACTTACTCTCTCGTCTGTCATTTTTTTGTTTTATCCTTTAAAATGATAGGCCTAAAAATCTTTGATTTTTTACGTCTGTCATACTATTTGCTCCTGATCCATAATTTCTTAAAAAAAGATAAGGTTAATGTAGAAAGCACAAATGCTACTGCCGGAACAATTGAGTTAATAAATGGTTGTGGAAGTTTTGCAAAATAAAAAAAAATCACAATTACTACATAGGTGAGCAAAAAAATAAGAATTTTACGAATAAAACTGGTTTCCCATGCTTTATCAAGCTCTACACGTTTGTTTCTCTTCTTAATAATGCTAATTTCCTTTTCTAATTTAGCTAATTTTATGGCCATCTACTTAAGTTATTATTATTATTTAATAAAACTATTCATTTATCAAAAACTTACATTTCTACAAATTCGGTCTTAACTTGTTTTAGTGAAGTAATTGAGGTAGATTTTGCAAATTTAAACTTTTGAACATTATTTTTAACCCATTCATAATACTCATCAATATCTTTAGTTCTTAATTTAACCAGAAGTTCATAATCTCCTGTGCATATATCTACGCTTTCTACGCTTTCATCTTTAGCTAGTTCTTTAGCTATTTTTTCAGGATTTCCATAATCTTCTCCACTTAAATTAATTAGTAAATACGTGCAATGGCCTTGCCCAATTTTTTTGTAATCAAAAACTGCCTTATATGCTTTGATTACACCTTCTTTTTCCATTCGTTTAATATTATAATGAAGTGTTGTGGAGGGCTCTTTAATCTTCTTAGCAATTCTTGCAATCTGTGGAACACAAAATCCTTGCTTAAACAAATTTACTAGTTTTAGACGTATATCTTTCATTTTTTGTAGTTCAGAGTAGTTAAATGAAAGATCCTAAAAATCTTGATTTTTTATATCTTTCATAAATGGTATAATCTTCAACTATTTATAAATATTTTGGTATATTTTCGAAGATTATTCGATTATTTATATTAAGATAAGTGATTTATTGATATTAACTAAACCTGGAGAAAAATAAACATGAAAACAGAAATAACCTGCGAATTAAGCAACTTAAGGAAAAAAATAGATAACATAGATGAAGGCTTGTTAAACCTTTTAGATAAAAGAATAAAAGCAGTTAGATCTATTGGAAATTTTAAAGAGAAAAATAACTTACCTATTATTGATAATTCACGAGAAACAAATGTACTGAACAAAACAGATAAAACAGTAAACCCAATTGCTATCAGAAGCATTTTTAAGAAAATAATTAAAGAATCAAGAAACATACAACACAATAAATCACTGAAAATTGGAATAATTGGTTTTGGCGCAATGACCCAATTTATGGTTAGCTTTTTGAAACAAAAAGCAGAAATTTTTGTAAGTGATATTAAAGATAAATCTAAATTAGCAGAAAAATTAGGCGTAAAGTTTGTTTCAGTGCAAGAAGCTGCAAAAAAAGATATAGTAATTTTAGCTCCCCCTGTAAATCAGCTTAAGCAATGCATGTTAGAGATAAAAGATTTACTAAATCCTGGGGCTCTATTATTAGATGTTTGTTCTGTAAAAGTTAAGCCAATAAACATAATGTTAAAACTTGCTCCAAACAATGTTGAGATAATTGGGACTCATCCGCTATTTGGACCTCAGAGTGGAAAAAACACAATTAAAGGGTTGAAAATTGTTCTTTGTCCAGTAAGAACAACACGCTTAGATCAAATCAAAGAATTTTTGCAATCTTTTGACTTAGAAGTAATTATTTGTACTCCAGAAAAACATGATAAAGAAATGGCAAAAACTCAAAGCTTAGCCCATTTAATTGGTAAAGCACTTGTGAATCTTGATATTAATGAGGGAGAAATAACAACCCCAAGCTTTAGTCATCTTATAAATTTAAAAGAAAATTTAAAACAAGATCGCCCTGAACTTTTCAATTGTATACAAAATGATAATCCCTTTGCAAAAAAGATTCGAAATAATTTTTTTAATGAATTAGATAAAATCAATAAACAAACAAAAAAGAGGTGATCTTACTCTTTAACCTCAAAACTTGTTAATGCTTCTTGTTCCATAAAATGAAGCTCGCCAGGAACTACAAAACAAAAAGGTGATTTTACTTTTTGTTTTTTTAATTGATCAAGTGTTCCGTAAAAAATTGTTGACTTTTTTGTACCTAATTTTCTGCATAAAACAATTTTGTCTAATTCAACATTTTTATCTTTTGCACATTTGTCTAATTGTTCAATAGCTTTATCTATTGGAAGACCAATATCAACCAAAAGCAAAGTATGCGCTTCAATACTTTTGTTTTGTTTAACATATTCCATAAAGTCTGGATTATATCCTTTGTCCCAAGTAGGCATACTACTTATTTTACCAAACTTGTATAACTGTAATCCTGTCTCACCGATTGCATCAAATACTGACGCTGCCTGAACAATTCTTGTTTTAACGTTTGCCTTTCTTGCGTCCATTAATAATGTAATATGTGTTGTTGCAAAAAGTGGTGCGCCATAAACCAAAAGTGCAACATTTTCTTGCTTAGCTTCATTGATTAGTTTGTCTGATTCAACATCTCCGCGAGCTAAATTAATAATACTTTCATCAATCCCGAGATCTGTTATGTCATAAGGAAAATCTACGGTATAATTTTCAAGATAAACTTTATCACACTTTTCAATAGACCTGACTGCGTCTAATGATAATCCATGTTCACTTAGTCCTAGGCCAATTAGGTATAACATAAAAATAGCAAAAATTAATGGTTAATAAAGTTATCGAATATAAAATTTAGCAACTAAAAGTAGGATCGTATGGGGCTGGTAAGTGATCATTATCAATATGTAGGTCTGAGAACCTACAATCAAATGATGTTGGCATTCCGACATCTGTACTATTAAAATATCTATAATCAACTAAAGTTTTTGTTGTCACAGTAACTCCTAGGTCTGATAAATTCTCAGGATTTATTAAAGATTCAATCCCATAACCTCCAGGGTTTGCAGAAAGATCTCCTTGAAGACGCTGTAAAAAACTTGGCGCGTCATTATGTGCTATGTAATACGAATTTTTCCAGTGTTTTTCAAATTCATTATCATCAGTAAAATCAGGATGAATTGTCTTCAAAATCTTGTTTGTAACTCTTCCTTCTGTTTCCATATAATATATTGGGTCTTCAAAATTTGTTACAGGGATATAAACATCAAGGTCTATGTCTCTATTCCATGAGGCAAGTCCTGCATTATCTTTTATTGCTATGTCAACTTGTAAATTAACTTTTACTTTCCATGGATCATCTTGGCTTATTGTAAACTCTGGCACAGAACTATTAGACACGTTTGCATTAATTTTTGCACCTGTTTCACTCATCTGGGTCATGATGTCATTAAAAGTAACCCCTTCCATTAAATCTAACCCGCCTTCATAACTTCCGTTATTCATTGTTCCGTTAAACATCATTTCAGAAAAATTTCCTGGAATGTCTGAAATGTATTCATTTTCTTCAACAATTCGTTTTTCAAACAAAAAGATTACTCGAAATCCTGAGATATACAATTCTCGCTCTAAATCTTCTTGCACAGAAAATACAAAATTGTTAAGTGTCTGTATTCTTTTATTTACTGGTTCTCTGTCTTTTGTAATCGAATAAAATCCGTACGATAAGACAAAAAGTGATAGCAGCAAAATTATAAGCATTGTAAAAAACATGCCTTTTTTATTTTTTATTATGTTAAATATCATTCTTTATCTTTTAGACCTTTTTAGGCTTAGTCCCATCTCCTTATTTGAACCTCTGTTGACCACTCATACGGTATCCCTTCAAGCCTTGTAGAGGATATCTGAAAATTGTCTTGAGTAAACTTAACATCAACTAATCTGTCATCATTAAAATCTAATGAGTTTAATAGGTTAAATGCTGCAATTTTTAATGAATCGTTTGTTAACGGTGCAAGTGATGAATTACAATAACCATCTCCACATTCACTATGTTTTGCTCCTCCAAAATAACATTTTTCTCCAAGATTATACGAGTCGGGTATTGGTAGATCATTTTCAGTACTTCCGTCAAAAAATTCTATTGTCCAGTCGCATCCCTCTGCATCATTAGATATTGCAGAGTATGCTTCTAATTTTTTTATCAGTGTTACTAATATGCTGTTATCTATTGACCCTTCACTATTTTGGTTTGGCTCTAGACCAGTATTCATCCGAACAATGTTTATATTAGCATTTTTGTTAATCATTGATGTAGGAATGTTTACTGCATAAGGATCTCCTAATTTAAGAAAAAAGTTTTGATATTCTCCAAGATCATAAGCTGTTTCGTACGGATTACCATTATCTCTAATAAATACTTCGTTAGTCCAAAACGGGCCTGAATATGATATAACTTTTGCATCCAAAATTTTAAAATCTTTAGGCACAGTAAAATTTCCATGACGCGTGTCATTAAATGGCCAGTTTTGAGTCACAACAAGTCCTGCATTTCTATCTCTTAGATAATCAAACTCAATGTATGAATCAGGATCTAAGTATGAATAAAATTGTCCAACAATTTCTAATGTCTGTTTTCGATATGTTGCATTCATTATATCATTTGCTATTTGCGCATAAAGCGCTTCAAGACCTCCCACATTTCCAATATAATCAATACCATTCCCGCAAGTTGGTTCAACCATTTGTTCGAGTGTAATCTTTGCGCTTGCAGGTGCATTAAACGCTACTGTATATACTTTGATCCCGTATTTTTGATATGCCCTGCATGCAGCTGCAACAGCATAATCCGCAGGAAAATTTATACCAGCGATATCTGGAACATATCCCATTTCAGCACACGGTTGAGTCGCCGAACCATCAGTCATAACAACCATAAATTTATCTCTGCCTTCTGATTCACATGTAGAAGAGCATCCGTCCCCATTTATTATATTACCGTCGTCACATTCTTCAGTACTATTTTTATAATCATCTCCACAAGTTTCTGAAAAATAGCATGCATTAAATGTTCCTGCAGCAGTGCATGAATGATAACCTTCATTTTCTAAAGCATCATAACACGTAACTCTATCTCCGTCACAAACTTCTCCTACTTCTACAATACCGTTATCACCACCTGCTGACTGATCATAAAGACCGCTTATTTCTGCAGGTGTTAATGTTTTGTCATAAAGTCTTACTTCATCAATAAATCCTTCAAAAAAGTCTGTTGGTGTATAATCAAAATCATCATCATAATCTTGCCCAATAGTAAAATTTGTGTCAGGGCTTACAACTGTAAATCCTGCAGGTCCATCTATATCTGAAGTCCTTCCAGTAAGGTTATGTGTATAAACATCTACATCATCAATATACATTTTAATAAATCTTGCATCAAAATCATAAGTCATAACAATATGATGCCAATTAGAATCTCTTATTGAAATAGCAGTGTCATAATATTTATTATCCGTCTTAAGGTTTAAGTTATTAGTAACATCTCTAATCATTGCTCTGATGTCGTAAAACTCATCACTATTTTCATCCCACATCTTTATATGATCTTGATAAAATGCAAATAATGTATCTTTATCAGAACCTGCATCACTTTTTGCCCAAAGTGATACTGAAAAATCATTATTACTTATATCCCCATTTTTTGTTATATATTTTGTAAAAAAGTCTGCTACAATATAATCATCACCACTCATTTTTAATGAATTACCTTCAATAACGTCAACAAGATCCGCAGAATATTCTTCTGTTCCTTTAAAGATTCCATCATTTCCTAAAGGACCTTTATCATCTGTAGTATTATCATCAAAGTCATAATAAGCAACCAACCCTGTAGATTTTGGTTGTACAAATTCCCAAACAGCCCTGTTTACTCCAGAACAAATATTTGTTCTTCCAACATCTCTCCAAGGAGAAACTTCTGCTTTTAATGATGTCTTATCATCTGATAATTCATGATATTCTGTGTTACTTACATAAGATCCATAACCATTAACTCCTACTCTATTATTTCCAATTGCAGGATTCGTATCATTTAACATTACATCAATCAATCTTTTTGTCGCTCTTATTGATTCTGACATCTTAGAATTATAATCAGTCGCACTTCCCATACTTCCTGATAAATCATTAACCGAAACAACGTCAATATCTGCTTCAACTTGTGTAATTAATGATGAAGCATTTTTTATGCCTAACCTTACTGGAACAGTTGTTCGCGAAATTTTAGAATAATTAATTTGTGCATCAAAAGCAGCATCTGTTATTTTTTTAGTTACAAGACCTACAGCTTTTGTAGTAATATCTGTTGTGTTCCCTAGTTCAAACGTTTTGTTACCAATTGCCAAAAATATGTCAAGACTACTATTAAACCTGATACTTGCGTTCATTTTGTTTATTTGTCCAGGGATATAAAATCCATCATAAACATTTAAAAATCCTTCAATCCCAGGAAAATAATATTTTTTTGGTTGTTCATACTCGTCTAATGGGTCATAAATAATCTTTAGATATCCTCCAGCAATATGCAACTTTTCTGTAGCACTATGCAGCTTCACATAATCAACAGATTTACCAAACTGATCTAACCTGTTGTTTGGAATAGTGCATGTGCTAGGTGTAAAGTCATTTACTGCTGCACTACATGAAATCATTTTTCCAGGGTTCACTGGCGGGTTTATTGAAACTTTAAAATTATAAGGTATTGTGTGCACTATTTCTGCGCTTTGTATTGTACCATTAAAATCTACTCTAAGAGTTAAATCACCTTCACCAACATAACCGCCAAAATAAAAATGTTTTGTTCTGTTAAGCGCGCTCAAAAATGCTCGCGCAGAATATCCAGTTATTCCTTTATCACTTATCCCACTAATAACATGACGTTCTACATCAATATTTTTTGCAGCTGCTAAAGAAAACGGCGTATTATTATTTTTTGCAGCAACACATTTATTGTCATACCAAATCCCAATTTTTTCTTTTGTCTTTAACTGATTTAATGTTATATTAGCAAGCTCTACTGCCTTTTCTCTGTCTCCTTGAGAAATAAAAATTCCAATTTGTTCAATTATTGTTTTGGATCCATCAGTAACATCACCATCATTTATCCACTGAGTAACTGTTGCGTTATTAATTTCTCCAATTTTTAAAGTTGTTAAAACTCTTATCAAATCTCCTTGAATCTCAGACCTTTTCTGTGAAGATTTTACAATTGGGAACGCAACCGTTAAAACAATAATTATTATTGATAATGCGATTAACGCATCCATACTAAAAAATGCACCTCTTTTTTTCATTTGTTTACCTCCACGTTCTTATTTGTACCTCTGTTGACCAACTATAGGGAATCCCCATAATCTCATTAGATCCAATATCAAAATTTTGATCAGTGAACATTACATCTAATAGCCCATCATTATCAAAATCTAATAACTTTAATAATCTATATGTTGCAATCTGAACAGCATCATTACTATTTTCACAATTACTACCGTCACAGTTCATGCCTCCAAACGTATTATTTCCATAATTACAATTTATTCCGCCAGAATAATTTAATGGTATTGCTAAACTTTGGTTTGATCCGTCATTAAAATATAATGTCCAGTCACAACCTTGCGAGACTGGGGAAAGTTTTGAGTAAGCAATCAGGTTTGTTGAGATTGTATATATTACTTTGTTGTTTATTGATCCTGGTGAATGGTTTCCTGGATAAAGTCCTGTCGTAAGGTTGATAGTGTTTGGGCTTGCTAGTGAAACTAAATATGTAGGAATATTAACAACATATGGGTCTCCAAGTTTTATATATTCGTCTCCATACTCTTCCAAATCATATATTGTATTATTATTCATAGTTAATCTGTTTGTCCAACGCGGACCAGAGTATGATATAACTTGCGTGTTGATAACTGTAGAGTTTGGAGGTATCTGAAACGTTGCTGTGTATGGGTCATCAAAAGGTTCTTCAATTGTAGCAATTAATCCTGTATAAGTATCTCTGTCATACCCAAACTCAATGTACGAATCCTCTGTAAGGTTTGTTCGGTAACTTCCAGACTGTACGATTATTGTTTGTTTTTTGTATGCCAAATTTATTATATCTTCTGCAACTTTTTCATAAATACTTACTAAATCATCAATATCACTTTCATAATAAGTTCCATTCCCGCAAGCCGCAATAGGTATCAGGTTTGCAGTCTCAACTATCTTTCCAAAACCTACAACATTTATCATTATTTCATGATTATTCCATGCATCACATGCAGCATCTATTGCGTCCTGTACACCGTCAGCAGTGCTACATCCTTGGTTTGCTTTCCCACTACCCATAACAACTACTGACCTAAAATTATTAGGATCTGACTGCGCCAAAAGATAATTTACTCCTGCTTCTATGCCGCAACATAAACAATCATTTTCACCAAGATTTGTGTCAACCCAGCTTTCATCTAGTTTGTCATACAATGTAGATTTAGTATTAGTTAATTCTAGATAATTTTGTGGGTATACTGCCGTTTTATATCCCACAAGCCCTACGTTTGTTGTTGATTCGTTTAATAACATGTCAATAAGTCTTTTATTTGCATGATATGACTGATTGATAAGTGTTGTGCTGTACCCTGCCCCAAGATTTTTGTTCATTTCTCCTGAAAGGCTTGAGACAGAATAAACATCAGCTTCAACATTTCCTCCTAAGACATAAGAAGCGTTTAATATACCAAAACGCAACGGAACTGTTTTTCTACTTAAATCACTATAATCAAGCAAAGAATCAAGTATTGAATCATCTATGACAATGTTTTCCATCCCACTTGTGTTTCCTTGATAAACTGTAACATTTCCTATTGTTAAAAAAGTAGATACTTCACTATCAAAGTTCAAATTAATGTCCATTGTGTTTAGTGTACCTGGGATATAAAAACTATCATAAAGGTTCATAATACCTTCAACCCCTGGAAAATAATATCTTTCAGGTTCTTCATATTCAATAGCACTATCATAAGTAACTTTTATGAAACCTCCTGCAATGTGTAAGCTTTCGTCCAAAATTTCTATAATGTTTACACCTGAATTAAAATCAGTTATAGGAAGTGTATATGTTCTTGGCGTAAAGTCATCAACAGACTTTTCATAAGCTCCAGCAAAGTTTGAGTTAACATACACACTAAAATTTTTATCAATTGCAAGCTCCATTGTTGCACTACTAATATTTCCGTTGTATTCAATACGCGCGCTTAAATTTCCTTCACCAACATATCCTCCAAAATAAAAATATTTTGTTTGCATTGTATTTTTTAAAAATGCTCGTGCAGAATATCCTGTTAAAGAGCTTCCATTACTAATACCTGAAACTGTCTGACGTTCTACCCCTACTTGGACAGCGTCACTGTATGGTGTGTTATTCATTGATGCAAGAAGCGTGTTTCCATACCAAATCCCTATATTTTCTGTAGTGTTTAAGTTTGATAATATTGCTGTTGCAAGTCCTTGTGCTAACGTAATATTTGTAACATAAAATTCTCCAATTTGTTCTAATATGTTTTTGTTATAATCAGTGATTTTTCCTTGAGCTTTTAGATTATCAACATAAGCATTATCAATCTCTCCGATCTTTAAAGAAGATAAAACCCCTTGAAAATCTCCACTAATGTCAGAATCTTGGTTGGAAAATTGAATAATTGGTATTGTAAATCCTACAACTATTAAAATTATTATAAGTGCTACTAATGCGTCGAAGCTAAAATATGCTGCTCTTTTTTTCATATTCCTAAATATAATATATCAATACATAATTTTTCAGTATATATATAGGTTACGAACCTTTTCTAAGAAATTATTCTTCCCAAATGTAAAGATAAGCCGTAATCGGTTTATTTTTATATATTGTAAACCGTGTGATTTTCACCAGGTTTTTTGCATTAGAATAAACATCTTTTCCGATGACAGGGTTTGTAGCAGGATTATTATCTCCATCTAGATTCATATCTTCTTCTAAAAAAAATCTGTACTCATAACGTGTATTAAAAACCTTTTTTGTAAATGTATAATTGCCATTACCATCACTATTATCACTTAAGTCCCAAAACGCTTGAAGCTTTTTGTCATCAATCTTGTTTGACGAGTTTAAAATTCCAATTT
Source organism: Candidatus Pacearchaeota archaeon (assembly GCA_018221305.1). Taxonomy (GTDB): domain Archaea; phylum Nanobdellota; class Nanobdellia; order Pacearchaeales; family GW2011-AR1; genus ARS1285. The sequence continues at coordinate 30,194 of JAAOYK010000055.1, forward strand.
TCATTATATTGTTATGATCAGCAGTAGCTAATGGTACCAATGTCTCCCAATTTGTAGGATAACCTTCAGACATTAAAGAGTCCATTACAAGTTTTCCATTATGATATAAGTATTCAAACTTTTCCTTAGTATCTCCTGGACTGTTTAATGTGTAGATAAAGAAAAGCATTATGCCAAACGTGAACAATGTTACAGCTACCATTAAATCTATGCCCCATGTTTGTGCTTTTTTATTTTTCATTGCTTACTGTTTTTAAGGTACTAATGTAATAGATATTACTTCCCCTGTTTTGCTTATCTTGTTTTTATCAGGGTTTGTGTTTAGTGTAAAAGGGTTTGTAGCAACATTAACTTCTGCTATAGGTAACATTAGTGAATGAGCATTATCTGTTGTTTTTACATAAACAGCATTATCAGAAATTTGTACATCATACGTTTTACCATCAATTCTTGCAGGAAGCGTAAACTCACGTTCATATCCATTTGCAGCTTTTACTGCCAAGGAAATCTCGTTTTGTACTTCTAGTGCCACTTCATTAGTTAACAAGTCCCGTTTTTCATTTATTCTATCAAAGTTAACTTCATATATTGTGACAACCAAAATAGTAAAGAAAAAAAACACTGCACCAAAAACTATTATGAACTCAATACCTACTTGTGCTTTTTTTTTGTTTTTTTTTATCATCCTTGACTAATAACTGCATGACTTGCGTCTGCTTCGATAATTATCATTTTCACACCAGATGCTATTGTTATTGGATTTGAACTATCTATCATAATAGGTACATCAGATTTAAAAGATAACTTTTGCTCTCCTGAAGATGCTGTAATATTAATCAATAGATAATATAATCCATTATAATACACAGCATCTATACCACTAATCCCTTCTGGAAGGAATGGGTAAATTGTAGCTTTTGATGGCTCTCCTGCATAAAATACTGTCCTAGAAGCGCCGACTACTTTATTTCCAAAATTATGTATTTGTGTTTCTTTTAATTGATCACCTGAGGTTGTGCTATAATAAAGTCCAATACCAAGAATGCCAGTTATAATAATTGTTAAAAATCCTACAAGTATTAAATACTCCATACTTACCTGCGCTTTACTAGAAATGTTTTTCACTTTTTCCTTCTACCTCTTTTTATAAATGAGTTATGTTTTGTTGATTAATAAACTTATTGTTAAGTTTAAAAACAATACATTTATAAAATTAATAATATATATCATAATAATTATAATACTATACAATGGCAAAAGAGGTGATAAAAGTAGTAACTATTGGGAGCTTAGCATTTCTAGGATTAATTTTTGTTAACACTATCCTTTTGTTTTTAGGTCATGAAAGTTCTCCTGGGATTACTGGTAATTCTGTTGCTGACAGTTTAAAAGAGGTTTATACAGAAATGTCACTAGCGTCAAAGATTTTCTTGTTAGTACAGTTCATTGCATTATTAATAATTTTTATTTATTTTATTATTAAAGCAAGAAAATCTATTAAAGAACGTGACGAAATTGCTCATTTAAATGTTGTAAAAAATCCTGGAGGATCAAAGACTGATATTGACACGTTATATGAAATTTTAAAAGATAGAAAACAAATAAACATTCCATCAGTTGGTAAAGCTTTTCGTGTTAGTAAAGAGTTAGCAATGGAATGGTGTCGTATTTTAGAAAATAATGATTTAGCAACAATTGATTATCCTGGTTTTATTGGAGATCCTTCAGTAAAACTTGCTGTACCAGAATCAGAAAAAAGTAAAGACAAAAAAGATAAAGATAAAGACAAAAAATCAGACGATAAAAAGGACGATAAAAAGGATGATAAAAAAGATGATAAAAAAGATGAGAAAAAGATAGATAAAAAAGATGTGGACGAGAAAAAGGATGATAAAAAGCCTGACCAAGATAAAACTAATGTAGAAAAACCTACTGAAACTGCTGCCCAAAAACCAAAAAAACGTTTTAATATATTTAAAAAGAAAAAGCCATTAGACACTTCAGTACCTGTAGCACAAAATGTAGGGGTTACAGACAAAGATAAAAAATGGGTAAGTGAGGCAATAAAAAAAGGATTAAATGAAAAAGATGTTAGTAAATTATTGCAAGGGTTAGAAAAAAGTAAAAGAGAACAAATTGTTAATTATTATAAATCTGTTTCAAAATAAAATTAAGTTTTTTTAAAAAAAAGACAAAAACATGGCAAGAAAAAAAGTAATAAAGAAAAAAAATATAAAAAGAAAAGTTATCAAACGTAAAACTGCAAACGTAGTAAGGACAAAAGTTCGAGCCTCTAGGCCGGTTGTACCAAAAAGACTTCCAAGCACATCAAACCCTATGCAGTCAGCAATTAAAGGTCATGTGTCTCAAAAGCCTGAAAAAAGACGTCCAGAAGTTCTTGAAAGATATTTTATTGAGGCAGAAAAATCTAAAATAAAGATTGAGATCCAGAGAAGAGGTACAACAACGACTTATGTTGTCGAGGCACCAAAAATTAATGAAGCTACAGCAGCCCTTCTTGATGAGGTTAGGGATGAATTAGTTACTGCAACATCTGTTGGAATGAACGAAATCATGGACTCTGGAGCTATTAAAAATATGAAGAAACGTTTTGGTATTGAGGCAGGAACTTTAATAGCAAAAAAATTGCCTCATATTAATAAAGATACTCAAAGTATCCTGGTTAACAAATTAATGCAAGACATGCTTGGTCTAGGCGAGATTGAATTTTTAATAAATGATCCTCATTTAGAAGAAATAGTTATTCCTTCATCAAAAGAAACAATACGCACGTATCATAAAAAGTATGGCTGGCTTCCAACAAATCTTCGCATTGCTCGTGAAGATGAAATTGTTAATTATTCAAACATTATAGCGCGTCGTGTTGGACGACAAATTACAGTGCTTACACCATTGCTTGACGCTCATTTAGTATCAGGTGATAGAGTAAATGCTATACTTTACCCAATAAGTAGTAAAGGTAACACTATAACTATCAGAAAGTTTGCACGTGACCCTTTTACAGTAATAGACCTTATAACAACAAAAACTTGCAGTGTTGAAGTTACTGTACTTTTATGGCTTGCTATTGAGTATGAGATGAATGTTTTAATTTCAGGAGGTACAGCGTCAGGTAAAACCTCACTACTTAACGCATGCATTCCTTTTATTCCTCCAAATCATAGAATTATTAGTGTAGAAGATACCCGTGAATTAATGCTTCCTGAATTTTTATACTGGACACCTCTTGTTACACGTACTCCTAATCCTGAAGGTAAAGGGGAAGTTTCAATGTTGCATTTATTAGTAAACTCACTGCGAATGCGTCCAGACCGTATAGTTTTAGGTGAAATGCGGCGTAAAGAAGAAGCAATGGTTTTATTTGAAGCAATGCATACAGGACACTCAGTGTATGCTACTCTTCATGCAAACACTGTTGCAGAAACGTTGTCGCGTCTTACAAACCCTCCACTAAGTGTTCCTGCAAACTTATTGTCAGCAGTTAATCTAAACGTTGTAATGTTTAGAGATAGGAGACGAGGGATACGGCGTGTCTATCAAGTAGGTGAATTTAATGTAAGCAATGACCGGGCAGAAGCAAACATTTTATATCGATGGAGTCCTGAAGAAGACAAAATATTAAAACATACAGATAACATGCGAGTCTTTGAAGATATTGGTAGAAATACTGGAATGGGTCGCGCACAGATTAATAGAAATTTGGAAGAAAAAAAGTTTATTATTAACTGGATGATAAAAAATAAGTTCAGATCTTTAGAAGATTTTGGTAAAGTCATGCAACAGTATTATGGTGACAAAGAATTTTTAATAAAAAATATTAGGGCTAATAATAGTAAAGCAATAATTGGGAGATAGATTTTTATGAAATTTAGAATTCCATTTACTTTTTCGGACATTGATAAGTTGAAGCGAAGGTCTTCATTTATTTCTCAAAGGATTAAAAGGAAAAAAAATTCAAAACTTAAAGAAGAACTTGAAAGTGCTGGTATTGATATAACACGTGAAGAATATATAGGTGTTTGTCTTAGAAATTTGATTATAATTTTTATTTTCACTTTTGTTGTTGCTACTTCATTTTTCGCAGTAGCAAACCAGAAAATTTTTTACATCTTAGGCCCAGGAGTAGCCTTAGTAATCTCTTCTTTTTTATTTTTTATGCAGATAATGTTTCCAAAACTTTATATTACAAAAAAACAAAAAGATATTGAACGTAACTTGCTTTATGCATTAGAAGACATTTTGATTCAATTAAACTCTGGTGTACCTCTTTTTGACATTTTGAGAAATATTTCATATGCAAACTATGGAGTTTTAAGTGACGAATTTAAAAAAGCAGTACATCGTATAAATTCAGGCGAGCCAGAAGTTGCGGTTCTGGCAGATATTGGAAAACGTAACCCGTCTGTCTTTTTAAAACGTACATTATGGCAAATAAGTAATGGTCTTAATGCAGGAAGTGACATGTCTTTAATTGTTCGGGACAGTATAAAAACTTTAAATGAAGAACAATTGATTCAGATCCAAAGTTATGGTAACAAATTAAATCCATTAATAATGTTTTATATGTTGTTATCAGTCATTGTCCCTTCTTTATCTGTAACTTTTTTAACAATTTTGGCATCAATGGCTGGCATGAATAAGCAGATAACGATAGGTGCTTTTGCAGGACTTTTTTGTTTTGTAGTCTTGTTTCAAATAATGTTTTTAGGTCTTATTAAATCACGTCGTCCAAGTTTGTTAAGTTGAAAAAAATGAATTATAGAAAAAAAATATCACGTCTTACAGAAAAGGAAAAGAAAACATTAAGACGTAGACGTCTGTCTACAATTATTTTAGCTATCTTAACAAGCTTTGTTTTGTTTGCAATCTATAGGACTCCTTTAATACCAATCATTGGCTTTTTTAGTGCAATTGTTATAATCTTTTTATTTTTTCATTTTAGTGACGGTTTTAAAAAATCTGGACGTATTAATAAGATGGAAACAGTTTTTCCAGACTTTTTACAGTTAGTGTCGAGCAACCTTCGGGCTGGAATGACTGTTGATAAATCAATAATGCTTGCCGCACGTCCAGAGTTTGCACCTTTAGACGAAGAAATTATACAGACAGGTAAAGATATAACAACTGGCAAAAATATTGAACGAGCATTAAAAGATTTGTCATATCGTATAGGTTCTGATAAGATCGGAAAAACAATTTTAATAATCATTTCAGGTATTAGGGCAGGAGGAGACATTGCAGTACTTTTAGATGAAACAGCTGGTAACATGCGTTCACGAGAATTTGTAGCAAAACGTGCAGCATCACAGGTCTTAATGTATGTAATTTTTGTATTTTTTGCTGTAGCTGTCTTTGCACCAGGCTTGTTTGCTTTGTCAAATGTTTTAGTTTTTACAATGGATAATCTGATAGGAGACATTGATACAAGCGCTGTTCAAGGATCCAGTTATATATCTTTTCAAAAGATTAGTGTTTCTTTAGACTTTATACTATATTATTCAATAATTTTTATAGTATGTATTGATATTTTAGCATCATTAGTTATTGGCTTGGTTAATAAAGGTGAAGAACGTGAAGGTCTCAAACTTCTTCCTTTTATGATAGGACTAAGTCTTGGATTATTTTTTCTGTTAAAGATTGTAATATCCAATATAATGGGAAAACTAATTTAGTATTAACAAAACACTTTTATACTCTAAATTTTTTTAATAAACATAATGGCTCGAAAAAAAGTTGTAAAAAAGAAATCTAAAAAGAGAACATTAAAAAAACGTCCAACCAAAAAAAGAGTTGCAAAACCAAAAGTTGATACTTTTGGGCTTGATAATGAAAGTCTTTCTTGGGTAAAACAATCAATAGATAAAGGTTTTGAACGCGCGCAAGTTGAAAAATTATTAAAAGACGTTGACGCAAGCCAAAAACAAAAAATGCTTTCATATTATGATGCTTTAAATAAGATCCCTGACAGTAGCGAATCTTCTATGCAAGAGACAGTTAGTGCTTCAGAACCAGTCGCAGAAAAAAAATCTGCTCCGATTAGTAGTTATGAACCAGAAATCAAGCCAACAAAAGCTCGCGGTCATAAAGTTCCAAGCGGAATTTTAGGTCTTGACAAGTTAACTCATGGAGGATTTGAAAACCATTCAACAAACCTTTTGGTCGGAGGAAGTGGTACTGGGAAATCAATATTTTCTATTCAGTTCTTGGTTGAAGGCGTTAGAAAGGGTGACAGATGTTTATATATTACTTTTGAAGAACGTAAAGGAGAATTTTATACTAATATGAAAGAACTTGGCTGGGATCTTGCAAAAATGGAGAAAAATAATAAATTTTATTTTTTGTCTTACACTCCTGAAAAAGTAAAAACAATGCTTGAGGAGGGCGGCGGAGAAATTGAAAGTATGGTATTAACAAATAAAATCAACCGTATTGTAATTGATAGTATTAATGCATTTATCATGATGTTTGATAATGACCTGCAACGTCGTGAAGCGTCTTTAAAACTATTTTCTCTGCTTAGAAACTGGAACAGTACTTCAGTTTTAATCTATGAACGTGACCCTTTGGTTGACAAAAGATCTTCTTCCAGAGTGCTCGAGTTTGAATCAGACTCACTCATCTTTCTGTACTTTGTTCGCTTAAGGCGTCAACGAGAACACTTTATGGAAGTTTTTAAAATGAGAGGCTCAAATCATTCAAAAGAGATCCATCCTTATGTTATTACTAAGGGTGGTATAAAGGTTACAACAGCCCCTTACGCAGGAAATCTTGACAAGTTTAGGACTGTGTAAATAATACTTAAAGTTTTAAAAAAATTCTTTTTACTTTTATTTTTTCTTAGCAGACCTATACTTTTTCCATTCATATATTGCAAACAATATTGAAAGAATACCAATAATGATCCAGCTCACTGAATTTATACTAAACTCTTTAGTTATTATGGACAGTATTCCTACTATTACTATAATTATCCCTGCAATAAGTCCTGCTATTGCATTAATAAAATAAATTGCTTTTCCCATTTACTAAACCTCCTTTTTTTGAGTTAAACCTTTTTTAATTTTTACTGCTTGAATAATTTCTTTAATAGCTATCACTGCGCCTATTGCTGCTCCAATAAATATGATAACAGCAAAAGGCATATTGCCATCATTAAGAAACTTGATCCCATAGTAAATAATTCCTATGACAAAAAGAATTCCTACAATTCCCCATATCAGTTTTTTTGTATTTATCATTACAATAATAAACTACTCGATGAAATATTTAAAGTTTACGCTTGATTTATAAGGTTTTGTAACAATTATTAAATTTCTAATAAATCTACGACAATAACTTAAAAAAAATAAAAAAAAGATAACCCTAACACCTTCTTTCATCCTTTTTTGGTTGAAAGGGTTATTTATTTTTAAATATAAAAATAAAAAAAATAAAAAGTTTAATTATGCTTGAACTTTGGCACTTATTGAACCAGTAGACTGATGAACTAAACCAGCACCACCTGCTTTTATATACGTGATCACAATATTTGCTCTAAAATCTTCACCTGCTGTCAATGCACATCCTGCAGGACCGTTAACTACTGAATCAGCTCCTGATGCTAAAGTAGTTGTTATTACTGTTGCAGCACCATTACATGTTGCTTCAGTAGCATCACTAAGTGTGAAAGTAACAGTATTTACACTCTCTGCACCACCATTTCTGATATTAAAAATTGCGTCTGGAGCACCAGTACCACTAAGTATAAAATCATTAAGAACAAATGGGGCGCTTACTGCAGCAACTTCACTACCAACATTACTTAAGTACAAGTATCCTATAGCTCCAATAACTATTATCGCGGCGAGGATTGCCCAACCGTAAGTCATTAAGAACTCCATAGCAGCTTGTCCCTTCTTTTTTCTATATAACATTTTTATTATTTTCCTCACCTCCTTTCACTTTCTTTTTTAAATCATTAACTCTCATACCCTTATATCTAAATATAAACGAATAATGATTTTTAGTCTAGTTATACTTTATGTTTTTACGTATATAAATGTTTTCTTTTTTTTCATTAATGAAAAAAATTGCATTTTTTCATTTTCTTTTATGCTTACCTTTATGCTCACTTTTATGTTTGTTTTTATGCTTCTTTTTTTGTTTGCTTTTAGGTTTTGATCTTTGTGTTTGATAGCTTCGCCAGATAATCGTCAGCGAAGTGATACCTATAAAAAGTAGTGCGATTGTCGCCTCAAATGAGTAATCATATGAGAACTTTGTAGTAGATATGATGAAAGCAATTATTAAGCAGATTATTGTTACCAAGACAAGACGTCCTCGCCATGCTTTAACTTCATCAAAACACATGCGTGACAAGATCATGCCTACTGGAAATCCTGCAATTAATATTAATAAATAGATTATGTTTTGTAACATATTTTGATAATGTGCAAATAATATTTAAATGTATCTTTAAAAAATAACATAGAAAAAAAACAAAATTATATTTTTATGATATGTATTGCTTTTGTTTAATATTTAATCATTTTAAATCTTAAAGCCTAACCCGTCTATGGTTTGGTACTGCATGACCATACACTGAATCATATTCTCGATCTTTTTCTCTTTCGTCATAAATACCGCCTGTAAGAGATCTTTCTTTTAAATGATAAGCACTAACATTTTTTCGTATCCCGCCAACCACAATACCAACACCAAGCAATCCTATTCCTGTAAAAAGGCTAATAAGGCCTGCCTTTGTATCTTTTGCAGCTTTTTGTGCTTCCTGGGTTGTATATTCTGGGCCCATATATCCTGGGGCAACCTGTGTTACATGATCAGTATATTTCTCAGACCAAAGTTCCATATTTTGTCCAAGCTTTAATGACCCCCATGTACCTCCTGCTAAGCCTAGACAGACTATACTTGTACCAATCCATCCTCTAAGCGTTTGTGGTAGAAATCCCATTAAATTTTTATGTAATTGGTATTTTTATATTTTTGTATACTTTAAAAAAATAACAATTTTTATATACTGTTTGCACTAAATTTTAAAATGAGATTTGCAATAATTTATTCAAAAGCTAACGAAGCAGGACCTTTAATTGTTGAAGAATTAAAAAAACTAGCTTTTTTGCCACAAGTCCCAATAATTGAAATACCAAAAAAGCAAGTAATTTTTTTACAAGACATTAATGATAAGATTTATCCAGAACTGCGTGACATAGAATTCTTAATTTTTGCATCAACTCATCGGTCTGTGCAAGGAAACCCAAGCTTATCATTGCACGCGCCAGGGAACTGGAGAAGTGCTGACCTTGGTGGAGAATCAGGAAAGATTTGTATGACGTCATGTTTTGTTTTAAAACATTTGTTTCAAGAATTAAACAAAAATGCGCAACTTGTACCTGAAGTAAAAGAGAAGTATGAAGTAACTTTAGAGGTTACTCATCACGGACCAAAAACTAATATTCCGTGCGCGTTTATTGAGCTTGGAAGTAGTGAAGAATACTGGAAAGATTCAAGCGCTGCAAAAGTTTTGGCAAAAACAATAATTAGTTTGCAAGAGTTTGATCCTAAATCTAAAAAAGATGTCTGGCGACCATGTATTGCTGTTGGAGGCCCGCATTATGCTCCTGTGTTTAATAAGGTTCAATTAAATAGTATTTATGCAGTCGGTCATATTGTCCCTCAATATGCTCTTCCCTTAACAGAAAACATGTTAATTGAATCAGAAGAAAAAACAAAAGAGCAAGTACATAGTGTTATAATTGATTGGAAAGGTTGCGGCAAAAGTGCAGGCAGACAAAATACAGTAAATGTTATAGAAAAACAAGGCCTAAAATGGCTAAAAACTAAACAGATTGAAAAATAAGTTCTGTACTATAATTCTATATTCTAAAACAATAATCTTGAAATACTAATAATTTTTTTCTTTAATCACTAAAAAAGATTATTTTCGAAAAAAGATGGCACAGAAGTTGACAAAAGAAGATAAAGGTTTAATTAGAAAATTGCACAATCAAGGCTTATCAACAAAAGAAATTTCATCCCAGTTAGGGATAGCAAATTCTACTGCATGGATCTATGCAAAAAGTGACCCTGAAGAAACTTCTCCAACAACCAATTATCATGATTCCTGGGCACAAAGTAAAGGGTATGCAGATTTTAGTGATTATAAAGAAAGTCATGCAATAGCTAATGGGTTTCAGTCTTATAGTGAGTATCAAGCACATCTTGAAAATTTACGAACACAAAAGGCTAAAAATCAAGAATTAGGAGAGTTGATACAAAGCGAGCTTAAACGTCGTAAAAAAAATCAAACCTGGCTTGCAGATTGTGTTGATGTTACTCATCAGGCAGTGTCGTCGTACATAAATGCAAAATCTTACCCTTCAGATGAAGTAGTAGAAAAAATTTATGAATGTTTTATGCATGTTGAATCAGAATAAAAATCTATTTTTGTGCCCAGCCAATTTTTTTATCTTTAAGCTCTTTGAGCCTAGGCCACTTATCCTGAAGTGTTGGCAAAATTTCTTGATAAATAACACCTATTGGAATTTTACCGTTTTTCCCGTTATAATCCCACTGGTTTGCTAAAAGTTCTGCTTTAGCCTTATTTTTGTTATCTTTTATTTTATACATTAATTTGTCTTTATTATTAATCTCTTTATTAAAAATTAAACAATCTTGTATTATTTCGACAAAAGAACATCCTGGATGTTTTATAGCTTTCTCAATAACTTCTGCTGTGTGTGCAATATCTTTTGCATTAGTACGCGCAATAAATGTCATACCAGAAGCAATTGCCATCTTTACTGGATTTAATGGCTGGTTTACTTCACCCATTGGTTCTGCTTTACTTTTAAACCCGATTTGAGAAGTTGGTGTACATTGTCCTGTTGTTAATGAAAAACTCTGGTTATCGTGAACAATTATTGTCATGTTTGAATTAAATCGTGCTGCATGAATAAAGTGGCTTATCCCTTCACTGTATGCTCCGCCATCACCCATAAATGCCATAACATTAAGGTTTGGGTTACCAAGTGTTAAACCTAATGCTGCAGGAATAGCACGCCCGTGCAGTCCATATAATCCGTTAATATTAATATAATCAAATATTTTAGAACTACACCCAACATCTGTTGTCAGCGCAAAAGATTCATGTTTATATTTTTGCTTTTTTAAACTTTTTATTGCTTGCTTAACCCCAGCTAGTATCATATGGTTTGGGCATCCAGGGCACCAAGTCATTTCATAATCAGTATCCAACTTTTTACTAAATAGGCTCATTTTTAATTATCTTTAACTCCTAATCGTTTAACTTCGCGCGCAGTTTGGTAAAGGAAAGCTGCTGCGTTCCCCCATAGAAAAAATAACCAAAAAGGTATATTTATTACATTATAAACAGTATATTGCCATGCACCAAAATATATAGCAATCATTTCACATACAGGTCCCCATAACGCTCCAAATATCCAAATGACAACAGTACGTCTTGAGTTCCATTTAAAAAATCCAACAACTGACACAACCCCAATTAATATTGTTGTAAGTAATATGTCTTTAAAAAATAATACTACAAAAAGTACTGAAACAAATGCATAGACAGCATTAAACAGTATGTTTCTCCATTCCTTTTTAAATCGTCTTTCTAACTTTTTGTTATCTTTTTTCTTTGCCATGTTTTAAAATTGTTGAATGTCTGCACGTAGTTTATCAGATTCAAAAGGTAAGCCGTCATACTTTAATATACGGTTTGCAATACTAATACCTGTCTTTTCTCTTATAAGTCGGCCTAATTGGCCTGTAACATTTTGTTCAATAAGTATAACTTTTGCTGCAGATTGCAGGTGTTGTTTTATTTCATTAGATATTGGTTTTGCATATAATACTTGCAAAAATTTATAGTCAAGACCTTCTATTGCGTCTAGTATGACCCCTTTTGTTGACCCAGAGCCAACTATTATGTTTTTACTTTCAGGATTACCATGAATTTTTATCATTTCAAATTTTTTGCTAATTTCTTCTTTTGCACGATCATACTTTTTTGTTCTATTATCAGCATTAAGTTTTGCCCATTTAGCGCTTTCAGTAGTGTTCCCGTCTTTATCATGTTCATAACTGCTTGCTTTTACTATGCCATCAATAAGAGGTAAATCTCTTTTAACTTTTACTTTGATAGGCTTTTTGGCTGTATTACTTGTTGAAAATTCTGATTCTGCTACATGTTTGTCTCCTAAAATAATTGACAACATTCCATACTTTTCACTTAAATAAAAACATTCATTAGTTTTTTCTTGTGCTTCTATTGGATCTCCGGGCATAACAACAATACGCGGAAATTCTCCATGACCGCCTCGAAGCGCAATATCAAGGTCTCCTTGGATATGATATGTTGGTATTCCTGACCCTGGCCCTGGTCGTGCAGATAAATATACAACTAATGGTATTTCACTCATTCCTTGCATACTTAATCCTTCAGTCATTAAGTCGTATCCGCCACCACTTGAGCCAATCATTGTTTTTGCTCCAGCAAAACTTGCACCTAATGCAGAGTTTACTACACTAATTTCATTTTCTGGCTGAAAAACCATAAATCCATGCTTTTCTTGTTCACCAGCTAACGCATGTAACACTCCTGTAGAAGGTGTCATTGGGTATGCAATATACAAATTAATACCAGAATCTATTGCTCCTTTAGCAATGCCAACATTTCCTACCATTTTTGTTATAACGTTTGGTAAACGTTTTAGTCCATACTTATTTTGTTGACTATTATACCCAAGCTCTCCTGCCTTATTGCTGTCAGGATTATGAAACTGTTCTTCTATTTCGTTGATTAGTAATTCTTTTGGTAATCCAAAAACTTTGATTAAAGCTCCGGATTGTGCGACATTTAAGTTTCTGCCCAAATTCTCAAAACCTTTCGGAGTTATAACAAATCCATCTTTTTTTAATATTTTTTTATGAAGTTTGACAGTATTGTCATCCATTGCAATTATCCCGTCAAGCATTGACTCATAACTTCCAACACGTTTATCACTAATAGACAATATGTTATAATTATGACCCCCGCGAATAAGGCTTGGATAATCTCTATAATTAAAAGTAAAATATCCATAACTGTTCATAACTTTCGCTACAATTTCACTAATCTTATTAATTCCTTGTCCAGCTTTTCCGCCGATTAAAATATTAAGTCGCATGCTATTTTTTTCCTCTTTTTTTGTCCCCTTAATCTATCGAGGTTTGTTTAGTTTTTAAATGTTGCTTACATCTAAACTTAATTCACAACGTTTTCTTTACTAACCTTCTTTGCAATGTAAGTTATTATAAATCCAAAAATGAAAAAGACTACTAATTTGTCAATAGATGCCATAAAAAAGTTTAATTGACGTCCAAGAACAATTGTATTAAACAAAATGTTTTGAATAATAACTAGCGGGTTTAATCTGACAAAAAATCCAATTATTGGCCCGGTCATAAACGTTGGAGCTAAAATGTCTGAAAAAACAATAATTAAAAGGGTTGCAAAGATTGACAAAAGCATTGACAAACTTTGTGTTTTTATTAAGTATCCCAAAGTCATCCCAATAAAAATAAATATTGACGTAACTAAAAATATTGAGAGTAATACCAAAAGTGAACTAACTGGGAAAGGGACCTTTATCCAGTATAATCCTATTAAAAATAATGCAACTATTTGTACTGATGCAAGAAAGATGTTGGTTACATAATCAGCAACCAAAAATGAAATATCTTTTGCAGGACTAATAATTTCTCTCAAATGGCTTGACCTATGAACCTGGCGCAGTATGAACGTGTTTGACAAAACTATTGAAGTGAACGCTATAATCATTGCAATAAGCATTGGGTAAGTGTATAGTACAGGATCTGTAGAAAATGTGAACGGATTCTTAAAATTAACATATACTCGCCCTTTGCCAAATTTATCAGACATTTCGTCCATCTCGCTTCGTGCTTCATCTAACTGAGTCAAAAAGGTTTTTACTCTAGACTTTGCAGCCCGTGTCCTGCTAATTGATGTTACTAAATCACTTTCAAGTTTGTACAAGGCAGCTTTCATTGACATCATCTGGTTTATTAAATTGTCTAATTCAACTTCTGCTTTATTGGCTGCCCCTTGCACTGACAAACCAGAGATAGTTTCAAGATCATTATTTATGTCTACGAATTCGTTATTAATTTGATCAATTTGATAATTTAACTGATTATCATAAGTTGAATCTGTATCATTATTTATTATACTACTAATCACAGCAACCCGATCCAAGATTTCTTCGTTACGTGATTTAATACTTTCTATTTCTTGTTTGAGTAAGATAGCTTCAGAACTTTGGGCTGCAGTATCATATTGATACTTAAGATAGTTTAGTTGTGCTTCAATATCTTCAACAGTTCTTATAGTGTTAGTAACATTTGTATGATAAAGACTAAGCATTTCTTCTTGTTCTTCTAGTTCAACGTAAACTTGATCTAATTCCTTTTTTGCAGTATCAATAGATGTAGAAAAAAGTGTCATTTTTGCGTCAAGATCTTTTGCAGTTTCTTCAATAAATACTGCTTGTTCTTCTGAAACTTTTTCCAAAATATACTTTTTCATATAAACTTCTATACTTTCTTTAGAATTATCAATCATGATATCAATTTGACGCACACCATTATCTTTTTGTATATGAAAACAAATATTTGTAGTTTCCTCGACTAGATCATTAATACAACTAGAAAGTGAATGATAATTTTTAATTTTTTTAAATTCAGAAAAATCAAAATTATATTCTGGATCTTCATTTATTACACCAACTCTTAAGTTTGATGCAGAACTTGAACTAAGTAGGGTTCCTGCGATTAAGATTAATGCTATTGGACACACAATTAATACAACAAAATAATTCCAATTACGTGACACGGTTTTCAGATTTTTTTTAAAAACATTAAGCACTGCCATCTTTTGATTTTTCCGGTTTTGTTAGTTTTGATTTTTCCGGTTTTTTTACAATTGGTTTTTCAGGTTTTATTACAATTGATTTAAAGATTTCAGAAAATGCTTTTTTTGTTCCATACTTTTTCCGATAATTTTTTGGAGACGCTATCGCAACAATTTTCCCTTTATCTAATATTCCTATCCTGCTACAATTTGCTTCAATTTCATCCAAAAGATGCGATGTAACAATTATCGTTGTTCCTGCCTTATTAATCTCATGAATATATGCCCAAATATTTTTTCGCAAAAGCGGGTCCAGTCCTGCAGTAGGTTCGTCCAAAATTAAAAGTTTTGGGCTATGTATTAGCGATACTAACAAGTTTGCACGTTTTTGTGTACCTCCAGAAAGATTTCTTATAAGCGTATTTTTGTAATAAGATAATCCTAACAATTTTGCTAACATGTCAAAGCGTTCTTTAATTTCTGCTTTCTTTTTCTTATAAAGACGTCCAAAATATAAACTGTTTTCAAAAATACTCATTTCCATAAATAAAGTATTACCTTGTGTTGCAAAACCAGTGTTATTTCGAAGATAACCAATCTTACGTCGCGTATTTTTTCCTTCAAACATAATGGTTCCTTGACTACTTTCAGACATGCCGATGATAATCTTAAGAAGTGTTGACTTCCCGCCCCCGCTTTCTCCGATAAGTCCAAAAATTTCTCCAGAAAGTATATTAAAATTTATGTCTGAAAGGATTACATTTTTCCCATACTTCTTTTTTACATTCTTAAATTCTAATAACATTATTACTATATAGATGAATATATCTTTTTAAAAACTTGCTTTAAAGTTACCTAAGACTTTCTTGGATAGAAATATTGTTATTGAGTCTCAACAATCTGCTTAATTCTGCCAACACTTTGAGGGTTAACTAAAGTCATTAATCCTTTAGGTTCTTCCTTTGTGATTATTGCTTTAAGGATTCTTCTCATTATTTTACCAGACCGAGTTTTTGGCAAATCCTCGACAAAATATATTTTTGCAGGTCTAGCTGTTGGCCCAATTTTTATATCAACAAACTTTTTTAATCTTTTTTCTAGTTCTGGCCCTGGTTTTCCATGTTTTAAAACTACAAAAGCTACAGGAACTTGTCCTTTAACAGCATGAGGTAATGGTACTATTGCACATTCTCCAACATGTTTATCTGCGTCTATTGCATTTTCTAGTTCTGCTGTTGCAAGTCTGTGTCCTGCAACTTTCATGACGTCATCAGTTCGTCCTGTAATTCTTATAAGACCATTAGTTGTGTAAGCACCATCGCTTGTATCATAATACTTTTTATACTTTTTCCAGTATGTTTCAACAAACTTTTTATGATTATTATACACCCCATGAAGCATTCCTGGAGCAAAAGGGCTTTTCTGTATTAAAAATCCTGGCTTTCCTGGTTTTACGGGTCTGCCTTTTTCATCAACAATTTCTTTGGTAACTCCTGGAAATGGCCTGCCTGATACTGTTGGGACAAATGGCCCAATTCCTGGTAATACATTGATTAGTGTACCTCCAGTTTCGGTCTGCCACCAAGTATCAATTATTGGACATCTTCCTCCACCAATCTTATTAAAATACCACATCCATGATTTAACATCTATTGGTTCTCCAACCGAGCCCATTATTCTAATTGATGATAAGTCATATTTATTAATCCATTTTTCATCAATTTTCATAAACATTCTAATAGCTGTAGGTGCAGTGTAGAACATGTTAACCTTATGATCTTGTATTAACTTCCACCATCTTCCAGGGTTAGGATAATCAGGCCCGCCTTCATAAATTAATGTTTTTGCACCAACTAGTAATGGTCCATACATTGCATAAGTATGTCCTGTAATCCACCCAACATCAGCAGTACACCACATTAAATCATCTTCATGCATGTCAAAGTTCCATTTTGTTGTCAAGTATGCTTGCATTGCATACCCTCCAGTATCATGAACTATTCCTTTAGGTTTACCTGTAGTTCCTGAAGTGTATAAGATAAACATTGTATCTTCACTGTTCATAATCTCAGGCGCGCAATAAGAATCAACTTTCTCCATTTCTTTATTAAAATCTAAATATTTACCACCAGTAGGCGCTTTTTTCTTTATCCTTGGGACAATTATTATTTTCTTGATTGTTGTACGTCTAGCAGCTGCTCTAGCTTTTTTTAGTAAAGGTTCTGGTTTTCCTCGCCTGTAATACCCATCACTTGTGATCAAAATTTTTGCTTTACCATCTTGTATTCGTGCTTTTAGTGCCTCTGAAGAAAATGCACTAAATACTATAGAATGTATTGCTCCAATTCTTGTACATGCGAGCATTGCAACCATTGCTTCAGGAACCATTGGTAAATAAATTGAGACAACGTCTCCTTTACCAACTCCATACTTTTTTAGCACGTTAGCAAATCTGTTAACTTTGTCATATAATTGTCCATAAGTAAACTCAATTGGTTTTTCGTTCACAGGTTCAGGAACCCAAACCATTGCAACCTTGTTTGCTTTGTTTAGATGTCTATCAAGACAGTTTACACAAAAATTAAGTTTTCCTCCTTTAAACCATTTAAAATAAGGCAATTTTTCTTCATATCCTATGTCCCATTCTTTTTCCCATGTTAACCCCTCACGCGCTTGCTCTTCCCAGAACTTTACAGGATCTTTTGCAGCTTTAGAATAAACACGCGGATCACTCATGAACGCAATCTTTTTCATTGCAGGACTTGGCCAGAAAACTCCATTTTTACGAGTAACATACTTTACTGCTTTTTTTTTCTCTTTTGCCAACTTATTCACACTCTTTTTTTGATAAATATATATTAAAACATGACTTTCAACTTATAAATCTTTGTCTAGTCAATAAACTTTTTTTTACCTTTGGTCCCTTTATACCAAAGCATTTTTGTATAACCGGTGTTATCGATCCATTCTGCAGGAATTTCTAATTCTTTTAAAACTTCTCGAAGTTTACGCCTTGCTTTTTCCATTTCAGAAGGTTTTGCTAAATATTCAAGTTCCATGAACCAGCCCAAATTTTTTACATTATTTAGCTCGATTGAAACTTTTTTATCTTTTTTCCATTTATATGTTTCATTAAACTTAATCTTTTTTACCCATTCTTTAAACCCTAAATCTTCAAACAATGCTAGCAAGTCTTGTACTTCTTCTTTACCTTTTAATGAAAATTCAAATTCTTGTTTGACAACAATATCTTTTGTCCAATGATTTTTAAGATGTTTTTTAAAATTAACTTCAAACTTATCACTCATTGCCCGAATCCTAAAAGCTTTTTTTGGGTATCCACCCATTTTTCGTTTAATTGCAAAATAATCATCACTTTTTTTGCCTTTCTTGTCAAACTTGGCAATTTTCTTAATTTTTGCACGAAGGTTTTGAATCTCAGAAATAGGAATCTGTGCTTTTGTTTCAACCTCTAACCATACCATCTTTTTTTTAAAATAATCTGTCCTCTTAAATATGAAACTGTTATAATCTTTATAAAGTTTGCTCTTTATTTTTGAGCACCCTTAAGCTTTTCAAGTTCAGCCCTATCTGATTCTAGTTTCTTTTTTGCTTCACTAATTTTTCGCTTTTTATCTTTAATGTTTGAAATTTCTTTTTGAGCTTCCATTAATTTGCTCTCAGCGTCAGCTAATTCTTGATCTTCAGTAATATATGCTGGCTTACTTATTGCTTGAGCTGCCATTTGTAATGCTGGTTGAGGAACCACTGGTTTGCTTGGCTGCATTTGTTCGTTAACTTTTTGTGGTGCAGCTTTTTGTGGTTGAACATATTGTCCTTGAAATGGGCTGCCTTTAGCAGGCTTTTTCTTTTTAGACTTTTTGACAATAAAAATTATGATAAACAATATTATCACAAAGACAAGAAAACCAATACCACTATAAATTAATATGTTTAATAAATCTGAATTATCGCCATCTTCATCGCCTAAAATGGCTTCTCCTGTAACAGACGTGTCAGTATCCTGATCCTGAGCTATTGTCTCAACAGTTGCTTCCCCATCATTACTTAAATTCTCAACAACAGTCTCATTAGGGTCAACCACCTCTTCTTCAGGCTTTTTTTCTGGAACAGTCTCAATATATCCAGTATCAACCGTAGCTACTGGGTTTGGTGCAGTTAAATCAATAAATACGCTTTTTCCTAGCATAACTGTCTCAATCATAAGTATAGGGTTATCTTTGAATCTTATCATGTTTTTATTCTCATCCTTAATAATAAAAGAAATATGTGCTAATTTTTCACTTGTTGTATGATTTACTGTAAAAATTCCTTCATTATCTGTAGTACCATACAACGTTCCGCCAGGCAATTTTCTTCCGGTTACTGGATTCAAAAGGTTCATAGAAACTTCATACCCTGGCCCGGTTTTTATTCTAAATAGAACATTTCCTGCCAAGACTGCAGGCATTATAGACATGACTATTATTATTGCAAATATCGATAACACACCAGTTTTTCTTATCATACTTTTTTAGAAATCATTTTAATTTATAAACTTATGTATGAATAAATTATTTAACAAATAATCTCTTATAATTCTCTTTGATTTTCTCTTCAACTACTTTTAAATTCATATCTTTAATCTCACTAATTTTTTTATAACCTTCAATAACATTTACTGGCGTATTATTTCTTTGTCCTTTTTGCGGGTGCAGATATGGGCTATCAGTTTCACACAAAATGTTTGTTATTGGTAATTTGTCAACTAATTTTTGCATTTGTTCACTATATGTAATATTAGTAGGTATTGAAAAATACCATCCATTTTTTATTGCTTTATCAACTAGGGACAGTTTTCCATTAAAACAATGAACTATTACTTTTTTACAATTATCTCGGTCTAACATGTCCAGGACATCATGTTCTGCGTTTCTTGAATGAACAATTATTGGTTTGTCTAAATCTATACTTAATTGTATAAACTTTTCAAAATTTTCTTTTTGAGCCTTTAGCTCCTTACTCCATTTTAAATCAATACCTACTTCACCAATTGCTATTATTTTGCCCTTATTTTTTTTAATAAAATTGATCTCATCTTCAACCTCTTGATCTGTTAATTTTAATGCATCTATTGGATCAATCCCAAGAGCCACCTTAATCTCAGTATATTTATCTGCAAGTTTTAAGATGCGTCTGTTAGTCTTCACATTTACTCCATTAACAATAATTGTATCAACATTATTTTTTCTAGCACCCTCTATAACTTGTTCAATTTTTTCATCACTATACATGTCAATATGGCAATGCACATCTATATATGTCATAATTATAATTAGATCTAAAGGGTATAAAAATGTTTAACTTTCTTTATTAAAGACTGTTTCCTGAAACCATTGATATGTCTTAGGTAAATTTTCTTTAACAACTTTTTCTGGTAAAAATCCTAATAATGATTCCAATCGAGGTGGTCTTGTTAAGCATACTGTATGAAGCGCAGGAGCATCTATCTCGTTTAATGGATTATTATACTCTCCGACTATGGCATAAACATGAAAGATTCTCTCCCCAGATAACCAGGATCGCATAGATTTGACTTTTTCATTATTTAAAGGAGAAACTAATTCTTCTTGACAGTCATATCCAAAAGTTGAAGTATTTATGTAAACAGATCCTCTGCCAGCCTCATCTTTTATTGCAATATGGGGTGTTATTATATTTTCTTTTGATTCATGATCTACTACTGTCATAAATATATTACTAATTAATGCTTTTTAAAGAAGTTTACTTTTCAATCATATCAATTGCTGAATATACTTTCACAAATCAAACTCTTGGATAAATTCATATCATTTATAAAGTATGCTTACTCAATCTTTGTATTGAACTTTTTAGACAATTATAGGGAGGTAAAAATAATAAAATATATAATGGTAAAAACAGCAATATATGTTGGTGTTGGGGTTATTGTGACTTTAGCACTTTTGGCAACTTTTGGTCTTGTTAGTGCTCATTGGTCTAGTGATATAAAAGACAAACCAGGCTATGACTCAGAAAAATACACTGCAATGCAAGAAACTTATGATAACTTAGATTATGATGGCTGGGTTGCGTTAATGCAAGAATATGGTAAGGATTCAGAATTTATAGAATCTATAACAGAAGAAAATTTTGAAACTTATGTTGCAATGAATAAGGCAAAAATGTCTGGCGATATTGAAACTGCTAAAGAGTTAGCAGAAGAACTTGGTCTTTGGAAAGATAAAAGTGATTGGAAAGATAAAGCTGCTTGGCATAAAGGCAAGTTTGCAGGCAAAGGTGATTGGGCTGAAATGCACAAAGGCAAGTTTGCAGGCAAAGGTTATGGTGGATGTTCTAAGGGATGTGACGCAAAACCAGGATGTCCATACACAAACACTGAATAATTTTATTTTTTATTTTTTTTAATCTTTAGTTAGAAATAACTAGTAAATTACAAATAAATTTTTATAGTTACTTTTTGTTAAATTATTAAATAGAAGAAAAAAGGAGGGATAAAATATAAAAACAAGATGACAAAAAAACAATTTTTAGAAAGTTTACGCGGAAAACCGGTTCATGTTGATTTCATGGAAGATGATAATCTCTCACAAGTAGAAGGTTACCTTGATTTCACGATTGACCCTGAGGATCCTGATAACATTGCATTAGAAATCATGTCAAACAAAGGGTATCAAAAAATCGATATGAGTGAAGTAAAAAAGATTTATGTTAAAGGGTAAATCAATTATAATTTCTTAGATTTATTAGAAGAAACACTTTTACTGACTCGAGAAGATTTTTTCTTAGAAGAAATTCCTTTAATTTTGGATAATATTAAATCTTTTTTCTTATAACCAAAAAAGCCAAGAACACCTATCACACTCAGAACTAAAATTATAATTCCGATAATAGTGCCTTTTGAAGAACTTAAACCCGCCTTTGATTTACTTAATTTTCCTATATTTATTACATCAGGCTGTTGTTTAATTATTTTTATCTCTGAATCTTTATATTCTTCAAGAAAAGTCTTTCCAGATTTATCAGAACTAATTTTTAAATCAGTTCCTTTATCAACAGCAATATCATTAAATTCTTTATATTCTTTATTTCCCTTTTTATCAATTTCAATGATAGTAATGTCTGCAGTTCCGCTTCCAGTTCCAGTAATTTTGTATTCTACTTTTTCAGGATCAACACCAATCGCAATTGCAACTTCTACAGCAGATTTGCTATAGAACTTATAAGATCCTTCTAATTCATCATGAAAAATTCCATTTTCATCTTTTCCAAGACTTTTCCCATTTTCATGTTCAATTAAGATGTTAACTGGAGAATGTGATACAATAGATGCAGAACTCTCCCCTGTCTCTTCAAATAATCCAATAACAATCCCTTCAACTATATAGTCCAAGATTCTCCCAAAAACACCAAAATAATCTTCAAAACACTCAAAAACATTAAGAACTTTCGCTACCACAAAAGCATTATCACCCAAATCAACAAGAATCAGAAAAAGTTTTGCTGTAGCTGCATTAATCTTTTTCCTTGCAGCGTTTATGCTGTTCGTATTTGTAACATCTAAATTATCAATAGCATTTACTAATTCCCGGATAACATCACAATAAAAATCAACAGCATTTTCAGCCACATCTGCAACTATATTTAATTCAGCTAATAAGGTAGCATAACAATCCACATAATTTCTAGAAGAACCTTCACCTAGATCACACAATAAACTCCATTCTTCCTTTTTTGTTGTTGACTGGGTTACTGTTTGTTCAGAAGATGATTCTGCTTTATAAGTATAAGTTTGAACTTCATCCTCATCACTTGTTTCAGTTGTAGAAGTTACTTCTGTAATTTTTTTCACACAATAATAATTTGAATGACATCTGTAACCTTCAGAACAGTCTGATTCCTGATAACAACAATCTTTTCCAGATTCACAGCAATATCCTCCACCAGATCCATAACCTTCATATCCACCTAAATTACAATTATTAGAAGAACAGTCACTATCAAAACTACACGACTCTCCGTTTGACTTCATTGTAGATTTACAATAATAATAATCAGTATCACAAACAAAGCCATCTCCACAGTTAGAAGTATATTGACAGCAAGTTTCGCCAGAAATACAACAGATACCATTTTGACAATTTGCAGAAGAACACTGAGAATTTGAACTACAGTAATATCCATTATCTTTTAAAGCTTCTGAAGACGATTCAATACAATAATTGCTTGCTCCACATTCATAATCAGATAAACAGTTAGCATTAGAAGTACAACATGTTTTTCCTGTTAAGCAACAAAGATTATTTTCACAATTCCCAGATTCACAATTTGAATTTGAAGAGCAATATTCTCCATTACATGCCCCGCAGTCATCTGAACATGAGGAACAAGTTTCATCTGAGTCACAAGTTCCGTCCCCACAGTAAGAAGAGGGCGAACATGCCCCGCAGTCACCTGAACATGAAGAACAAGTCTCATCTGAGTCACAAGTTCCGTCCCCACAATAAGAAGAAGGCGCAGAAGCAGTACAGTCATAACTTTCACAAGTATAATCTGAATTACAGTCAGAATCAGAACAACAGTCTCCATTAAAAATATTCCCAGAACAACAAACTTCTCCAGAAGAAGTTGGATAATCTTCAGGACAACTTTCGCAGTTTTCACTGGTTATTTCTCCATTAACACAAGTTCCTAATCGATATCCTGAATAAGTCCCTTGTTTTCCATCCCCACACCAAGCATACTTATAAATATCATAATCCCAAAGACAACCATCACACCAACTACTTGGACTAAATGTAATATCTATTGTACCTCCAGGATTTGCATCAACTATACATTCATAACTATCAGTACAGCCCCCAATTATAATAGAAATGTCGCAAGAAGTATCACAATACTCTCCAGTCCCTTCATGTGGGGCGATTTTAACTTTACACCCATAATAATCACTTGGAACTGTAGCACTATATGTATCATCAAAACTATATCCTGAATTCCATCCAAAATTGACACTTCTAGTTTCTGCAGAAACACCCTCACATAAAAACCCTGATAAAAAGATTAAACTAATTCCAACCATTATTTTGATTAATAATTTGTTTTTCATTCTCTTTTTTCTATTCTTCTAAGAGAAGAGTCACCCCTATAAATCTAAGGTTGGAAAGTGAAACATTTTTTCAAAAAAAAAATTAAATAGTAAAAAAAAATTAAATAAAGTTGGAATGATCGGTTTTAAAGGTAGATTTATAACTCTGCCATACAACAAAACGCCGCCACTGGGAATCGAACCCAGGCACCCCGAAGGGTCCAGGTTAGCAACCTGGTGCAATACCATTATGCGATGGCGGCACGATTATGATAAAAATATGCACATTTTATAGAATTTAAAGGTTTGTGTTTTTAAGATTTAATTCAAGAAGATCCTCTCTATACACGTTCAATAACTTTTCAGACTTTTGCTTTAATTCTTCAGATAACTCGCAATAAACTATCTTTCCTATGTTTAATTTACCAAATGCTTGCCTATACGGATTATAAGGTTCAAGAGATCCATCCCCAAAACTGTCCCTAAACGGTCCGTCTTCGAATTTATTTTCCTTCATGTAAGAATCAAAATCTTGTTGCGTGACAAGTATAGCTGTTCCGCCATTACTTTGTACATACATTTTACACTGATGTCTTGGAGAAAGTTCAATTGCTGGGTTTGTCATCTCTTCTGTTTTTATGCCTGATACTTTAAATTCTATTCCCATAAAAACCCTTATTAATAGTTATTTAAATTATTTATGCTTTTTTGTAATATACATAACCTACATAAATACACAAACCTGTAACAATGTCTTAGCTTTGATCACTTAGAGCTTCATAAATTTGTTCTGCAATACGCTTATAATCTTCTTTTTTTCCTGCACCACCTTTATCTATATGATATCTTCGTTTAGAATGTAATTTTCGTCCAAACTCAAACTGTTGGACAAACGTGTTATACACTAAATCCTGAACTTCTTTAACAGATGAGCATGCGCAAACACTTTGCATTACTTTTTTTGCTTCGTTTTCATACTCAGTTTTTGGCGCCCCCCCTTCTAAAAGCCCTATTGGATCTTGCTCATTTATTGCTGATCTTATTTTATCAAAAAGTTTATCATTTGTCATCATTATCTATATTTCTTTAATTTATAAGGATTATGAAGCTACGGGATTCTAGTTAGAATTTAATAAGATTTTAACCTATACTTTCAAGTAGAGTAAAAACTTTAATATTCCAGATTGTTCTAGTTTCTATGGTAATTTTAAAATTATTAAGAAACACCTCGGCCAAAGTGCAAGCCACCCTTTCAACAATTGTTAAAATAATTTTAGTGTTATCAATTTTGAATGCATTTTATAATCATTTCTGGCACATTTTGTTTGCGAACATGTTGCTACTTTTCCTAACTTTTTCTCCAACAATTGCACGCAAGCGTTATGAAGTAGTTATCCCAAGGGAGTTTGAGTTTGTATTTTTAATATTTATAATCATAACCTTTTTCCTTGGAGAATTACGTGGGGTTATAATGCAAATGTTTTTTGGAATAGCTCTTGGTTTTGCTGGCTTTTTAATGATGCTTATTCTTTATTCAAATAATAAAATCAAAAAAAATTATTTCTTAATAGCAATCTTTGCTTTTAGTGTTTCAGTAAGTCTTGGCCTGGCACTTGAAATGGCAAAATATTATCTAAAAATTTATTTGAGCTATACAATGACTGCCGGTGATCTAGAATACACAATGAGGAGCCTTTTACTGGTAACCATCGGTGCTGTTGTTTCCTCAGTTACTGGTTATATTTATATGAAAGGGTACAAACTAAAATTTTTAATAAGACTTGCAGAAATTTTTAAGAAAGAAAATCCAAACATTTTTGGTAAGACCGAAGACACAAAAGAAAAAGTTTTAGATCTTATAAAAGGCGATGAATCAGAAAAGCTTGAGTTTAAGTCAACCTTGCGCATGAACCTGTACACTCATATTCCTGATAAAAAGATTGAATCATCAATCCTTAAAACAATTACAGCATTCCTAAATTCGCAAGGAGGAACTCTTCTTGTAGGTATTGATGATGCAGGTCGCATTTTAGGGATTGAAAAAGATAGGTTTCAAAATAGTGACAAACTTGCTCTTCATTTTACAAACTTGTTCAAAGATCATATTGGGGACCAGTACATGCCATTGATAGATTTTAAATTAATAAGAATGAGTGAAGAGAAAACGGTACTAAAAGTGAACTGTAGTAAAAGTAATCGTCCAGTATTTTTTAAGCATAGTGGCTTGGAAGAATTTTATATGCGTGTAGGTCCTGCAAGTGTAAGGATAATTGGAAGCAAACTGCTGAGTTATATTCATTATAGGTTTCGGAAACAATAAACATTATGAAATGAGTTTTGACAATTTTTTATTTCAACTATAAAAAGTATGTCTTCTTAAGTTTCATAATCTCGCTTTCTAAATATGTTTTGTCTAAGACGTTCCCTCCTGGCAAAGCTTCTCGCATTTTAAATTCTAATTTTGCAAAATTTTCTTTTGTGTTAAGTTCTCTTTGAATTATGGTATTTCTAAGCAATTCCTTTTGTGCTTTAGATAAATCTCTCCATTTAATCTTAGAATTATTTTTTTCAAGAATTATCTCCTGAATTTTTTTTGCTAATATTTTTGGATTTTTAGTTTCTTCTTTAATACAAATCATTTCAGGAAACCTATCAAATGTACCAAGTTCTAAAGGAATAACTAGTGTCAATGCCTCATTTACACTTCGCGTTATTGCCTCCTCAATAGAGATATCCTTTTCTAAATACTTTACTATATGTTTATATATTGCTCCACATTTTATCGGAAAACAGTTTGGATTTTTTTCCATTAAATCTTTTGTCTCATCTAATAAATCTTCTTTAATTCCTTTTGAAAGTCTTTCTTTAAGAATAAGGCCTAAATTAGTATTCTCAGGATAAACTATACAAATTGGTACATAAAAAAAGTCCCTATTTTTCTTAGCATTACAAGCTATTAAAGCGTCTAAATATTTTCCAGAAAATCCTTCAATAATTGGTATATAGCCTTTTCTTATTATTTTTGGAATGAGTGATTCAACTTCAGATACATATTTTTCTGCGGACCATGTTCTTTCATTAAGTCCTAGTATTCCATAAAAATGACATTTTATTGATTCTTCTAATTGTTTTATATCTCTAATAGATTTAACACCAGAATAAAATGTAAATCTATCACAGCTGATAATCTGTCCTTTAATAATTTTTGCTAATTCTATAGCAGTTTTAGTTTTTCCAACAGTGGTTGGTCCGCAAATAATAGGTATTTTAATTATTTTCATTTTTATTACTAAAGAACTCTCTTTCCTTTTTTAGGCTATAAAGATAAAAAATAAGTTGCTTTTAAACTTTTTTATTTAAAAATTTCTAACAACTTCTCATGAAGTACTGGATTTGCAGCCAAAATTGATGGGTCTGTTATGTCCCATTCTTTTCCTTTAATGTTTGTAACTTTTGCTCCAGCTTCTCTGGTTATAATTGTTCCTGCCGCCATGTCCCATGGTTCTAGGCTTAATGCCATGTAAGCGTGCAATTTTCCTGCGGCAGTAAGGGCCAAAGGAACAGACGCGCATCCAGATGCTAGAAAGCACGTGATGCCGTTTGGTGAATAAACTTTGTCAATATATTTTGTAATATCAGCCCTTTTGAAATCTTTAGTTTCTTTTCCACCATCAAGACCCATTAATGTATGATTAATATTATCTTCCAATGAAACAGTTATTTTTTTATTGTCGTTAAAAGTCTGACAAAAAGCACCTTTTCCTTCTTGAGCATAATAAAGTTCTCCACGTTTTGGTGCATATGTTACTCCCATGATTGGCTTTTTATTTTTGGCCAAAGCAATACAAACACTAAAGTGGTCAGTGATCCCCTGACGATAAGGTATTGTTCCATCTAGCGGATCAATAAGCCAATCATATTCTGAATCATTATTAACATCATCATCTTCTTCTGAATAAATATTATGTTCTGGAAATGTTTCTTTTATCCTCTTTAGTATATATTCATTACTTTGCGTGTCAACTTCAGTTCTAAAATGCTGTTTTGCAGTCCACTCAAGCTCTTGCATCTTACCATAATTTTTCATCAAAATTTTGTCACCTGCATAAGCCGCAGTCAATTTTGCAAACCCTAAAAATTCGTTTGTGTTCATTAAGTAAAATGATTTTTAGTTGTTATATAAATATTATTATGCTAAAGTGCTAAAATTATGGTTTAAAAACTTTTCCCCTTGTTTTTTTTGTGCAATTACCTTTAAAAACTAAGCTTTATTTTTGCATACATGGGCAAAGAAAGTTCAAACGGTTCGGGAACCCTTAAAAAAAGTGTGAGGAATCATTCGAAGAAGTTTGGAACTTTTGCAGGAGTTTTAATGCCTTCACTGTTAACCATTTTAGGTGCAGTAATGTATTTTATTGTACCTCAAGTGTTAGGGGGGGTCGGGTTTACCAAGACAATTCTTATAATTTTGATAGCACATTCAGTGACCATTGCTACAGCCTTTTCAATATCCGCAATCGCTACAAACATTAAAGTAAAAGGTGGCGGGCTTTATTACTTAATCTCTCGTAGTCTTGGGTCTGAGTTTGGAGGAAGTCTTGGGATTCAGTTATACCTTGCACAAACTATTGCTTCAAGTTTTTATGCTATAGCGTTTGCCCGAGGAATGACCACCATTCTGAACTATTTTGGTATTGCTTTTCCTGAAGCACAGATTGCATTAGTCTCAATTCTTGTCTTTGGAGTAATGGTTTTTATTGGTGCAAAATTTGTTATCAAAATTCAGTATTTTATTTTGGGTGCAATAATACTTAGTTTGATTTCAATCTTTTTAGGCCCTCAAACCGGAGGCATTGAAACAATGTTTTTCACGTCTGGTGCTATTCCTTTTTGGATAGCATTTGCCATGTTTTTCCCGGCAGTTACTGGCATTGACGCCGGTGTTGGTATGTCTGGGGATCTTAAAGATCCAAAAAAAAGTTTAGTACGTGGAACTTTTCTGGCAATATTCATAACTTTAGGTGTTTACCTTGCTTTGGTTATAAAACTTGCATTATCTGCAAGTCCTGAGAATTTATTAACAAACCCGCAAGTAATACAACAAGTCGCAATAATTTCGCCTTTGGTCCTTTTAGGAATTATAATGGCTACATCATCTTCTGCCCTAAGCAGTTTAATGACTGCTCCACGTTGCCTGGTTGCTATGACTGAAGATAAGGTCTTGCCAAAATTTTTCAATTTTTTGGGCAAAAAAAGCGGAAAGAATAATGAGCCACGTGTTGCACTAATTTTAAGCCTTATAATTGGTGTTGCAGTAATTTTGTCAGGATCATTAGAATATGTTTCTCAGGTAGTTTCTTTATTTTTCTTATCAGTATATGGA
>JAAOYK010000056.1 GCA_018221305.1 Candidatus Pacearchaeota archaeon
CTACTGGTATGGCTGTGGGTGATCGGGCAAAAGTTTTTTTGCAGGATGATTTAGGGTTTAATAAAAGTTTATTAGAATTTGTGTACCCTGATTTGTTTGTTGGAGCTTTGATGGCTTTTTGGATCTATCTTGTGTATTTTTTTGCGTCAGGGCAGATGTTTATAGTGCGAGGGAAAAAGTTTGTTTTATTTAAACCAAAATTTATTCGTCAAGATAGGGGTGAGGCAGCAGCGAGTAGTGCATATCAGTCTGGATGGCTTGGATTTCTTGGAGATCGGTTATGGAAATTAATTCCATTAGCAGTTGCATATGCAATACTTATGCAGATTCCTGTTGTTAGTGGTGTTATTGGTTTTATGGTTTTCGACTTTGCACGGGATGGTTGGTTTTATGATGTTTTTATAAGGTCGATACTTATGTCATTTTATGTAGCATTGTTACCTTCAGGTATTGAAGAATTTGTACGATATAGGCTTAGAAAGAAATATTATCGGCGTGTTGTGCAGCTTAAATATGATAGAGCGAAGTTAAGTAAGTTGTAGAAATAGCTTTGAAATTTTACTGTGTTTCTTCTGGGGCTCTTCTTAATGTGCCTATAAACTCTTGAATTTCTTTAGGAACTCTTGAACTTGGATGAATTGGGTCGTTTGTTTTTATGTTTCTTATCTTCTCAATTCGTTTCACGCTTTTTTCGTCTAGATGCCATTCTCTCATCTTTTCTTCAAAAGTGTTAATCACTGGTTCAAGATATTTTCTTGGGATTTGTAAGTATGGGCTGTTTTTTGCTTTTATTAGTTCTTCAAAATTTGTTTTTAGATCTTCAGGACCCTCTGCATTAGCTATCACTTTTTGCATTTCCTCTGCTCTGTGCCATTCACTTATACGTTGTTGAGCATGGTTTAGGTATCTTGCTTCTAAGCCCTCTGGCATAAACAGGTTTGCCCAATAACTTTTTTCTGTTTGCTGTTGTTTTAGGATTTGTTCAATCTTTTCAGGGCTGTCCCCTTTTCTGTCGATATAGCGCATTATTCCGTTAATACGGCATGGCCAATGTCCATTTGTTTCTTCTTGATCAATGTCTTTGTCTTTGTTTGCTTCTTCCATTTTTTCATACATTTGTTCTGCTTTCCAGCTAGCTTCATTTAATGCAAAATAAGTTTTTTCATCACGGCTGTTAATCATATTTTCTTTATCTTCAAGAAATCTTGTTAATAGGTTGTTTGTACCGTAGTTAGATCTTAAATCCTCAACACGTTCCATAAGGGACATCCAATGTTCTTCTGTTTTTTTGTCATCTCTTATTTCTTTGTTTTTTTTTTGTTTTTCAGCAACTGTTCTTGGTTTTTGTGCATCTACTTGTGCTTTTTGTTTTCTTGTGATTAATACTTCTACTGATGGGCTTTGTGTTGGTTGTTCTGTGCTTGATATTTGTGGGGTGTTTACTTTTCCTTCTAACCTTTGCTTTTTCCCTTCTCTGGCTTCTCTTCTTTTTGTTGTTTCTCTTACTGGCTTATCTCGTGGTTGCGTTTCCATTAAATATTGTCCAAAACTTCCTTCGTAAGAACTTGCACTGTATTCTGCAAATTGGTGCATGGTTTCTAGGGTTGTTTGAGGCACCTTATCTGTAGGGTTATATTCTCCTAATAATGCTTCATATCTAGTGAATATTCCCTGAATTTCAGAAACATCTTTTCCTTTAATCTCATCCATGAAATCTTCTTGTAATCCTAATGCGGTCTTTTTTCCAAGGGGGTATCTCTTTGAGTTTGTTTTTCCTTGTGTTCTTGTCTGTCTTTTGTTTTGTGCTTCTTTTGCTTCTGCTTCTTTTCGCTTTTTTTCTGCAGCTGCTGTTTCTGGTTTATCATACTGCGGGGTGCGAAGCGTGTCTACTGTATTGTCTCCTTTAAAATAATGTAACTTAATTTCATTAGCATTGTTAGCTAATTCTTGTACTTGTTCCCATGCTGTAGTATAATTTTTTGGTTTTCTGTCTGTCTGTTCTTTTCTTGTGTTTTGTAAAGCTCTGTCAAACTTTGTCTTATAGTCTGCCCATTCTGTATATTTTTCAGCTTTTTCAATTTTATTTGCTTCTAGGTCTAATTTTGTTTGTTCTTTTCTTGCATCTTCTGCTGCTTGACGTACATTTATATTATAAACGTCCTGAGCTGTTATTGGTTTGCCTGTCTTTGTTGAAGCTTCTTTTGCAAGTCTTTCATATTCTTTTTGAGTACGTGAATTTGCCATACGTCTCTCAATTCTATTTTTTGCTTTTCCAATAAAACGTCCAAAATCTGTTGCAGGGTTTACTGAACCAAAATTAGTAAGATAATTTTCTCTAAGCGCGTCTTTATCTTCTTCTGCTGTACCAGATGGCACAATTATTTGATTTTTAATAGTTTGTGCTCTAGTTTCTAGGCTTTGTGCTTCGTCTCTTAAATCTTGAATCTCTTGAGGGCTTACTGGTGCTGATGTTGTATTTAGTCCTGCAGTATTATATCTTACTGGATTTGCTTCTAGTCTATTAGCTTTCTTTTTCAGGCTTTCTGCTTTTTGTTTTGTTTGATTATAATTACGTGCAACAGATTCATTAGGGTCTTGTTTAAATTTTGCATCTGGATTCATTGACTCATATAGGTTTGCTGATGTTGACATGTCAATGTATGCGTCCATTCCTTTCTTGATTGCTTCGCCTGTAGCTTTTAATACTTGGCCTGTTTTTTGAAAAGTATATTTTGTAGCGTTTGCACCAGCTTTTGCAGTTGCAGCAATACCTTTACCAATACCTTTACTAATCGGTTTTGCGATTTTTCCTGCAATTTTGCCTCGCTTTTTCCATTTTTCTGCTTTTGCAGCTTCCATTTCTGCACGTTTTTCTAAAGCATAATTATAATGAGAACTTGTTAATTCTGACCCGCCATCTTTCATAGCTTGTCTTTCTGCTTGAGCTTGTCTCCAATAAGTAGCATTTGACGTTCCAGGGGCTGTTTCTGCCATTGGTGAATTAAAATAATTTCTTGGTTTTCCTTCAATAGCTTTACGATCTTGTATAGCTTCTGTTAAATAGCCTGCCATTGATTTCCCCGGTGCTGTAGCATCCATTCGTCCTTGTGAATCATATGAATATCTGCTTGTATTATGATCTTTTTTTGCTGCATTCATGTCTGCAACTTCCTGACGTGCTTCTGTTAAATAGCCTGCCATTGATTTCCCTGGAGCAACTCTTAAGTGTGCAATTGGGTCTGAGGGTCTTCCAAATAAGAATTCATTTATGCTTGGTAAAACTCCTTTAAATTGTTTTTTATCTGTTGTTGATACCATTTTATATTGCAAAAAAATCACCTTTTTTACTGCGATTTTCTTACTTTTTATAGCGATTTCTAGTATATAAACCTTTTGGTTTTGTTGTCACTGTGTAGTGATAATCCTAAGACTTAAACCGTGCTAAATCTTTATAAATCTTTAGACTTTATATAATCTGTCGAGTTTATAAACTTGTTGTGAATATAATATGAAAAAAGAGAATCAGTGTAAAAATTTGGGTATTTTAGGGCTTGTACTGCTTATATTTGGTGTTTTGAGCGTAATGCTTGTATTGGCTGCTGATACTAATGTTGAGGGTTTATCAACAGCTGTAAGTGATGCTTCATCAGACACAACTAGTGGGCTTCCCTCAGAAATTGATACTGGCATAAAAATTGCAAATAAGCTTTCTGATGAAGAATTACGTAAAAACTACTTAAAACAAGAATGGACTAAAATATTGAATAATTCTAAAGCAGGCCCTTACTTAGTAAAAGCTGATGAGTTTCTTACAAAAGCAAGCCCTGTATTTAAGACCTTTTTAGGTTTAGAGTTTACTTTTTCATGGATTTTTTTGTTAACTTTTGTTATTTATTTTGTACTTTTAAATATGGTTTTTAAATTATCAAGATTAACTAAGGTATATCTTGATAAGGATTATCAGGGATATGTTCGTTTTGGTATTATTGCTGCATTTTTTATCCTTTTCTCAAGTGTCAGAATTCCTAAATATTTGGCTAGTGGTATTATTATTTTGATTTCAGGTAATGCTCATTGGGCTGTACAATTGCTTCTTAGTATTTTGGTTACTACAGTGATAATTATAGTCTCAATATTTTTTGACCAAATTGGTAAATTTTTCAAAAAGCTGGCTACTGGCAAAAAGGCTGAAAAAAGTGCTGAAGATATAGAAAAGCTTAAAGAGACAAATAAAAATCTAGGAGCAGTTGTAGCTGAAAATGCTGGTGATAGGGTGGAAAAGGCAGCACAGAAAGCATTAGATGATCGTGCAGAAAAAGAACTTCGCGGGTCAGGAAACGGGTAAAAATGGCTTCTTATGATATCATTGGTAATATTGCAATAATTAAGCCTGAAATTAATGGTAAGAAAAAAACTAAAAAAGAACTTGTAAATGAGGCTAATGTGATTATTAAAGATCACAAATCTGTTAAAACTGTTGTTTCTAAAAGTGATCGGATAAAAGGACGACTTCGAACAATTAAACCAAAACATGTTTTGGGTGAGAAAAATCTTGTTGCTCGTTATGTTGAGAATGGGTGCGAGTTTGTTTTGGATGTTTCGACTTGTTATTTTTCATCTCGATTGTCTAATGATCGGAAAAGGCTTGCTTCTAAAATTAAAAAAACAAATAAGGTTTTGTGTATGTTTGCCGGTGTTGGGGTTTATCCTATTGTTATTAAGAAGTTGGCAAACCCAAAAGAAATTGTAGCTGTAGAACTTGGACGTGATTGTTGTAAATATTTTAAGAAAAATTTAATTTTAAATAAAATTTCTGAAAATCGTATTAAAATTATTCAAGGGGATGTTAAGAAAAAGGTTACAAAAGATTTAGGAATTTTTAATGTTGTTGTTATGACTCGTCCAAATTTACGAGACACTTTTTTAGAACCTGCTTTAAGTGTTTGCAGGAAAGGGACAAAAATATTTTATCATTTGTTTTGTCATGAAGATGATTTGGATAGTGAACTTGTGAAATTAGTTGATGTTTCAAGAAATATTGGTAGAAGGGTTAAAGTAAAAAATGTTGAACGTGCAGGGGATATTGCACCGTATAAACATCGGTATATGGTTGAGATAAAAGTTCTTAGCTAAGAATTAAATTACCAGGATCCTAAATTATATTCTTGTGAAATTTTTTTTGGTTTGTATTCAATGTTTTCATACTCTTTTTGGTTTTCAGAATCTATTTGAGCATTGATTATGTTTTCAAGAACAATTAATCCTAAATTTTGTGTATTAACCGGATTTGGATCCTGACGTTTTCTCATTAATCTTGAGATCTTTCGTTTTTCTTCAGTTGTTATCATCTTTTTTAGTTGTCACGCAGTCTCATAACTTTCAACTTTTTCATGAACATAGTCTACAATCTTGTTAACTGATACTTGTTGTTTTGGGTCTCCAAGGAGCCACTGAGAATTTGATCTTGGTGGTGAGAAATATGTATCAATGTCAGTGTTTGAGATTTCCATATCAAATTCTTCTTCAAGATCCATAACAAAACCAACAGCATCTAAGGAATCAACTTCAATGTTTCCTTGAGAGGTTTCAATGTTTTTTTCTTGTAAAATTTGACGAATTTTTTGTTCAACACCTGATCTTTCCATTGTTTTTGAAGCGACTAATTGTTTATAAGTATTTATACTTTTTAAAGTAATTATTCATCTTGCAAGGCTTTTGGGGCTTCCCCGCCATGCCATGTAAATCGTGGGCGTATTCTTATTGGATAAAGGCGTTCAGAGTTGTCATCTAAAACTATTGCTGACCCTTTTAAATCTGGGAGATGGTTCATTGATTTTGTGATGCCTTCAATTAAGTATGATTGCATCATTTCGTTTAATGCTTCTATGTCGTTTTTGTTTGTCAACCTATGAGATATTATTATGTCTGACTGAGTCATGACGTCTCTGTGAATTACTCCTGGTTGTTGGGTTGCTAGTATTAATGACATTCCTGGTTGACGACCTTCACGTAGTATTTGAATCAATGCATTAGTTGCTGGGGTTTTTGTGTTCATTGGTAAGAATTCGTGTGCTTCGTCAATAAATAACCAGACCAATGGCATCTCCTTTTTGTCGTCTGCAAGCCCGTGATGAATTTCGTCAATTTCTTCTTTTTTTCTGGCAAGCATTCTTTGGTCAAACAGTTTTTTTGAGATAAGTCCAATTATTAATGCACGTACATTAAAACTAGAAGTTGAGGAATATACTGAGATGTCTAAAATGTTTGTTTTGCCTGGTTCTATTAGGTCAGATATTTTTGTAGGGATGTCATCTCTGTTTGCAAAAACTTTCCAAGACTTTGCTGCATTGAATAAAGATACTGCTGCTCTTTTTGTGTTTTCTTCATGATTTGTTCTTTTGATCTCCTCAATAATGTCTTGAATGCAGTAATCTTTTATTCTTAGATTTGTTATAGCTTCTTGGATTAAAATTGATATTGGTTCTGTCATGCTTAAATTAAATGTAGAAATCCAATCCTCGATATTTAGTTCTGATGCTGCTAATGCAAACTTTTTATCAACAGGGATCCCTCTAGATTCATACTCATTGAAAAATCCTAACGGGGCCCAGACATTAACTGGCAGATTTTTTGCTTTAAGCCCCCAATCGTCTAACAGTGCGATATCTTTTTCGTTTTTGTATTTCATTGTCCAGAAAATTCCCATAGTGTCAAAAATTAATGGTGCAATGTTTGAACTTACTTCGCTTGGCAAGTTTGATAATTCTTCAGCCAAGACTCCTAAGTTATAACTTTTTCCAGAACCACGTTTACCTGCTATTAATATGATATGGCTTCGTATAACATCTAGCCAGATTTTGTTTGAAAGAGACGTGTAATTACCCATGTGTACATATCCTTTTCCAATATAAAGAAGGCCTTTATCTTTGAATTTCTCTTTGTCACTTTTGTTTCTTCCAATTATTATATCGTAGGGCATTGTATTTTTATTCTCTTTTTATTATTAGTTATAATTAATAGTCAAGGTTTGTTTTTAATTGTTTTTGTATTCTAGAATCAAGGAATTGTTTAGTAATTAATTACCACAATGTTTTTAAAGTCGAAAAAATTAAATGGCTTATGGAAAAAACAAACGAGGTAAGAATTGATAATAATCCTGACAAAATTAATCTAAATAAAGTTGGTGGTCAGGTCGGAGAAAACATTCGAAAAAATCCTTGGATGATTTCAACTATTGTTCTAGGAGTTGTAGCGGTCATATTACTTTTTGTTGGATATAACGGAAATTTAGGAACTGGCGCATCAGTTGCGGTTGATGGTATCTCGTCTGAAGATGCTGCTGGCAAAGTTGTAGAATTTTTAAACGGACGAGTTGGTGGTGGTGTTGAATATATTTCAGAAAAAGATGTTGGTGACTTATATGAAATTACTGTTAAGTTTCAAGGACAAGAAATTCCTGTATATGTAACAAAGGACGGAGAATATTTTGTTCAAGGTGCTGTACCTTTTGAGGAAGCTTTAGCTCAGGATGCTGCTGCTCCACCTGCAAACCCTTCACAACCTCCTGCACCTGCTGATGTTCCAAAATCAGATAAACCTGTGATTGAATTATTTGTAATGAGTCATTGTCCGTATGGTACTCAGGCTGAGAAAGGAATACTACCTGTGTTTGAATTATTTGGCGATAAGATTGATTCTAATATTCGGTTTGTATATTATGCAATGCACCCTACACAAGGCGAAGTTGAAGAACAATTAAATCAGTATTGTATACAAGAAGAACAAAATGATAAATATTATGATTATCTGACTTGTTTCCTTGACAAGGGCGATGGAGAAGATTGTCTTACAAAAACAAAGATTAATACTCAAAAATTAGCTAAATGTACAAAAGCGGCTGATACAGAGTTTGAAGTAACTAAAAGCTTAGAAGATCAAAGTAATTGGTTATCTGGAAGATTCCCATTGTTTAATGTTCATAAAGAATTAAATGAGAAATATAGTGTTGGTGGAAGTCCAACTCTTGTGGTTAATGGGCAGAATACACAAAGTGGAAGAGATTCAGCAAGCTATCAGGCAGTTATCTGTAATGCTTTCCTTGAACCTCCTGCAGAGTGTGATACACAGTTATCTTCAGCAAGCCCAAGTCCTGGATTTGGATTTTCAACCACAAATGCTGGAGTAGCTACAGACGCTACTTGTGCTTAATTATTTTTTAATTAAAGAAAATGAATAAAAAGGTTTCTAAAAAAACGCAAAATAAGAAAAAAGTTACAGTTCTTAATAGCATAACTGAAAATCCTTGGATTTTGGCAACAGTTACTTTATCTTTAATTGTAGTAGCATTTTTGGTTTTGATAGTTATGCTTGAAAATAAAAAAGAATGTACAGCAACAGGTGATATTACTAAAACTCAAGCAGGTGAGCGTGTACTTTCCTTATTAAATTCACAAGATGCTGCTGTTGCAGTAGAGCTAAGTAGTGTTGATGAATTTGGTGGTAGTCTTTATCAGGCAAATATTTTGATTGAAGGTCAAGAATTTCCAGTATTTATAACAAAAGACGGAACAAATATTATACCTCCAAATGCTATTATCCCTTATGATGATAGTTTGCTTGATGATGGGGCAGCTTCTGCATCACTTTCTGCAGGTGTGAATGATGATTTTGAAGCTGATACTGCTGCGCCTGTAACTGGTGATGGTAATATTGATGATTTTGTAACATGCCTTGCAGATGCCGGGTTTTTGATTTATGGTGCTAACTGGTGTGGGTATACAAAGCAATTGGTGGAGAGTTTTGGTGGATTTGATGTTGTTGCTCCAATCTATGTTGAATGTACAGAGCAAAGCGAAGTTTGTAATAATCAAGGTATTACTGGTTATCCTACTATTAAGATAAATGGTATTCAATTTGGTGGTGGACGATCTTTTGCATCTTTTGCACAAGCAACTGAATGTAGTGCCCCATCTCAAGAAGATACAATCACTCAAGCGGAGGCTAGTTGTAATTAAAAATGGATCTACAAATTGTACCTGTAACCTCTTTGAATCCTGGTCAAGGGAATGCTAATGTAGAGGGAACAATCTTAGAGGTTGGAGAAACAAGGACGTTTAATAAATATGGTAGAGATTTAAGTGTTGCTAATGCTGTATTAAAAGATGCTAGTGGGACTATAAAGCTTACTTTATGGAATGATGATACTAAACGGTTTAAAGAAGGGGACAAGGTTCGGATAGTTAATGGATATGTTAATGAATTTCAAGGAGAAAAACAATTGACTTCTGGAAAGTTTGGAAAAATGGAAAAGATTGAAGAAACTTCTAAACCTGCTGAATTAACTCCTGAACAAGAAGATGTAGCTGACAGTTTGAATAAGTCTGAAACTATTGAAGGTATTCCTGAGAAAAAACCTCTTGATGAGCTGGATGCTGAGTCTGGTTTTGATCCTGATAAGGATCCAATGGCAACAGGGCCTACTGAGGAATTAATTTAATTTCTGGTTTTTTAGGTTAGTTAGTTTTATTAAGTCTGTAAGATAGTTGTTTTTATGCAAGAAGGGGCCGGATTTAAAAAGAATAATGGAAAGGATTTGATTATATCTGTTGCAGTAGCACTTGTCATTATTTTGATTCTTTTAGGACTTTTTATTGGTATCCTGGCGTTAATAAATGAAGATGATGAAGACACTGCCAATGCTACTAATAATACTACTAATAATGTTACTAGTAACGCCTCAATGTCTCTTTTAACCGGGTCTGGTCGTGGTGAAGGGTCTGCACCAAAGCCTAGTTGTATTAATGGTGTCTGCGAAGAATCTTTTGAATGTAAGCTTTTGGTTAATTGTTTTCATGTAAGTGATCTTGGTAGTGGTACACTTGATGGAGGGAATTGGAGTAATGCTATGAATGGATTACCTGATGTTTTGGTGCGAGGGGCAACTTATTATATTGCAGATGGGATTTACAGTGCATATGACTTTAATGATGCTGAAGATGGGCAGTATATTACAATAAAAAAAGCAATAAAATCTGATCATGGAAGTGATGTTGGGTGGGTAGATGGTCTGGGCAATGAGCAAGCTATATGGTTAATGAAAACAACATCAGATAGATTAAGGTTTAGTACTGGTAATTATATAATTGACGGACAAATTGGTGGAGGTCCTGGAGATTGGTATGGAACAAATAATGATCTTGGAAATTTTGGATTTAAAATAACTGGTGCTTATAAGGATATAAGTAGTGACACTCCTTTGGTTCAATTAATGTCTCCTGGAACTAATGATAATATTGAGATTAAGCATGTGTATTTTAAACCTGCTGTTAACGATAAGGTTTATGGAAAGGATTATGGGATTTATAATGTCATTGCTGGGAATGCTTTAGGTGATGGATTGACTTATGTGGGTCCTGAGAATTTTAAATTAAGTTATTCTCGTTTTGGAAAGTTTCATGTTCATGTTTCTGGGACAAGTATTAAAAATTGGTTATTAGAATATAATCTTTTTGAAGCTACAAGGGATGATTCTTTTGCACAATCGTTAGATGTCTCTTATGAAGCAAATACACTGCTTACTTCGGGCGGGTTGGAAGATTATACTATAAGATATAATCTGTTTAAAGATAATTCTGGAACTTCTGCTATTATGCATAAGATTGATCAGCTTGGAAATCCTGGAAGAAGACTGAAAAATAATAAAATTTATGGAAATGTTTTTTATCAGACAAGTGATAGGATTCAGGGTCTTACTTTAGGGGTAGTGTCTGTTGCTAATTTAGAGCCTGTAGACACTTGGGATAATGAAATTACCGGAAATGCAAGAATTGGTCCTGGAAATCTTTATGCAGGCTATATGTGGAATAATAATTTTAAAGGGCATATTTCTAAAATGCGTCTTAGTGTTCAAGATGTAAATATTCCTGGAACATTTAGGGCTCAAATGTATACTAATAATGTGTCAAGCCCTGGTGTACCTTATGGAAATCTTTCTGAGGTAGTAGACATTACAAACACTGGAATGGCTGAATTTGTTTTTTCTACACCTGTTTTAGTAAATTCTGGAACAAATTATTGGATGGTTTTTTATAGTGAAGGGACTGGTGATGCTGATTTTAATTCTGTTGATTATGTTGCAGGGGTGAGTAGTGGTCTTAATAGTATTGTAACGAGCATTACTGATAATCTTCCTGAGGATTGTGTTTGGAAAGTGGATTTAGAAGCATTTGTTTATGTGCATGGAATTGAAATTTATAATAATGCTTTTGTAGGATTGAATCGGGGAGATTATCCTGGCGGTCAATCCTTTGGATTTGATTTACAAGGGTCTGATCTTGGTGAAAATTATGCTTATAATAATCTCTGGTATAATGTTCAGCAATCAAATGCTTGTGATAATGAAAACCTAATTTTTGCTAATATTGTTCATGACTCTAATTGGTTTTATGATGTGGATTGTACTGGGGCTGGTATTGAGTCTGCAGAGGTTTTAAAGAGTTGGGAGATAAACGGGCAGTTAGGTGCTGGAAATCCCTTTATTGATTGGCAAGCAGAAGATTTTAATTTAATAGAAGCTATTCCTGGGCTTGATAACTTTGGAGCGCCTTATAATCTTGACATGTTTGGTAATGTTCGGGGTAGTGACGGTGTTTGGGATCGTGGAGCAGTTGAGTATGATAAGAATGCTTAGATTGATTCAGAATCTAGATTTTTAATTTACTAATCTTTATTAATGATAGATTCTAATTATAACTATGCAAAAAAAGAATGGTGTTAAGTTGGCTAAATCTGGTTTGAGTTTGAAAAAGATTGATAAAAAAGTAATTTTTGGATTAATTGGGGTTGTTCTTTTAATTGTACTAATTTTTAGCTTTTTTGTTGGAGTTGTTGTTGTTAAATATCTTATTAAAGATAGTGATGATATTGATGGTTTAGGAAATGTAAGTGTTAATGCTCCGGCTCCTAATAGTGAAAGTGGGAGGGCTAAACCTGTTGCTGAAATTAAGGGGGCAGGTGATGGAGGATTTATTGCAGGTGATAATGGGTCAGAGACTGTCAATGACTTTGTAGGGGGTGGTTCTGGGGGTTCTGGTGGGTCTGGGGGATCTGGGACTGATTCTGACACTAATACTGGTCCTTGTTTAACAGTCTGGCTAGATACAACTGATTTTAGATTTAATGAAAATAATTCGATAAGGGAAATAAAACAAACAGATTCTTGTAATTTTAGTAATTCTAGGTGGGATGCTAGAAATTGCTCTGTGAATTATACTTTTTTTAATGGTGAAAATGCTCAAGTTATTGATTATTGTGTTGATAAAAGTTTGAGTTGTATTGATTCTGATATTGATTCAAATGTTAACTTATCTGGGATTATTTACACTGACGGATGTGTTTGGGGAAATGCTATTGAATATTATTGTTTTTATAATACTACTAGTAATAAAACTCAAGCATTGAGTACTGAAGATATTTGCGAGATTTCTTGTGTTGATGGAAAATGTTTAAATTCTGAATGTAGTGATGATGTGGATTGTGATGATAGTGTTAGTTGTACTACTGATGTTTGTAATGGGGGGAACTGTGAAAATACTGCTAACAATAATTTTTGTTCTGACAATTTATGGTGTAATGGTGTTGAAACTTGTGACTCCTTGCTTGATTGTCAAGCTGGAGTTGCTATTGATGTTAATGATAATGTTGGTTGTACTATTGACAGTTGTGATGAAGTTAATGACGAGATTGTTAACCTGATTAATAATAATTTTTGTTCTGATAATTTATGGTGTAATGGTGTTGAAACTTGTGACTCCTTGCTTGATTGTCAAGCAGGCACTGATATTGAATATGGTGATGGTATTGATTGTACAGATGACAGCTGTGAAGAAGGTATAGATTTGTTTGATAATCAGGGAACAACTCTTAATAATAATTCTGGATGTTCTTGTTCTCTGGAGGGGCCTGCCCCAATAGAATGTGATGATGCTAATGTTTGTACAACTGACGTTTGTACCTCTTTATTTACTTGTGAAAGTAGTATTTTTAATACTAATCTCTGCGATGATTTAGATGATTGTACTAATAATGATGTCTGTTCTGGGGGAAGCTGTTCTGGAACCCAAATATCTTGTCTTGACACAGAATGTGATAACCTGGATAGTTGTCAGGGTAACGATTACTATGATTATCATGATGTTGCTAATGGTTGCATTGGAAGTTGTGAAACTAATTTGTGTACTGATTATGATGTTCTTACTAACGATCCAAGATGCGTTGTCTTGCCTCCGTGCTCATTAACTAGCGCTTTATGGTCTGTTAATTTTGCAACAGAAGGGGATACTGTTGAATTAATTGTCAGAGGGAATAATTGTGATGGTGAGACTGTTAATTTAGAATATTATGAAGTTGATTATGTTGTAGATACTTGTAATGATGGAATTCAAAATCAAACTGAGACTGATATTGATTGTGGGGGTGATTGTGATTCATGTGATCTTGGGAAAACTTGTAATTCTAATTTTGATTGTTTAAGTAATATCTGCGAGACAGGAATTTGTGTGGCTGCATATAGTACACTTGACCCTTTATGCAAGCC
Source organism: Candidatus Pacearchaeota archaeon (assembly GCA_018221305.1). Taxonomy (GTDB): domain Archaea; phylum Nanobdellota; class Nanobdellia; order Pacearchaeales; family GW2011-AR1; genus ARS1285. The sequence goes on from JAAOYK010000056.1 coordinate 13,595, forward strand.
ATTAAAATATGATAATGATGATGTGATTGATCATACAAATCTTATTTTTGTACCCTCAGGATTTAATGGAAATATGACTTTATTCCAAGAAAAAGCAGAATGGATCTGGAGTGTTTTTAGTAGTTTTGAAACGTTTAATAATATTTCAAGACTTAATGCATTTTATGTTCCTATTGAGCGTGGAGATTATTGTTGGTTTGGTTCTGGTGATATGGTGCGCTTACTTTCCTGTACTACTAGTATTGCAAAACAGATATCTTCAAATTGCACTAAAGATCCCAGACAAACAATTGTAATACATAATAGTGCTGCGTATGGAGGGGCAGGATATACAGATGTTGCTACAACTACTCTTCATAGTTTAGGTCCACAAGTTGCAGTACATGAACTTGGTCATAGTCTTTTTAATCTAAAGGATGAGTATACTGAGGGCACGGGTAGAGCCTCTGCTATCAATTGTGATGATGCAGGTTGCCCTAGCTGGAGTGATCTGATTGGTTTTAATGGGGTAAATTGCCAACCAGCTTGTTCAGGATATAATTATTATGCAAGTGAAATTACAATTATGCAATTTTTAAATAGGAAGTTTGAAGAAGTTAATCAAAGGGAGGCTTGTTGTGTATATCATCGGGAAACAAAATCATTTCCAGCATTCTGCTCAAAGTTTGATGCAATAATTGATCTTGCGAATGATTGTGGTGTAAGTGGTGGTGGTGGCGCACCTGTTGAAGAATTGGTTGCTCCTTATGAATATTCTTTTATTCTTGATGATAATGGAGATTGGCAATTAGAAGGTGTTTCTGTAAGAAATAAAGGAAAATATCCATCAAAAAAAGTACATGGCCAAGGAAAAGGAAATATAAAAGTTAAAATTTTAACAAAAGACGGAAAGGAGAAAAAGATTAATTTTGAAACAATGGAAGATGTTGAATATCCTGCTGATGAAATCACATTAGGAGGATATACTAAAGAAGAAAGAAAAACTCTTAGTATTATTGTGGATCATAAAGATGATAAATTGGATAAGGTTAAAGAAATTAGTATTAATGGAAAAAAGGCATTTACTAGAAAGAAAAAGAAATCTTCTAAAAAATTATTGTTTGGTAAACTGACTATTGATGAGGGCTCTATTGGTGCAGTTCCTATTGATAGTGTTGAGAATATAAGTGGGTCTGGGCTTCCGGATTCCGTTGTATTTTCTAATGATGAGGCAAGATTTAATTGGACTGTTCAGTGGTTCTTAGATACTATGGGAATGATACAGATCCTGAGATCTTTTTTAATGCAAGTGTTGAAAGTAGTAATGTTAGTTTTAGCTCAAATATATTAGAAATTGTACCACTTGACGGGGTTAATGCCTTGCCTTTTTTAGGGCGATTATTTAATTGGATAAAACAGCTATTTTAAATTCTGAATTTGTTTAACTGGCTTGCAATAATTATTGCTCCACGTTTATCAAGAAGATAGTCACGTTCACGTTCTTCTAAATTTAATTTGTCTTCTGTTTCTTTGTTAATAATTAATGGTAATAAAAATGAATTTTTCATTGCTTTCTTTTTTGACATATGGCAGGCCTTTGCATATTTGGCAACAATTGATTTCTTTTTTGCATTTTTCTGGTTTGCAAGCCAGATTTTTAAGATACGTGAGGGTCTTTTGTATTGTCTAAACTTTTTATATTTTAGTTTTGTAGCGCATGATATCCCTGCAGATAAAAAAAAGTTTTGATAGACCATGAAACGCCAGTATTGTTGTCTATAAATTCTTCCCCTAAAGATGTCTGCTGTGCTTAATGAGATGTATGCTTTGGCAAGCGCGCTTCCAGAATATTCTGAAGGAATGTTTTCTTCAACCCATAAGGCAATCTCATTTAGATCCATTTTTGTGCTATCATAAATTCTTGTTATTTTAGGATCTGTTGGATCTTGGAAAACTGTTTTTAATGCATCAAAAATGCTTTCTTCTTTCTCACGCTCATAAAATTCTTCAATAAATGCATCATTGCCAAGTTCTAATAGCGTCTGTAAGTCGTTTAGGGCTGCTCTCATGTCACCTTTAGAGTTTTTCACTATTAACTGCAGTGTTTTATCATCTTTTTGATGATTTTCTTTTAAGCAAACTTCTTTTAAAATGTTAAAGATAACATCATCTTTTAATTCTTTGACAGCTATGATTTTACATTTTTTACGTAGTAGGCTGAATTTTCTTTTCCAGATATCATTTGCAGTGATTATTATTGGGAATGAGGTTTTTTCTATTAATGCGATAAGTTCTGGAAGTCCGCCCCTATCTGATGTTGTTATCCCGTCAGCTTCGTCCATTAAAATAAGCTTTTTTTTATTAAATAGTGATTTTTGTTTTATTGCCGGAGCAAGTACTGCTTCAAGTTTTGATCTATTTCTTAAGTCAGACGCGTTTAGTTCAAAAAGTTCGCATTCGTCATCTTTGGCAAAGGCTAAGGCCATTGATGTTTTGCCGGTTCCTACAGGGCCTGAAAGAATTAATGCTCTTTTTTTTGGAAATGTTTTTAGAAATGTTCTTATGTCTGAAATTACAGTATCTTGACCTTTTATGTCTTTTAAAGATCCTGCACGATATTTTTCTATTAATGGTAATGTCATTGTATTTTTGTTAGGTCACCATTTATTATTATTGGATTGATTCCTTTTATTTCATCTTTAAAGATGTTGTTTGGTATTTGATTATATAAAAAGATCTTTTTACTTAATTCCCATGCCTTTGTTATCTCCATAAATGTTGCTCCTCCAATATAGTTTGCTTGGCCATGTTTTTCAAGATTAAGGACTAATATTGCATCATTTTGATTTATTTTAGGTTCATGTAATTTCATCATTTTTTGTTTCCATTTACTATGTTCCTTTTGACCTATTTGTTTCATTTCTTCTTCTTTTAGTGGTTCTTCAAAACTGTTTGGAAGCATTACTTCATGGCCTAATTTTTCTAATTTTTGTTTAATTTCTTGAACTTTTGAATATAAATGTTTGCTACATGCAATAAAGATTTTTAATTTGTTTTGTACTTTATTCATGCCTTCAAAATGAATTGATGGGTCGTTTATGTTATAAACTTCGTTCACTCTATATTTTCCTTTTGTATAAGCTTGGTGTGAGTTTGGATCTAAAAAATGTGTTGATTCAATAATTGTTATGCTTGCAAGCGGACGCGATAATTGTTGATTACCTTTTGTTTCAAGAAGTGGAATTTCTCCATCTAGCCAATAGTTTCTTTGACCTTGTTTTAAAAACTCATAAACATTATTTTGTTCTATGTTTTCTGGCAGACATTCTGAGGTAAGTCGTCCCAGGGTCTGTGTTGCCCTTAGTGCAAGGTCTGGATTAAATTCAACCTGTATTCCCATTTTTTTATTTTATAATGCCTTTTCCTGCTAAAACAAATGCTGCTAAAAGGGCTTCAAGTTGGATAAATTCATCGCTGCCTTCAACTAATCTAAATTCAATTTCACCGGTTTTTTCTGTAAGTCTAACTTTGAGTTCGTCATCAATTTGTAGGTTCCAAACTTCTCGTTGTATTGATTTTATGATGTCTGTACCTGCAATAGATTCTTTAAGCATTACTTCTAGCAATTTTTCTTTCGCTTTAAGAAAATCTCCTGAGAGTGCATATTCTAGAACAATTTTAATATCTCCTGGTTTTGCGCTAGACACTAATGTGTTAACCAATTCTTTTGTTATTGATGGGGTTATTGATGCAGAAGCTTGAAGAAGGTTTATCACACGTCTACAATCGCCTTCACTTGCCTCATAAAGGGCGATTACTGTATCTTCACTGATTGTTAGGTTTTCTTTTTCTGCAATAAATCTGATACGTTTTGCTACATCTTTTTCTTCTAATAATTTGAACCTAAAAATTGCACAACGTGACTGAAGCGGGTCTATTATCTTACTGCTATAATTGCATGACATTACAAACCTGCATGTTGAGGTATAATTTTCCATTGTACGACGCAAAGCTTGTTGTGCTTCTTTTGTTAACGCGTCTGCTTCGTCTAAAAATATTACTTTAAATGGTACGTTGCCCAAAGCTTTAGTTCTTGCAAAATCTTTAACTTTTTGACGTACTACGTCTATTCCTCTTTCGTCTGATGCATTTAGTTCTAGATAATTTTCTTTCCAATGAACTCCAAACATTTCGCGTACAATTATCAATGCAAGTGTTGATTTTCCAGTTCCTGCTGGTCCTGCAAAAAGTAAGTGAGGGATGTTTAAAGCTTTGGTTAAGCTTTGTACTTTTTTGACTATGTCGTCTTGACCGACTAAATCTTCAAACTTTTGAGGTCTATACTTTTCAGTCCAAATTTCGTTTTGTGAGGCCATCTTTTTTAGGGGTTTTATAATAGATTGATAGTTTAAAGCCGAAAAATCATTTTATAAATATTGTTATTGTATATTGTAGGTATTGATAATTTTTAAAACTATGACTAGAAATCCTACTATTTCTTTCTTTGTTTTCGCTTTCTTTTAACACGTTTTAGGCGTTTTCTTTGCCATTTCCAACGCATTTGCCATCGTTTTTTCCAACGTCTACTACTTCGTTTCATTTTGTAAATTATTAGATAAATAGGGTCTTTAACCCTGTAATAACAAGATATTGAAAATTTGGTTTATAAACTTTTAGGTGTGCTATCTTTTAAGATACCAACAATAAGTTTTGTCCAGACCTTCATTAATTGATGTTAACGGACTCCAGTTAAGTTCTTTTTTTATCCTTTCATAGCTAAGGCAACTTCTTTTTTGTTCACCTCTACTTATTTCTTTGTAATCAGCTTTAAACCGGTTTTTGAAATATTTGTTTATTTTTAGGAAAATTTCTATTATATCTGTTTCAATGCTTGTTGCGACATTATATTCCTGATTTTTGTTTTCATATAATGCTGCTACATTTGCCCTGGCAACGTCCCCTACATAAACAAAGTCGCGTGTTTGAATGCCCCCATAAATTGTTAGGTCATTATTATTAAACATTTGGTTAAAGAATATTGCAATAACGCCTGCTTCTCCGTGTGGGTTTTGACGTGGACCGTATACATTACTATATCTTAATATTGTGTAGCGTAGGTTGTAGGCTTTGTTATAAAAATTAAGATATTTTTCTATTGACAATTTTGCGCAACCATAAGGAGACTGAGGTTTTTCTTTGGTTGTTTCGTTTGTTGGAAGTTGCATTGTGTCCCCGTAAATTGCCCCGCCTGTTGAAGAAAATATGAAATGTTTAATATTGTATTTTACTGCTAGTTCTAAAAGATTTAGTGTGTTTAGTATGTTTTCTTTAGCATCATTTATGGGATTGTTAACAGATTCTCGTACATTAATTTGTGCGGCAAAATGGTAAATAACATTAATATTTTCCTGCTTGAAGACTTTTTCAACTTCTTCAAAGTTGTTTAGGTTTGCTTGATAAAATTTTGCTTTGTGGTTAATATTTTGTCTTGATCCTGAGCTTAGATTATCAATGATTACTACCTCGTGATTGTTTTCTATGAGTAAATCTACTGTATGGCTTCCAATGAACCCTGCTCCACCTGTTACAAGTATCTTCATGGCAATTTCCTCAATTTTTCTGGATTGTTATTTTTATATGCTTCGCAAGCCACTTTATATTTTTTTATGCTTCCGATGTCTAGGTGCCATAATCCTTCTTGAGTAAAGATTTTTACTTGACCGTTTTTCACAAAGTCAGACATAACGTCAATACTAAAATCTTTGTCTGGAGCAATATTTTGGTGCTCTAGTGCTTCTTTTGCAATCATATAAACCGGGACATTTGAAAAAATTCCTGGAAGTTTGAAGAAATCATTAATAAATGGTTTTTCATGAAACGATTTTACTTTTTTTCCTTCGCAAAGATAAATCCCTGATTCAGTATAGACTTCTTCCATTGCAGGGGCTGTTATTATGCTATTTGATTCATTATGAATTTTATAAAAACGTGCTAGATCTAGGTTAGTTAATACATCCCCATAGTATAACATGAAGTCTTCTCCTTCAAGAAACCTTTTTGCGCGTGCAATTTCCCCGGCAGTTCCTTGAATCTCTGGACTTACTGAATATGAGATGTTTACCCCAAAATTTTGGCCGTCTTTAAAATAATTCATTATTTGTTCTTTTTTGTATCCTACTGCTATCACTATTTCTGTAAAATTATATTTTTTAAGATGATTTATTATGTGCAAAAGTAAGGGCTTGTTATCTATTTCTACCATTGCTTTTGGTTTTTCAAGTGTTAATGGTCTAAGCCTTTCGCCGTTGCCGTTTGCTAGAATTAATGTTTTCATCTTTTTTTATTTTCGTGAGCCACCAAATGAATTGATGACTTCTGTGATATCTTTAGCTATTTTATTTGTTTTTTCTATTGAGTCTGATTCAACGTTTAGCCGGGCTAATGGTTCTGTATTAGATTCTCGCAAAGAAAACCAACTGTTTTCATCTTCAACCAAAATGCCGTCATCTTTGCTGAGTTTTCCGTCAAGGATGTTTTTGTGATTATTTTCAATGTATTGGCGTAGTTTGGCTGTATTTTTTTTAGATATTTCAAAATTTTGTTCGCCTAAAAAAGCGTAATTGTTTGTTTGTTCTACTACGTTTGATAATTGTTTGTCTTGTCGTTTGCAATAGGATATGATTGCGCCTGTTGCCATTAATATGTTTTCATAAAAGTTTCCTCTTTTGTCTGGAAACATTATATGGTTTGATCCCTCCGCACCAATTAGTACTGTTTTGTTTTGTTTCATTAGTTCAAGCCCTTTATTAATAATATTGATGCGTCCTACCGGAACTCTGTGTGCTTGTCCGCCGAAACTTTGAAGAGCGTCTCTAAATGAACGTCCCATCGTGGTTGCATAAATTGCATGAACTTCTGCTACTTTTGCTAAGTTTATTATTTCGCGGACTGCTAGTGTTGCCATGTTGTGGGCAAAAAGTGGATTACCTTCTTCATCGATTATTCCTATTCTGTCATAATCTCCATCGCCTGTAGCTCCGCAAAGAAAATTGTCTGTTTTTACTAGGCTTTGTAAAGTTTTTAGATTTTTTTCAATCATTGGGTTTGATTCATGTGCCGGAAATGTGCCGTCCAGCCAATCGTTAACATATTTAACTTCTGCTCCTAAGTAATTAAAAAATGGTTTTGCATCTATTGTTCCCATTGAATTTGCGCAATCAAAAGCTATTTTTACATTTTTTAAAGAATCTTGTTTCATGCCTAATAATTCTACTGTTTCAATGATCATTTCTTCTAGTGGATATGTGTTTGTAAGGTTTCCTGTAGCTGATTTGACTGTCGGTTTTGTTCTTCGTTTGTACAAATCTTCACAAACGTATAGGCCTTCATTATACCCAATGGATCTACATCTTGTGTCATTTACTTTTAATCCATTATATTCCTTTGGATTATGTGATGCTGTGATCATTACACCAACATTTTCTGGGTTTAGCGAACATGTGTAATTAAATAATGGTGTTGAGCAGGCATTATTTTTAGTGTCTTGTACACTAATGACGTTCATGCCGCTGCTAAGGGCTCTGCCGAGTAAAGAATTTTTAATTATCTGGGATGTAATTCTCATGTCTGCTCCAAGTACTATTCCTGGGGCATTTTTTGTTTGTAAGTATGCTATAGCTGCATTGCAAACCCTGTCAAGATTTTCTGGACCTTGTTCTTCGCCTGTCATCCGTATGTCATATGATTTAAAACATTCTACTCGTTCCATTTTATAAATTAAATATCCTCCTAAATTCTGGTGATTTTTCTTTTATTATATCGCTGAGTGGTTCATCTTTTGGAATTCCTAGGATTTTCGGATGGTCTTCACAAGTTGACACCTTAATTCCTCTTTTTGCAAATTTTCTTCTAAATTCCTGATTTTTTGCATAAAAATATAGTGTTTCTCCAAGATTACTTTTGGGTGTATAAATTCTTATCGGAGAATCATTATCTGAGTTTATGTGCTTAGGATTAAATTTGAAAACAAATTCAGTTTTATCTGGAAGGTAATATGCACATAAAACCGGCCCTATTTGTTTTTGTAAATCTTTATTGCTTGTATTTTGAGCTGGATTTGCAAAGTCTATTACATCTAGTGGGGCAAGATCCATATTATAGATTGTCATGTGACATTTTCCAGGAACTGTAACTTTTCCTCCAGGTTTCATGAATATCATGTATGTTTCTTTATTTTCCTTTTGAATAGTCATTGCACCAAAATTGTTAAATTGATATTCTTCTTGTACTTCTAAGTCTAGTGGATGAAAATGGCCCATTGAGGATGCCATGATAATTGCTGGTTTATTGTCTAGTCTTGCTTCTAAGTTGCCAAAAAATGTTAAGTTACCTTTTTTGTCTAGAACGTTTGCAGGGCTGTGTTCTGCTCCAAGGTAAACTCCTGTATCCTTGCTATATAGGAATTCAAACTTATTGTAATCTTCTGAGAAAAGTGGTTTAATGTCTTTAAATTTTCTTTCATTTAATTTATACCCTTCTAGTTCTAATTCTTTTAATTCAGGTAATCCTGCAAAGTCGTAAGTAAATTTGCCATCAATTTCGCCATATGGTATGTGGCTTTGTGTGTAACCCATGCCGCATCCAAATCCACTTTCTCCAATAATGTCAATATCTATATTGATTAATGCTGGGCCTTTTGATGTTGATTGTTTATGCATTTTTTTCCTTGTTTTTATTTATCTTGGTTTTTATTCTATGACTGCGTATGCTCTTACCTGTGCAGCGTCAGCTCCTTTGTATAATATTGGAGCAGTATGAAGTGTGAATGTGTCTTTGTCTTTTGCTTTTAATGCTAATTTTAATTCGTTTAGGTTAGCTAAAGTTTCTAATGCTAATGTGTCATTTCGGAAAAAAGTTCTATGAACTTCACTGTTGCTCCCACTTGGGTCAAGAGCAAAAGAATCAATTCCCACAATGTTTAGGTTTGGGAATGCTTTTACGATATATTCTGCAGCGTCCATGCTAAAGTATGGAAATTTTGTTTCAAACATGTGGCGTGAATCTTTGAATAATTTTCCATCATGTTTTCTCATTTCATCACAAAAACCAGTGTAGAAGAGTAATGCTTTAATTTCATTATTATCATTATTATCTATACTGTCTTTAATGTCTTCTACCCTGATTTCCCTTTTTTGCCTTTTCAATAGATTTGATGGGCCGGTTTGTGCGAGGGTTACTAAAGAAGCTTTATTGACAAATTTTGTAATGTCATACTGATCAATAGTTTTTCCTCCTTGAATTTTGTGTGCCGGCGCATCCATGTGTGTTGCGTGGTGATTCCTTATTTTAAGGAGTGTGTGGCCTGATTTGTACTTTTTGTCATTGGTTTTTGGGTCTTGCTCTATCTTGGCAGGATTTATTTCTATTTCAGGGTCTGGGTCTGAAGGGTACTTAAACATTCCTTCATATGTTGGGTAGGTTAAATCTATTATCATTTTTTTAGTTAGTTACATATAATTCTTTTAAATTTTTTTCTACAGGAAAATTTTCATAGGTTCTACATAAGGCGTCTAGCCCTGTTATTGAATGATCTACACTTGTTCTTGGTTGTTTGTTGTTTCTAATACAATCATAAAATTCATTTAAAACATTTACATACTCTAATTTATGGTGTTTATGTGGTATCTTATGCCACTTTAAACCGTCTGAACTTGTAACTTCCCCGGTTTTAAAGTTCACAATAGCTGTTGTTTGTTTACCTTCTTTTTCAAATGTAAATTTCACCTGCTTTTTTTCTTGATCTAATGGTTTTTTATATAAGTCTATAAATTTTGCAACTTCAAAGGTTACTGGAACATTTCCTTGGAAATAATCTCCATAAGCTTGTAGGTTTACGTGTGCTGTTGTTTCTACATCATAATCTGAATGGATTGCATAATGTGCGTGTGTAATATCTTTATATTTTCCACCAATGCCTGTTATCATGCTGGACAGATGTACGCCTGTGTCGAGCAAAAGGCCTGTTTGATTTTTTTTGCTTAATAGTGCTTTAGTTCTTGGCTTTTTTGGGTTATCTTTCTCTAATATGTATCCTTGTACTTTTGTTATTTTTCCATAATCTAGAACCATTTGGTCAACTTGGTCAAAGAAAACTTTTGCAGCAACTTTTGATGAATAATGTTCAGCATCCATTGCAATGACTCCTTTTTGTTTTGCTTTTTCATTAATTTCCCATAAGTCTTCTAAACTTCGTCTATCTGCTTTGCCTTCTAGGTCTTGTATGATTGCTAATGGTTTTTCAATTAATGGGGGTTTTTCAAAACGAATTGAGTCATAGAAATATGGTAAATGCTGAACATTTGGCGTAAAGATTGCTACGGCGTCAATATTATCGTAGGCGCTTTGTGGGAATCTATTTGCGTTGCGGTTCATCTGCACGTAGCCTGTCCCGTTTGTGTGCGCTTTTTCTAGGAGTGTGAACAGGTTCTTGGATTCTGCGATTATGTTTTTTGTTCTCCATTCTTTTGGGGTTCCAATCGTGTTTTCTAATTCTTCTAACTTACTTTTAATCTCTGTGATCATTCTTTTTTCTGCTTGGCTTAAATTTGGTTCTTTGCCTGAGACCCATGCAAGTGCAAATTTTTCTGAGATTTCATCATTGTTAAGCATTGCGTTAAGAAACTGATATTGCATCCATTCTGAAGTAAAACATACTCCTCCAATTTTTATTTTGTCATTTTCGCTCATCTTAATATTAGTATATTAAAGATTGAATATAACCTTTGTCCGTATAGTTCTTATTCAATATATTTTTTAATGTGAAAACTAGTTTACAATAAGAACCATATATTAGAATAGTGAAAAAATTAGAAAATATTTTTAATTTTACATTAAATATCCACCGTTCACGTCAATTGTTGTGCCAGTAATATAACTTGAATCTTTTGAGGCTAAGAATGCTGCAACCTTGGCTATTTCTTCTACTTTGCCAAAACGTTTCATAGGAATCATTGCTTTATATATTTCTTTTTTGTCAGGTGATAGTTCAGTGGTCATGCCTGTATTTATGAACCCTGGAGCAATACAATTAACACGAATGTTGTGTTGTGCTAATGATTTGGCCATATCTTTGGTTAATTTGATTACTCCTGATTTTGAAGATCCGTACCCTGGAGAGCTTGTTGGCTCTTTACCTTTTATTGATGAAATATTTATTATTGATCCAGATTTTTGTTTTAGCATATAACCTGCAGCAATATAAGAGCAAATATATGTCCCTGTAAGATTTGTTGATATTTCCTGATTCCATCCTAAAAGGTTATCCTCAAAATCTGTGAACCAGTTTTCGTTATCATTTGAGTTGAGTGTTTTGCGTGAGTTTATGCCTGCATTGTTTACTAATATGTCTACTTTGCCGAGCAGGTTAACAACTTCTGAAAATGTTTTTTCTACTTCTTCTTTACTTCCAACATCACAACTAAATGCAAGTGTTCTGATGTGATACATTTTTTCTAACTCGTCGCCTACTTTTTCTGCATTTTCTTGGTTTCTCCCAATAAGTACTATGTCATAACATTTTTTTGCAAATTCGTGAGCTATGGCTTTTCCTATTCCTTTTGATGCACCTGTTATTATTGCTATTTGTCTCATTTTTTTATTTTATGCAACCATTGCTGGTTGATTTATATTTATATTTTTTCCAAGAGTTTTTTGAGTATAATCTTTAAAAGATTGAACAAACTTTGGTTCAATCTCGCAGGTTGTTTTTACTCTTTGTGCGTATTGCGGGCAACTGTAAAATCCTTGATATATTTCTTGTTGTAAATTTTTTATTGATTTGTTGGTTAAGGTTGGATGATTATAAACAAGATGATTTCTGTCATGATTTTCTAAATTTGGGTCTAATGTGTAGCCTGTATCCATCATTTCTTGATAAAACCGACTCATTGGGATTGGTGTAAAAATTCCAATATTTATTTGATGCAAGGGCATATTTTTTAGATTTTTTGAATCTTCTACAATGGACTTTTGGGTTTCCCATGGAAATCCTATAATATAATATCCTTGGTTTAGGATACCTGTGTCTAATGCTGACTGTAGGACTCTTGTTGTCTGGTTATTGGTTGCTAGTTTGTTATTTACCTTTTTGTTCATTACTTCTAAAGCACTATCGCTTGTTGACTCTACGCCCCATGCAATTCTGTAACAACCTGATTCTTTCATTGCTTGCAGGACGTCTTGCCGGCCGTCAAGTGTTGATGTGTTGCTCATACAATACCATGATGCATTTAGGTTTTGTTTATTCATTTCATTGCACAATTCAAGAGTTTTGTTTGGGAACGCAGTCATGTTAAGGTCCATGAAATAGAAAATGTCTGCACCTTTTTCTTTTAATTCAAACATTTCTTCAACCACGCGTGCTGGGGATCTGAAAGCTACTCTGTTTCCCCAAAATCCTTCATTATCACAAAATTTGCAATTATTATAACAGCACCTGCTGGATTCTACTATTGCATAGTTTGGGGAAGTTGATAATGGTGGGATTGATATCCCTTGGTATGTTTGATTTAAAATTATTGGAAAACGCAGAGCGTTTGGTAAGCTGTCTAAATTAAAATTTCTTTGTCTAACTCCGGTAAATATCTGTTTGCCATCTTTTTTGAAAACTAGTCCTTTAACTTTTTCATAATGCTGTCCTTGCTGTGTTTCGCGTAACCATTCTTTAAATGTTTCTTCACCTTCTTTTATGACAAAAAAGTCAAAAGGTTCTTCTATTTTTTCTTTTAAATGTGTTGGATATCTGTTTCCTGCAATTGTTTTTATGTTTGGTAATTTTTGTTTTAGTTTACTAGCAATTCTTTTTCCTGCAGGATATGCTGCTGTGTAGAGCGAAAATGCAGCAACATCTGGTTTATATTCAACAATGTTTTCTATTAGTTCTTCTTCACTTATCGGGACAACTGTACCATTTTCTTGCTTAGCTGGTATGAATAGGTCTGTGTCATGTCCTTCTTTTGCACCTGTTGCAAGGATCATTTCTAGGCCGTAAGGTTCGCTTACTGCATGCTGAATCTTTTGGTCAACTTTTAATTTTTGTGGATAGATGCCTGCAATTCTCATGTTTATTTGATTACCTCTAGTTCATAATTTATTTCAGAAAACATGTTCCACATAAAGTGGTTTAAAATTTTTTTGAATGGAACAAAACGTATTATTTTTTTATGAAGATTTTTCACACTACTAAAAAAATGGTTTTTAAGCTCAACATTTATTACTTTAAATCTTGCCTCAGAATAATGTGAAAATTTTACATCATCTTGAAAATAATCAAAACTATGTTCTGTAAAAAATCTTACATGTGTTGGGTCTCGATATGCTGCTTCATATTTGTAGTATGGGGCACTAACAAAGATTTTTGCTCCAGGTTTGCAGATTCTGTGAATTTCTTCAAGTAATGGTATCAGGTTTGTAATGTGTTCTAATATGTGTTCGCAAATCACTTCAGACACAGAATCTGTTTTTAATGGGATTGGGGTTTTTTCTAAATCCCAAAGAAGGTCGGCTTGTATTAATGGGGCTTTGTCTATATTTATATGGTGTGGGTATCTTTTTTCTCCACAACCCAGATTTAGTTTTAAATCTTGACTTTGCATGATATGCTAAATTCGGACTAGAATAAAGATATTGCCAATATTTTCCTTATGGGAGATATATTTGAATAGTGTGCATATTGTTTTTGAAAAACGAAACAATTTTTGTGATAATAAATTTTAAAAAATTAGAATTAAAAATAAAATTAAGAAAAAGAAAAGGGGTTTTGGATTAAAATGCTTCAATTTTTTAGTCTTCTGTAAACATTGTGAAGCATTTCTCGTTGCAATATGGAGAACCGCCTGGACTTAAATAAAATCCATTATGTTGCTGCCCTTTGTACTTTCTTTTGGGATCTGAGCCTAACATTTGTCCATTACGATTCAAACCCATTTTTTGTGCAGCTGTTTTGCTTATCTGTAGTCCAGCATCACAATATCCACATTGGGGTCTACTGTCCCCTATGCCTGTTTGTTTTTTGGCTTCTTGTTCTAAAGTCGTTTTCATGAAAGTAGTAGTGCTGCCGCTTATTTATCCTTTACCCCTTGTGAATATATTTTACACTATGTTCACTAGTGTGTATATTGGGAAAGCTTTAAATATATTGTTTGTTTAATTATCTAATCAATATCTAACATGATTTGAATTTGTTTATACAAAATCTGGAATAATGAAACGAAAAATTATTAAGCAAGGGCATAATACTCTTACCATCACCTTACCTTCTGTTTGGACAAAGCGCTTTAACTTAGAGGCTGGTAAAGAGGTTGATTTGGTTGAACGTGATAATGGACTTTTTGTGACAACTGAAAAAGCTGATGAAGGTAGAAAAGCTGAATTTAACATAGAAAATATGGATATTGCTACGATTTGGAGATATTTTATGGCTGCGTATCGTGAAGGGTGTGATGAAATAACTATACATTTTAGGCCAAGTATGACTCTTGATAATCCTTACAAATTTTTTGCAGAACATAAGCTTGATTTAAAATATGGAAAAGAAAGAGAAAAAGAATCTCCTTTAGAATTTTTTCATTCCTTAGTTAATAGGTTTATTGGGTTTGAAATTGTTGATTATGGGCGGGATTATGTTGTTGTTAAAGAAATGTCTATTTCTACCTCGCGTGAATTTGATAATTCTTTAAGAAGAGTTTTTTTGCTTGCAGAACAAATGTTTGAAGAAACTTGTGAAGCATTAAAAATAAATGACCCCAAAATTTTGCAGCATTTGCATGACGTTGATATTAATTTGGACAAATTTCATGATTATTGTGTAAGAATTCTTAACAAAATTGGTAATAAAGAGTCAAGAAAAATGTCTTTATTGTTTAGTACGCTTTGCTTTTTAGAGCTTATTGGTGATGAATTTAAGAACATTTCGCACCATTTATTGTATGATTTCCCAAAAGCTGATTTTAAAAATATTGTGGAAATAGCTGATTCTATACATGAACAATTTATTCTTTATTATTCTTTATTTTATAAGTTTGACACTCAAAAGGTTCTTGAAATATCAAAAATTGATTCTGGACGATATTTTAATGTAAAAAAGGTCTATAAGAAGGCAAAAACTTCTGAAGAAAGAGAAATTTTTCATCATTTGCGTGTTGTTGCAAAATATCTTAATGCTTTGGCAGAATTGCGTATTGAGATGGAATTTTAGTCATAGAAAATTTTAAAAGAAGCTTTTTCTAGATATTTTTATGATAGATTCTGAACTCAATAAGAAACTTATTAATTTAGATGCTGCAGTGATAAATGCTTTAAATTTGTTTATTGAACAAAAAGTGCCAGATCTTGACTTTAGTAGTTTTAAGCGGCCAATTGTTCTTGGAAGTGGAAATGCTGCTGTTACTGGGAGAATTTTAATGAATCATCATGATGCTGTTTTTGCTGATGAGTCTACTTATGAGGAAAAAATACGCAATTTTCAAGGTATTGATGGAGCAATACTTATTTCTGCTAGTGGTGAGAAACATTCACCGATCTTAGCTAGGAGATTAAATGAACTGGGTTTACCTATAAAGTTTTTGACCACAAACCCAAATTCTTCTACAAACGGGTTTATTAAACCTGAGAACATGTTTGTATTTCCAAAAAATCCTGAAGCTTATACTTATAATACTTCTACATATATGGGCATGATGCTTGGTAAAACTAACGAAAATCCTAAACAAATCTTGGATTTTATTAGGGAGCAAATTGATCCCATAATCCCAGATGACTTGTCAAATTTTGATTCAATTTATATAATTGTTCCAGAAAAATTTGACCCTATTCGGGAAATGTTTTTAACTAAATTTGATGAACTTTTTGGTTCAAAAATTTCTGGTAGGGTTTTTACAATGGAGCAGACAAGGCATGGAAAAACAGTTGTACCTAACGATGGTGAATTGTTTGTTGGGCTTGGTGTCGATAATTCTATTTTTGGGCAACATAAATTTAATATTCCCTTGCCGCCTGATGCAGGTTTTGCAACCATGATGGCTATTGGATATTATTTTATTGGTCAGATTCAAAAACAAAACCCTCCTTATTTTAAGGAAAATATTGGTAGTTATGCTGAATTTGCAAGCAAATCTTTTGGTTCTAATATCAGTCCTGTTGTTGAATAAAAGCAAATATTTAAAAGAGATTTTAATTCTATATAATTGGTTAGCCCCTTAGTACAGTGTTTAACGTTTTGTGAACTCTTTATACTCTGATAAAAGTAATTAATGCTAATATAAATAGGCTTATTGAGAATAGGGTTGCAAGAGATTGAATGATAATTGTTATTATTTTAAGTGTAAATAAACTCTTTCTCCATTTCTTATTTTTTATATCCCACTGGATGGTAAATTTAAATAAACTAATCCCTAAAACCAGGGAGAAAATAAAAGAAATATTATAAGTTATGAATGCCCTTTTAGTATTATCTACAAATATATTTAGATCAATAACTT
The DNA here is from genome assembly GCA_018221305.1 of Candidatus Pacearchaeota archaeon. Classification (GTDB taxonomy): domain Archaea; phylum Nanobdellota; class Nanobdellia; order Pacearchaeales; family GW2011-AR1; genus ARS1285. The sequence goes on from JAAOYK010000056.1 coordinate 30,109, forward strand.
TTTGAGAACACTCCTCTGTTGCTTGAATAATTTTGTTATCACATTGTTGATTAAGATCTGTTGTTAATTGTGTTTGGTTTTGGAGTTGAGGCAAACAAGCATTAAGTTCATTTGTTAATCTGCTTATTTCCGCCTTTTCATTTTGGCAGAACATGCTTTGTAATGCCCCTATCATTGCAGCACCGATTACTAGTATTGCAAATATTGTGATTATTCCCCAAACTATTTGCATTGGATCATCAAATTGGCCTTTTTTATTCATAAAATAAACAAACGCACTATTTTTATAAAGTTAATGTATTTAATATGTATAACCTAAAATGAAAAAAGAAACCCTCTAAATATGAACAATAAAGAAAAAATAAGGCTATTAGAAAAATATATTGAGAATTATCAAAATTTTAAATTACCTTTGGGTTTGGATAAAGAATTAAGTATATATTCAAATAGATTTGGGATAAAAAGTATTGAAGGAGCACTAAGTTATCTTGGTGAATTAAAAAGAGAAGAAAGAGATAAGGTAATAATTAATATTCAAAGAAAACAAACTGAATTTAATCGCATATTGGCATTAGCAACTACTGTTTTAGCGTTAGGAGTTTTTATTGAATGGATTATCAAGTTGTTTGAAAATCCGGGCATGTTAATCGGAAGGAGTTCATTTACTGAATTTGTTTTGATAGGTCTTCCAATGGTAGTTATTGTTTTAATAACAATAGAATTGGTTCGAATCTATTATCTAAACGCAAATTGGAGGCGTGAGGTAAAATGAAGAAATACTTTAAAATTATCTTAGTAATTCTAAATAATAACTTTTAAAAACGTTACAGTGTTCACAAATTTACTAGCCCCTTAGTACAGTGGTCAAGTATCATCGGTTCTGGGCCGATGGACCCAGGTTCGAATCCTGGAGGGGCTATCTGGTGCCCCGATAGTGCAGCGGCCAAGCATCCAGCCTTCTCAAGGCTGTGACCCGGGTTCGAATCCCGGTCGGGGCACTTTTTATCAAAGATAAAATATAGTAATAATAACAAGCCCATATGTAGAGGCTAAGAACTATTTCTTAGAGTATAGTACAAAACCTATTTATTTAAAAGATAAAAACAATTTCATCTGAAATGATTGGCTACCCAATATATTTTAAAACAAATCCCCGAGCTTGGTGGATGTTTCGAAGCAATGATTGTATCCAGAGACCCTCGCGTTCTTCAGAGATATGGATTCCCTGGGATCGCAAGTTTCCGAAACACATACAATTATATCCGATGGTAAAAGAAGATGCTATTTACTTTTTAGATAATCATTTCTCAAACATTAATTTTAATTGTTCTTCTTCAAGCATGATTATTGACTCCATAAAACCAGTTAAGTTCAAGATGAGGGTAGAAAAAAATCTTTCTTTAGAAGAAAAGTGTCGAACTGTGATGCATGAAACAATACACGGATTTTATAGGGTTCATGGTTCTTTATACGCAGAAGATGAAGATGAAAAAGCAATAGAGACAGAGGCTATTAGATTTTGTAATGCTGAAAGTGTATTTATCCAAGATTATGTAAACAATCTATTACAAAAAGCTAATTCTTCTCAAGATTAGAACCAAAATCCATCACTCCCATCTCGACAATCTTTATAAATCAAAGCAGTCACAACACCCTAGCAAAATGTAGGTATTTTGTCATTACAAAAAATACCCCTGATTATCACATTTTACTGCAGTCTTCGGCAGGGGCATCTTACGGTTTTGACCATTTGATGAGTGTTTTTAGAATAATATGGTCTTATCTTTTTACTTTTCAATTTTTATAGCTTTTCCATGCACTATTGCATCGGCTATTTTCTTTCTTCCAGATTTTAAAACTCTTGATAAAGTAGATTGTGACACTTGCATTTCTTTTCCTGCTTCTTCTTGAGGAACTTCATTTAAATCAACCAACCGAATCGCTTCAAATTCAGGCATGGTTAAAACAGACTCTTTTAGTTCAGTCATTCTTATTCCAGAAGGTTTAAAATAAGAAGAATTAGGTCGACCTCTAATTCTTCTTCGTTTACATGGTCTTGACATTTTTAATTGTCCAGTTGGTTTTGGAATCTATTGCCTCTGCCTCTACCAAGGCCTTTTCCGCAAGCGCCTCGCCCTTGTCCTCTTCCAGCAATTGGTTTTGCTCCTTTGCAATCTCCCATTTGCCTTCCAGTTTTTGATCCTTTTCCTTCAGGGCCTGTTCCGTCTCTATTTGGCATTTTCTTTTTCCTCCATTAAATTTAGTTACCTTCAAAAACTTTTATGGTTTTTGGAGGTCTGAAAATCTATTGATTTTCATTATGAATATATATGCATAATACTATTTAAATGTTTCGTTTTGAATATATATTCATAATTATTTAGAAATATACTTATTCTCAAATTTAAATCTTCAAAACAATCAACTTTGTGTTACCAAGATTTGTTCTTTTAATAACTTCTCTTTGTTCTAATTCCATTAAAACCCTGGAAATTTTTACTTTATTTATTCCAGTTAGGGCAACAATCCTATTTTGTTCTAATGCATTATTATTTTTAATTAATACTTTTACAATTTTTCTTTGAATTTCTGGAAGAATTTTTAATACTTTTTCTAACTGCACCTTGTTTATCTTCCATTGAAATAACATTACAACAAAACCTCCAATAATGATTGAAACAAAAGAGATAGCATACATTATCAGCGGGAGGGACTGATCAACTTCTTCTGTATAAATCCCATTAACAACTGCAAACATTACTCCAAGTAAGAAAATTGCTACAAATCCTATGACCAACTTTTCTGATGATACTTCCATTTTATTGGATTTCCTTTTTTAATTTCAAGAATTCTTTGTCAGTTATTTCTCCTTTTGCATATCTTTTCTTTACAATATCCATTGCAGTTTCTTTTGTCTTATTTCCTTTTAAAACCCAATACACAATTAAAATAAAAGCTATAAGTATTAGTAATTGGAATAACCATCCATAACCGTGTATTCCAAATATTCTTCCTATTCCCAGAGGTTTTCCTATTAATCTCTCACAGAGTGTCATTTTTATCCTCCATTATATTTAATTTATTTAGTTTATAAAATGAACTAAGATAAAAAAATAAAAATAAATCTTCTTAGTCATTTATATTAGCTTAGTTACCATATGGGCAAATTCCATTATTTCCTTGACCTCTTGAACCAGTTCCTTTTCTTGATCCCTTATTCATTTGGTTTCCCATTTTATGACCTGTTCCATCCCTTGAACCTTGTCCATTTCCAAGTCCAAGCTCAGCTCTAAGTTCTGCAGCTAATTCGAAATCACCGGATTCTGCTGCTTCGTGAGCTTCTACAAATGTTGCAAAATTGTCTACAGTTATTACATCAACAACTCTTGGATGTCTACCATTTTCAGTCATTAAAGCAACCCAAGCATCATAGTCTAGATTTTCAAATGCTGTTTCCATTGCTTCATGCCTATCCTCAGAATAATTAGGTCCTTTTACAGAATAATCTCCTTGATAAGCAAAGACCAAACTAACGCCTAAAAGAGCGATAACTCCTAAAGCTAAAATTCCTAGTGTTTGTTTGTTTTTCATTTTTTTCTTGTACCTCCTTACAACTACACAGTTTCTGTGTTTTTCATACATTTCATAAGGTGAAACAAGGTATGTACTTTACTGAAACGAGTTAAGAAAAACATGAAACAAGTTAAAGAAAAAGAGAAATAAGATAAAAAAATAAATTATTTTGCATCCGGATTGCATTTTTTATACCAATTACAATCCCAACATTTTAACCCGCTTTTAGATTTTGGACAATTAGGTCTTTTATTTAACGATCCAGCAATAAACCAACATTCTCTCCCAGAATTATATTTATATGCAGGACATTTCTCACGGACTTCTTTTGGACACTTTTCAAATTCTCAACAATTTTCTGATTCTCTAATATTATCTATTAATTTTTCTATTTCTAAATAGTGTTTTTTAATTATTTTTTTATCCCTAAAATCCTTTGAATAGTCTTTTAATGCAGAAATAACTTTTTTTAAATCATTTTTTGTTGGATCATCAAAATTTCCATCAACACCACTGAACACTTTTTTAATTAAAGCAATAACTTCAATTTTTTTAGTTGATTCTTTTTCTTCCTTTGAGAGATTATCCATCCCCTCACGTTCATTGTCCAGGGCATTATTATGCGCTTTACTAAAACACCTAATAATCGCATCCCTTACATCTAATCCGCAAATAGTCTTAGAAATGTCTACCCCATAAATTTTATTACATTTTTTGTTGTCGTTCATGGTGTTATCTTAGATAAGTTCCCTTATATATTTTTACTTATAATACGTTATCCTAATTCTGTCTCATATTTATAAAAAAATAAAAAATCTATTCAATAGGCTCCCTAGCTAAGAAAGCCCACCCCTGTTTCTTTGTTTTAATCACTTCTCCTCAATCAACTTCCCTAATATAATCATCCATTTAGGCTCTTTTTCTAGCAAAAAGTATAAGATAAAAAAATTGTGTCCCCTGCGCATGCTATTGGAGCACGGTCGGCGGCAGGGTCTAATATCCTTATTCTGGAGTAGTAACATTATGGGAAGGTTTATAAGGGTGAAAATATGACCTAAAGTACAATGTTATACAATAATCTAAGGGCTAACCTGTATGGGGTCATGGAATTAGTAGAACAGGGTGATACTGTTATGATTGATGTTAATGACGTAGGTGTTTCACCAATGGGTGTTGTAACTGAAAAAACACCGGATTATATCCAAACTGCTGTTAATGCAAATCCAAATACACGCAGGGTTGCATGGAAGGATTCTCCTGAAGAATGTGACTTTTCCACAACTTCTTGTGGAAGAATTAAAGATATAACTATATTAACTCGAAGTCCTGAGAACATTTTACGAAAAAAGGCTCAATAAATTGATAAATGGGTTTATCATATATTTTAGAATTATAAAATTTGCTAATAATCCTGATGATGTTTAATTATTATACTCTTTTATAAGTAACTTTAAATTCTCTGGTATTTTCTTCTTTTAATGGTATTAAAGCAGGTTATTGGTGGTGTTGTGTTATTATTTATTATTATTTTATTTATTAATTTTCTGGCGACTCCTAATAAGCCTGAATTTTTAAAAAATGGGTTTGGAAAAATTGTTGAATTTGTTAAAAGCCCCCCTATTACTGGAAGTGCTGTAGCTGATGTGCAAGAAGAACCGATCCGATTTTTAAGCTTAAGAGGGCTTGATAACAATCCTTCAAAATATTTAGGTGATATGGTTGAGATACGATTTGTTATGGGTGGGGAGTTTTATTTGGATGGTATTTATCATATTTATGATTCTAGTGGTAATTCTTTTAAAGTAAAAAAGAATAATTTTGAGTTTTCTGAAGGTGAAGAATATCTAGCCTTAGGTGTAGTTAAAAAGGAGACACGTTTGTATCTTTATAATAAGGTTACTGTTTATTATGTGAGTGTTTCAAAAGTGTTTTAAAAGTGTTTTAAAGTCTATTTTTATAAGACTTCTTGTTGTGTATAAAATAATACTACAGAATAATAAACTTTAAAAGGGCGTTCTCGCTCTATAATTAGAATTATTTTAAGAGGTGGATACTAGAGATGATAGGAATCATGAATGGATCCACTAAAAATTGCTATTGTTGATGATAAAGTTGAATACGCAGAAAAATTGCGAAAAGAATTAAGACGTTCTACTGGTATTCTTGACAAATTTAAGATTAATTATCAGATTTGGGATTCTTCTTATGAGTCTTTGGATGCACGAGATTTTGTACGAACTAAACCTGATGTTCTCTTACTTAACGAAAATGTTTCTAATAGGTGTGGGTTTGAAATTTGTAGAGAGATTAAAAAAATGAGTCCATTTACGTCTGTGATTTTAACCTCAGGAACTCCGGCATTTAGAAGTTATCGGCAATTACGAGATGCCCTAAATCAAGATGATGTGCCTTTGGATGGTATTATTGATGAAGGTTTGACTGTAACAAAAAAACAAAGAGTGTTGAGATCAAATTTGCGTAAACCATTAAACCTTGCAGTTTTAGGGTTAGGATATTTGGGTGTTGGGTTTATGCAAAACTTTTTAGAAATGCCTGAGGTTGCAAAAGTTAATGGTTTTAGTGAAAGAGAAAAAACGCCTGGAGAGGGGATTGTTGATTATGATAGTGTTTATAAATTATTAGAAGTCTTAGACCAAGGATATGGCCAGAATGATAAGCTTAATTTGTTGAATAGTTTAGAAGAGGCTGTAAGTAATACTGATGCCGTAGTTATTGCTACTTCTGCTATACATGGATCGAGTCTTGGTAAGGTTGCTAAGACCCCTCATCGAATGGATTTAATAGACGTTGAAGGGGACAAAATTTCAAGATATTGTCAATTGCTCCATGATGTTGGATATAATGGTCTTGTTACTATTTTTACAAATCCTGTTGGGGGTAATTTAACTTTAGGGCGAAAAGTAGGGCTTGAATGTGGGCAATTAACATCTTCTATAAATATTGATGAAGAAAGATTACATACTGCTGCAAAAGCGGTTTTAGGTAATAATTTTGACGGGTTTTTTAAGAAGTTTTATCAAATTGTTGGGGATCATGGGGATGCGCATCTTGCACAGTTGCATGGTGGTTATGATGATATACAACGCTTTACTGCTGATTATCGTCGTGTTAAGGATGCTATTAATGATGTTCTTTTGCAGGCGCGCCAGATGGCTCCTGATTCTATGAAAGCGTCTAGTGATACTGGCATGCCTTATTATAAGTCTCAGCTGCATGGTTCAAAAATGTTTGCCAAACTTGCACGGTTTGGTTTTAATGGTATTGATAGCGCGTATTGTTATGCTAATATCGGTGATCAAAAAGGATATTTAGCACTTCCTGTCAAAGTTGATTATTATCCTGAAATAAGATTTTATCCTGATTCAGAGGTTATTAATGATTTGGATGGATCAACTATTCAAGGGCTTGAAGATCGGCTGAAATTTCAAGGATTATATGTTGAAAATTTTTTAAGGCATAGGGAGAAAAATGAAAGAAAAAATCATGCAAGTGTTTAAGTCGATTGGCTTGGCAAAAAATGAAATTAAGGTTTATTTAGACCTAGTCCAGTATGGGCTTTCATCAGCCTTAGAAATCTCTAGACGGATAGGGATACATCGACCAAATACTTATGACGCACTACGCGGATTGATTGAAAAAGGATTTATTACAGAAACTGTTAAAGAAAATAGGAAATGTTTTGTTGCTGTTAATCCTGAAAGGATTACTGAATATGTTATGCAAAAAAAGCATGATGTTGAAGAAGTTATTCCGTATTTAAAGGATTTTACAAAAAAGATTGAAGGTGATGAAGAAGTTTATATTACAAAAGGTGTATATGCTTTTAGAAATGCATTGATAAGTTTATTAGAACTTAATAAGCCTATAAATATTTCAGGAATTCCTATTGGGTCTCATGATGTCTTAGGTGATGGGTTCTTGGCTGATTTTCATGATCGACGAATAAAGAAAAAGATTTTAATGAGGCATATCTATAATAGGGAAGCAACAGATAGGGTAAAAGAATTGAATAAATTGCCTTATACTGAAGCAAAGCATTTAGCACGAAAGTATGATGCTGATGTTAGCATAAATATTTGCGGAAATGTGGTTTTAATGGTTATCTTTAGTAATCCTATATCTATTATAGAAATTAAAAACAAAGAAATTGCTGCTACCTATAATAAGTATTTCGAGATTCTATGGAAGCATGCGAAAAGTGCATAATTTTATGTTACTATCCCAAAAGGGTAACTTGGTTGTCTAGAAAAATACTACCTTGCTTTTTATACAAATTTTTCTTAATATATTTATAATTTCGGAGGATTATAAAATGATAGATGACATGTGTATAAGTTGTTCAGAACCAATAACAAATCCTATTTGCTATAGGTGCTTTTTAAAGCAGATACACTTATGGCTTTATGACAAAAATTTTGAAAAAGATGTAATTAATGAAATATTGCGTGAGGTGCGCAAGGAAGTTTTTGTTGACTCATTGAGTGAGACGTGCTGTATACTCTGCGATGACGAGTATGTCGCGGTTTGCTCATATTGTGTGTTTTTTCGGGCAGCTAATGTTTTGAAACGGTTTGGCGTGAATAATGAACTTCTTGAAGATTTTTTAGAAATCTTTAATTATCAGCTAGGTCATGCCTCATACCATTTGTAGGTTTTTTTCTTTTTTTTTTCTTTTTTTTCTTTTTTATCAGAATCAAAAAATTTATAACTATCTTTTTATTATATATAATATAAAATAGTTATTAAAACTAGAAATGTATGAAAGGAGGTAGAAGTTTTAAAGCATAAAATGGCACGGAAAAAAGTAGTTAAGAAAGCTACAAAAAAGAGCGCACCACCAAAGCGTCTTAGAAGTGATAAGCACTTTATTGCTAAATTATTAAGATTAGTTGTCTGGATTACCGGCGTATTAGTCTCATTAGCTGTAGGGTCTGGAATGATTAAAGGAATATTGTATATTCCATATATTCATGCAACTGTAACTTGGTTAGCTGGATGGGCAGTCATACTTTTGACACTAAGTGGGGTTATTTTAGCAATCTTGCATAGGTTGTAATTTTTTTTATTTTTTTATTTTTTTTATTTTAGGGTGTTTCTTGAACTTATCGAAAGGTATTTAAATGAAAACATCTATCTTTTAGAATGAAAAGAGGATTGGTGTTAGGATTACTTGTTGGGATTTTTATGTTTAGTTTAGTTGGCGGAGTTTTTGCTGCTATGGAGCCTTCTGAATATAACCCTATTAATGAAGATGCTGCTAATATTCTATCTGGGAGAATAAAAGAAGTTAGCACTCTTGGTGATGCAGGATCTTTTAATACTACTGGATGTTTTGAAAATCGGATGTTTGTAGTTGGAATCGTTGAGGTTTTTAAGTCTGAAGATGGCTTGGAAGTAGGCGGCGATATTAATGTGGAGTTTGTTCATCAAGTAGTGCCTATTGTTGAAAAATGTGCTGTTGTTGGTGGGCGTTTTGCAGATGTTCAAGCAGGGGATGCTGTTAAAATTTATGTTAATAAGAGCGGTGAAAATTATGCTTTTGTTGTAGGGGGCTATTCTCTTGAACCGACTATTTTAGATGACGCTGAATGTACAATAGACAGTGATTGTTATCCTGATGATTTTGAGCCTGCAGACTGTGGTAATTTTTATAATTGTGCTGAAGGTGCTTGTATTGTGGGGTCTACTGCGTGTGCAAATGACACTGATGATAATAATGACTCTGAAAAACCTGATAAATTAAAATGTGATGGATTGGCAATGAAACGGTGCAGATTACGTAAAAATTGTTATTATAATCCTCTTGATGAAAAATGTTATGATCTAAATATTGATGATATAAAAAATAGATTTCGTGACAAAATTGGTAAGGTTGTGAAACCGCATGTTGCTGAGTATCTTGATTCTTTAGAATGTCCTGAAAATTGTAAGTGTACTGGTAGTGTGATAAAATGTGAGACTGCAAACGGCCGAGAAATGACTATTATTGCAGGACGTTCTGGTAATGTTATTTTCCAGGTTAAAGGGGTTAATGCAACAACACGTGTTGAGATAATTAGAAACGGTAGTGAGTTTATTGGAAATTTTTCTGGAAGAATGAAGCGGATTAAAATAATGCCGGATCAGGTTAAGAACAAGACCTTGAAACGGCTTAAGATGAAGAATTGTACTGAGTGCGATGTTGAATTATTAGAAGATGGATCTTATGAAATGAAAACAAAAAGAAAGTATAGAGTTTTTGGTATTTTTCCTGCAAAGAAAACTATTGTAACAAGAATTGATAGTGAAAGTGGAGAAATTATTAGCGAGAAAAGGCCGTGGTGGCGGATTATTTCTTGGAAGAGTTCAAAATAATATTTAGATAATCTTTTAAAGTTTTGTTTCTAGAATATTTTATGGATTGGCATGCATTATCATCAAAAGAGGTCGTAGAGAGGCTTGACACGTCTACAAAAGGGCTTGAAAAAGAAAAAGCTGGTGAAAAGTTAAATGAGTATGGATTAAATCGGATAAAAAAGACTCGTAAGTTTAGTGCTTTAAAGGTCTTGTTTGATCAGTTTAAATCTTTTCTAATTATCATATTGATCCTTGCTGCTATTGTTTTATTTTTTATTGATTCACAAATAGATGCGATTGTTATTATGGGTATTGTTATTCTGAATGCATTACTCGGGTTTTCGCAAGAGTATAAGGCTGATAGGGCTATAGAACAGCTAAAGAAGATGATGACCCCTGTTGCTAAAGTTATGCGAGGGGGTAAGGTGATGAAAATAAATTCTGAACAAATTGTCCCAGGCGATATTCTTATCTTAGAGGAAGGTGACAAAATTGTTGCTGATGCTCGAGTATTGGTGTCTGATGGTTTAAAAGTTAATGAGTCTGCATTGACTGGTGAAAGTGTTTCTCAGGCAAAACATTGTTCGCGATTAGGTTTGTCTTTAGCATTAGCAGATAGAATCAATATGGTTTATCAAGGCACTCAAGTTGTTGAAGGCGGGGCAGAGGTTGTGGTTGTTAGTACTGGGATGCAAACAGAACTTGGGAAAATTTCAGGCCTTGTTCAAGAGATAAAGGCTGAAAAAAATCCGTTTAAAGATAACTTGGATCGTTTTGCAAAAAAGGTTGGAATTTTTATTTTGATCCTTGCTGCTGGAATAATTAGTTTAATGATGTTTAAACAGTCTGCAGAGCTTGTTGAAGCATTTTTGGTTGGGGTGAGTTTGGCAGTTTCTGCGATCCCTGAAGGGCTTCCTGCAGTTATTTCTTTGGGCTTAGTTTTTGCAACAAAGCGTATGATTAAGAAAAATGTATTAGTTAGAAAACTTCCTGCAAGTGAAACTTTGGGGCGAGTGACTGTTATTTGCACTGATAAGACTGGGACACTTACTGAAGAAGAGATGAAAGTGACGCGCATTTATGCAAATGGAAAAGATAATCCTGTTAAGGGTAAGGATTTGCTCTTAAAAATTGGAGTATTATGTAATAAGGCAAGGCTTGAAAAAGATGATTCTGGTAATGAATATACTTTAGGCGATCCTACTGAAATTGCGTTAGTGCTTTCTGCAAAAGATAGTTTTTTGGATAAAGCTCAATTGGAAAAACAAGAGTCAAAGATTAAGGAATTTCCGTTTAATTCAGAACGTAAAATGATGTCTGTTGTCCGTAGAAGTAAGGGTAAGGTTATATCTTATGTTAAGGGAGCACCAGAGCGTGTTATTGAGAGGTGTAGCTATGAATTAATTAATGGTAAGAAAGTAAAATTAAATGATGCTTCAATAAAGAGGATAACTGGTAAGTATGAAGATATGGCTAAACAAGGGCTTCGGGTATTGGGTTTTGCATATAAGAAGTTATCATCAGATAAAAATCTTTCACAAGATTTAGCAGAAAATAAGCTTGTTTTTGTTGGTTTTCAGGGGATGATTGATCCTCCAAGAAAGGAAGTAAAAAATTCTATAAAATTGTGTAAGCGAGCAGGTATTAAGGTCTTAATGATTACTGGTGACTCTAATTTGACTGCGAACGCTGTTGCTAAACAAATCGGCCTTACTGGTGAGTCTGTTGATTCAATAGAATTACAAAATATGAGTGATAAGGATCTGCTCTCGCGTATAGATAAAATTAGTGTGTTTTCTCGTATTTCTCCAAAAGATAAACTTAGAATAATTGATATTTTGAAGCAGAAAAAGGAAATTGTTGCAATGACTGGGGATGGTGTTAATGATGCATTAGCATTAAAACGTGCAGATATTGGTATTGCAATGGGGATTCGTGGGACTGATGTTGCCCGGGACTCTTCAGACATCATACTTCTTGATGATAACTTTGCCTCAATTGTTGAAGGTGTGAAAGAAGGGAGACGTATTTATGATAATATTAAAAAGTTTATAAAATATTTATTTTCTGCTAACTTTTATGAAGTTTTCTTGGTTGCTATTGCAATACTTATTGGGTATCCTCTACCCTTGCTGCCGCTGCAAATTTTATGGATTAATCTTGCTACAGACAGTTTTCCTGCACTGTCTTTAAGTGCTGAAGAATTAGAAAAAGATGCAATGAAACGAAAGCCAAGAAAAGGTAGTCTTTTAGCAAGAACTGGTGGTTTTATTATGCTGGCTGGAATTGTAGGATTAATTATTACTCTTATTATGTTTTTGACAACTTATGATAAGGCAAATCCCGATAGCTTAGCACGAGCACAAACAATTACATTAACAACGTCTGTGATTTATCAAATGTTTTTGGTTATTAATTGTAAATCTAAGAAATTCTTTTTTAAGTCTAAATTTAATAAGTATCTCTTTTATTCAATAGTTGGTGTAATAATCGCACAATTCGTAGTGATATATTATGGGCCTGTTGCTGCACTGTTTTCATTTGTTCCTTTGACTTTGGTTGAATGGGGAAAAATTGTAGGGATTACTTTTGCAGCTTTTGTATTTATTGAACTAACTAAACCGATTTTAAAGGGGGCACATAAATAATGGCCCAAAAAGCTTTTATATCCTGATAATCTTAGTATCTTGTTAAGGGAGGAAATGGTTAAGAGCTGAAAAAATGATTAATTGGATAATTGTTGCAGTATTTTTAATTGGAATACTTTTTTTTATGAGAATGAACCATTTAAAGCATAGGTATACTATTATCTTCCTTATATTGCTAGCGTTATTTCTATATGCAACAATTTCTGTTGTAAATAGTCGGAATGAATTTGATCTTACTACTACTAAGGGTTCGTTAAATGCAGTAAAGGTGTATCTAGGGTGGCTTGGCCACGGTTTTCAGAATTTGAAAGCATTAACTGGGAATGCGATTAAGATGGATTGGACTAATACTAATGGGACCTTTTTTAATAAGACTGACATTAACCCTCAAGTTAAATAGCATTTGTATAAAATGAAAACTGTAATGATTTTGGTGATGTTTTTATTGATTGGGGCTTTTTTTATTATTTCTAATGAAAATCTTTTACTTAAGGATAAGGAAAGTCTTGATACTTTTTTTGTGAGTTATACGCAGTGGCTTGATCAATTGTTAGGGAACGGAAAAACTTTTGCAGGGTATGTTGTAAAAATGCAGTGGTTACCTGAAGAAAGTTAGATTTTTAACAAACTTCAATGATTGGGGCAAGAAGTTTTTTGTATGAACATTCGATTGTTTTGTCAGCAATTTCCCCGTAAACTTGAAAACTTGTTGCTAGTGGCTGTATTTCATTGGCTTCTAGGTATACTTCTTCAGATGTGCTGTCAATCTCTGATGAATTTTCTTTATTAATTATTAAAAAACCAATCTCAAAGTTTCCTCCAGTTTCTCCCCAATTTTGTACTGTAAGTGAGCAAGAGATTTCTTTATCAATGCACTGGCTTTGGTTATATTCATTACATATTGTGTTTTGCACAAAATTGCCTAAAATGTATGGATTTCGTTTGTAAATGCATCCTGGTTGGGTGATTGGGGTTTCTCCGTCACCTCCTGCGCCGCCGCCACCACCACCGCCTGCGCCGCCGGTGCTAGGTTTTGTAGTTCCAAGTTCTCCTAAATTTTCTGGATCAATTCCGTCTCCGGCAGTAATTTCATCAAAATATTCTGGACTTTGTGGCTTAAATATTGTTTTAAGTATTGGAACTTCTGATAAAGACCTTCGTAGTTTTTTGTTTGATAATATGTTAATAGTTAAAGTCATTGAAATTAAAAGAATGCTAACAGCAACGATAATTATTTTACTTCCTTTTTCCATGATTGTTGAATGTTTTTTATGTTTATAAACATTTCAATAATCTTTTTAAAATGAGATGTTCTAACTTAATTGATATGCGCCGCAGTAGCTCAGTTTTGGTTAGAGCGCGTCATTGGTAATCTAAAGATCTTAATTGATTTTTATCTTTTAAGATTCATAGAATCTAAAAATGACGAGGTCCCGGGTTCGAGCCCCGGCTGTGGCTTTGTATCTTCTTAATGAGCATAATCTTTAAAAATAATAGATTAATAGTATTTTCATCCTATTTTAGGAAAAAAAGTTCTGATAAAATTAATATGGTAATAGACAAGAAAGTTGAAGTTGATGGTGAGCAAGTCTTTGATAATAAACATATCTGGGTTGTTATAGATGGTCAAAAAGATTGGGCTAATAAGGATGCAGGTGGGCATGGGTTTATTTATAGAAATTTTATCGGAGCTTCTAAATCAAAAGCAAATGCTTTAGAACAAGCTTATAGAAAAATGGATTTTATTGGTGGGGATTTCACATTAAAAAATCAGACTGATTGTTTTGTTCAGTATGAAGGAGAGGTACGTAACTATTATGTTTCGATAATGAAATATGATCTAGATGGCCCAAGTGTTTTTGATATGAACCATTAAAAAAGTCATTTTAGGTTGTTTTTGTCCTTTTTTATACAACTATTGTATTTATAGAAAAAGTTCTTATATTCTAAGTATGTATCTTCTTTTGTAAAATGGAACGCATTTTTACCTTTGATGAAGGTGATTATCTAGTTGAAACTTTAGGTCTTTATGATAATGATGATAGTGATATTGATGTGGGCAATGAAGAAGGGGATGATGGGTCTTTTAGTGAATTAATAATACCAATATTTCCAGACTCTGAGTATGTTTGCTATAAAAAAGAAGGATTTGTTATATAAACATCTAAAAGTTTAAATTGACGTGTTTGTATTATTTGGTTATGAAAAATAATATAAAATTTGTTGATGTTAAAGAAAAGAAGATTATATCTACGAAAAACGCATGTGAAAAAGTCATGGATTATATTGATGAATGTGGTAAAGATTCTTTAAAGCCAAAAAGTGATGAAAACCGCAATTCTGAATAATTTTTGCAAATAGGTTTATAAAGATTAACAAATATCTTTTTTGATGGCTACTAGAAATCTGATCAGATATGAATTTTTTGTAATAGTTGGGTTGTTAATGGTTTTTGGGACCTTAATAAAACTTTTAAAAATAATTGATTTTTCATCGGACTGGTTCTGGTTTTTGGCCGGAGTTGGCTTAATTGTCGAGGGTGTTATCTCTCTTGTAAAACAAAAAAAGTTTGAACGCAAATATAAGATAATCGAAAGAATATAATGATTCATTAATTTTATAAAGCATATGTTTCTAGCTTTTTTATGACAAAAGATATTGAGGTATGTTCTAATCTGCAAGACTTAAAGTCTGAGTATGTTAAATTTAAAGAGAAATATGCTTTGCCAGAATTTGATGATTTAAACAGAGTTTTTGATATTGAAGAATTGGATATTGAGACTGATTTTTTGTTAAGACGGATTCGACGCATTATTACTGATCGAATCGCAAGTTATTTGCGTTTTGTTGAAGCGATCTTAAATCCTAGTAATGCTCCAATGTTTTTCTTTAAAGTAATAAAAAAATTAGAAAACAGTGATAAAGAAAGTCTGACTCGATTGCAGGGAATTTTGGGAAAGATTGAAATAAATGTTGTGGCATTAGATCTTGATTATCATGAAGAAATGGAAGCAAAATTTATAGTTAGAATCTCTAAATGTTTTGAAGAAGATATTAAAGCTACTCTTCTTGACATTGTGTATAAGATGGGTAATGGTGAAAATCAAAGAACTGAAGAAAAAACTAGTTATTTTGGATAGTTAACACGTTTTTTACTTTTTTTAGTTAATATTATAAACTAAGTCATCTATATTTTTTTATGCAAAAAAATGAGGGCGGTCAAGGGAATAGTGCAGTTAATTTGCCAAAGAAAACTAAGAATTCTAAGTTGCAACAATTTTTCATTCTAGTTTTAATAGTATTATTAGCTATTATTGGATTTTTCGTAGGAATTTTGGTTTTTGAGGATGTTATTTTTAGTGAACCTGGTAACTTGGATAATGATAGTGATCTTGCTTTACTGGGATCAGCGTCTGAATGTACTGTCCCAACATATACTACTACTGGGTGTGAGGCAATACCCTTAAGCCCAGATTATCTTGGTTTTGGAGCTGTAGGGCTTTTAGAAGATAATGATCGTATAACTTTTACAAGCGGGCCTCATGAGGGTAATACTTATACTGTTGATTTTTGTAAGGGAAAACTTTGTTGGCCTGGAGCTAATGATTGTTGTTGGATGGCAGATTTTGACGCGTGTACTGCTGTTCCAGATGAGACTTATAATCATGATTTTGTTATAGTTAATACTCAAGGAACCTGTGAAACTGGGCTTGTATGTAACCAGGGCATGTGTGATGCCCCATTGCCTAGTATGGGCCTTGTGGCACAGATCTGGCGTAGTGCAAAGAGATTTTTTTCAAGAATTTTTTAAAAAGCGTTAATCTTAATTTCTATACTTGCTGTTGGCATTTTAATCTTATTATTTTTTAGAACGATTGGTTTTATTTCACCGATTATTCCTATGTCTTTATTATCTATAGAAATCTTTCCGCATCTGCCTTCAATAAAGCTTGGATGTGATGTTTCTTTCATTTCATACTTTTTGTCTAACATCCGCATTAAGTAGTCTAAAATTTGTTTTAATTCTGTAAAGTTTGCTTTTTCATGACAAAGCGTTATGCATAAGTTTTCGGATTCTTCAACTCCAGTTTCAGTTTTATTATCTGTAAAAAATATTCTTCCAAGTTCAAAGATTTTTTGTGGGTATGATGCGTCACTATTTTCTGATAATATTTGTATTGAGTTTGCAAGAAGAGAGTTTCTTAATATATTATTTTCAGTCTTTGAATCAATTACTTCAATAATGTCTGCAGATTTGTAATCTTTGTTAATTTTTTTGAATTGTTTTTCTTTAGTTGACAAATGATATGTTGATATTTCTTGCAGGCCGAGTCCCGCAAGGATTTGGGCAATTTTTCTTTTTTTAATTGATTCTGGGTCTTCCTGGCCGATTGTTGAAATTTTTGGAATGATTGGGTCAAACTTATCATAGCCATATGCAATCGCTACTTCTTCTACTAAATCTACTTCATGTAAAATGTCTGTACGATATGCAGGAATTAATGCTGTTGGTTTGTTTTTTTCTTTAACGTATCCAATACCCATTTTTGCAAGTAAACTTTTTATTTCTTTTTCTTTAAGATCTAGGCCTAAATTTTTATTAATATATTCAATAGAAAAAGGCATTTTTTCTGGGCTTAACTGAGGCGAAATTTCTTTTGTTTTGTCAATAACCTCCATTGCATAAATTTTTCCGCCCATGTCTGCTAATGCTGTAACTATCATGTTTAAGGTCTTTTTTAGATATTCTTTATGAAACCCTGAACATTCAATAAAAATATCTTTTGTCTTTTCATTAATTTTACCAGTCTTATGTGAATTAATGATTGGAGGCATGGATAAGACTTCTCCAGCACCGTCAATAAAAATTGGATAAATGTCTGCACCTTCAAGTAGGTGGCCGTATTCTCGTCCTGTCGGATGCTGAGATAAAATCTGGCGCCCGTTAATCTCGCGAGGGAATTCTAGTGGCTGAAATCTTATGCTTTCAGGTTTTAATGCTAAGAATTTTATTGGTAGGGTTATTTCTTCTAATGGGTAAACTCCTACTGCTAATTTCTTTCTATTACGGCCATAGCTTCCGTGAAGCTTTTCCTGAATTTCTACTACTTCTTTAATTTTTTCTTCATCAAATTTTAATCCTTTAATAATTGCGCAAGCAGTAAATGGTCGCACTTTTTTGACAGAGTTTTCTATTGTTACTTGATAATCTTTCTGGGGTTTTTCAACCTTGTAAGTTTTCAGTCCTGGTTTTTTCAAAAATGCTGTAATTGCTCGAACAAATCCTTGAAATGAGAGCAGGTCTGGACGATTTGGAAAAACTTCTATACTAACTTCATTGTCTGTGACCTCTTCGATAGGTGTTCCAAACATTGAGATTTTGTTTTGCAAATCCTCAGTCATTTTTCCGATCTTTGACTCTAATTGTTTTTTGTTTAATGTTAGTATTGTCATTTTTTATATTTCATAATTTCTTTTTTTAATTATTTCCATTTTTTCTTTTATTGACTTTTCAATGTCAATATTAAAACGTCTTGCAATGATTATTAATACAAACAAAACGTCTGCGAATTCTTTTTCAATGTCGTCTTTTTTTAATTTTTCTAGTTTAGATTTTCGTTGGTACCCTTTATGTGCTAAGATTTCATTAAATAGTTCACCGGTTTCTTCTATTAGTTTTAGGGACATAGCCATTGTTAATTCTTTTTCATCTTTGTCTTTGTAATAGTCTTCAAGACGATTTATTTCCCAGTCTATGAATTCGTTTAGTTCTTTGATTTCCATGTTATTTGTCCCATATTTTCATGTCTCGTAGTTTATTTATGTCATTTTTGAACATTTCTCTTAAATCTTTTATGTTGAAGAATTTTGTGATCATTCTGTCAAATCCCATTCCCCAGGCTAAAACTGGTATGTGCCTTCCAAATATTGGTATTGTTAATTCTGGTCTAAACATTCCTGCCCCAACTAATTCTACCCATGCTTTTTTTACTGGATTAAAATAATCTACTTCGACGCTTGGTTCTGTGTATGGGAAGTATCCTGGTCTTACCCGTATTTTATCAAAGCCCATTTTATTGAAAAATTTTGTTAAGTATCCTATTAGTTGTCCAAATGTTGCGTTTTCGTCAATTACTATGCCCTCTGTTTGATTAAATTCAAATCCGTGAGACCAGTCTAAAGTTTCGTTTCTAAATACTTTTCCTACTGAAAAATATTTCGCAGGGAATTCTTTAGTTTGTGAAATCTCCTTTAGGGTTTTGGCTGATAAACAAGTTGTGTGTGTCCTGAGTGCCACTTTTTTTGCTTCTTTATCTTTCCAGTTGTATTGCCATCCAATTGAACCCGGGATTTTTCCTTCATGAGCCTTTTTTACTTCGGTTACAAATTTGTTATCTGGAAGTTTTGCTATTTTGTCTTTTATAAAAAATGTATCTTGCATTTCTCGAACTGGGTGATCTTGTGGTGTGAATAAAACATCAAAGTTCCAAAAGCTTGATTGTGTCATGTTACCGCTCATTTCTTTAAAGCCCATGTCTGTCCAGATCTTTTTTGCATAATCTGTTGCCTGATTAACAAAATGACGTTTTCCACCATTAATTCTAGGTACTGGGCTTGTTAAGTCATATCTTCTAAATTTTTTACCTTTCCATCTTCCAGATTTTAATATTTCTGGGGTTAGTTGTTCAATCATGTCTTTAGTAGGGGTTAGGTTTTGTTGCATTATTTCTCTTCCAAGGTCTGTTGGTTTGAAGCTTACTGTCTTTTTATCTTGAATGTCGATAATATTTTTTCTTGACTTAAGTTTGTCTAACGAATATTTTTCTTGTGGTTCTAATTGGTCTGTATTTTTTGGCAAGGTTTCTAAAAACTTTTCTTCTAATGACTTTTCAACAAGTGCTTCTTTTTTACCTGTCAGAATTATGTTACCATTAACCAAATTAATAAGTGCTTTACGCTTTAAAGCGCCAAGAGCGGCTTTAAATTCATTATCTGAAATGCCTGACTTGCTCATAGCGTCTGGGATTGAAATGGTTGTTTTTTCAGCTATAACGTTTGCAAGTCTTCGTTCTGGTAATCCTTGCTTTTTGTATGTAAGCCCATTTATGCCAAGTTCTATGATTCTTTCCTTTTTTATAGAAATCTGGATAATTTTTTTGTTTGATAAAAATTCTAATGCACGCATTATGGCAGTCTTTCCAATGGTTGTTTTTTCGTCAAGGCCTTTGAATGTACTTCCTTCTAAATATGGTATTATTTTTCTTTCATTTGGAGATAATGATTCTATTACTTTTTGTATCTCAATGTCTTTTTCAGTCATGTTAAAGTATAGTTTGGATGTTTTATAAATTTAAGGTTCTGACATAATACCGATAAGTTTTTATATTAATTTTTGTATGAATTGCAATGAAATGTTCTGATAATCAGGCATCATGGCTTGATACTGACGATTTAAATGATAAGGCTGAGGTGTATTATGATGATGATAATCTTTGTGATTCTTATAGTTGTTTAAAGCAAATCTCTGACAGGGGGTCAACACCTCCACATATCCGGTTTAATCAAGGACTTATTTTTTCTAAAAAAGCTAGAGAAGATCCTACCTTGTATTCTATTGCGCAAAAAATCTTTTCAGAGGTTCTTGAATCTCCATTGTATCGTTTAGATTGTTTGCATGCTCTTGGAAATATTAGCCTTTTGTCTGAGGATCATGAACTTGCAATACCTACTTACCGAATAGCAATAGAATCTGATCCTACTTTTAAACCTGCATATGAGGGATTGATCGCTGGTTTTTGTTCTTTGAAAGTTTTTGAAGAAGCTGATCAAGCTTACTCTGAGGGCATTACTAATTGTGATGGCGGATTAGAGGCTGGTTTGTTTAATATGGCTTTAGCTGCGACTTTGGAAAAGGACCGCGTTAGATCTAAAAAGTGTTTTGATGCGTGCTTAAATTCTCTTGATGATCTAAGTGAGGCTTTGTCTGCTCATAATTTAGATCATTACTTTGAAAAACCAGATTTTGAAGGGTTTTTTGAATATGTTTCTAAAGATCCAGAGGGGCGATCCCTACCTCTTTTTTTGAGAACTCCTGCTTGGAAACCTAGGGAATCTTTTGGAAGTTCTGACTAATGTGGTGATGCTTCTTTTGCTTGATTTGTTGAAGCACCTAAGCTTAGAAAAATGCTTGAAATTTCTTGGTTAGATAAACTTTTTGGATAAATTATGATTTGAGTTTTTGTACGTTTGCATAAATCAATGTTTTGTTTTATGCGTGACAACATGATTGCTTTATCTTTTTTTGCCATTTTTTTAATTAGTGGCCAGTCTATACCAATTTTTATGTTATTTTGTTTTGCTAATTTGCACAGAACCTCATTTAGCCCTGAGTCGCGCTGTTTCATGTAATCTTTACGATCATGTACGTGTGGGTCTAGGAATATGTCTACATCTTTATTTTCTACAACTTTTCGGTTAAATTCTTGTGATCCTGCTTGCACGACTACTGTTTCCTTTTTTTCTTTTAAGGTCTTGATTTCTTTTCTTAAGGTGTTTAAGTTTGATGTTGTTATCATTTGCATAAATATTATTGTAAGGAGATATATTTAAAGTTTCGGAAAGAAATAATTACTTATGAAGTTTTCTTTTGTTAGTTTTTAAGGCTTCAAAAACAGGCGTAGTTGCATTAACAATAAAATAAAGTGCAGAGCCTCCTCCTGTTGAAGATACTCCTTCATAATTAACTTCTGCTGCAGTATCTCCACCTAATACTGCACAATTTTCTAAATTCTTCCTCATGCTTGCTAATACTGGGTCTGTTGCTTGTTTAAATCCTTTATTATATATCCCTGGAGTTCCTGCTAAAATTCCTCTTCCTCTTTCTTGGATCATCTGATCTAGTGATTGAATCGCAGTATTGGGTAAGATAAAATCAACTATCATGTAGTCTTTAGGAATTTGGGTATTTTTTGGATTTATTGTATGTGGGTTAAGATATTTATCATCTTGTTTTTTAGCAATAACTACTTTTTCAGGGATATGAATTTTATGTTTATTTTCTCCTCTTAAAGCTTCTGCTACTTGTTTTTCATAGGTTTTTCCACTATCTTTAATAAGAGACTTGCCAATAGGAAATCCTTGTACATGTAGAATGGTATTTAATACGATTCCTCCGGGAATAATTGCATCATAGGTTTCTAAAAAACCAGCAAGACCTGTTAGGATTTTTTCTTTTTTTATTCCTCCAAGGATAGCAACAGAGTAGCTTTCTGGGTCTTTTCCGGCCCATGGTTCTAATAATTTCATTTCTTTTAATTGACTTTTTGTTGCATAACCTGGCAAATATCTTAAAATACCTACATTTGAAGCATGGATTCTATGGGCTTTCCCAAAACCACCTACTGCAACATTTTGTCCTAATCTGGCAAATTCTGCTGCAAGAAATGGATCATCTTTTTCTTCACCTTCATTTTTCCTAGTATTTCCCATTATTGCTACTGTTCCTGGCTTTAATCCTTGAACAAATTGAACCGCTTCATAAGTGCTATTTTCTGGAAAATATTCAACTTTGGATTCTAATTTGCTGGATAAATAAGGTACAATAAAATCAAGATCTTCTGTATCTCCTTTTTTAAATCTGCCCTTGTGAGCTAAAATAATTGGGTTGCCTCCTTGATCTAGAATATATTTTAAATCTTCAATTTCTACATCTACTCTGTCTGTGTTCTTTAGTTTACTGTTTTTATGTTTAATATTAAAATCTGCCGCATAAATCCATTTACTGTTTGGATTTATCTTTGTTTCTTGTAATTTTGCTACATCATCGAAATTCATTATTAAAATGTAAATTAATGCATTTAAAAGAATTATTGTGATGGATTTTGAAATATCTTTCTTATATCGTTTGCGATTAAAGGAAGTTGCAATTGAATAACCCTCTAGGGGCTAAAAATGCAATTTGGGAGAACCGCAGTGAACTCTTTAATCGCTGTTATCGGTTTTCAGAGAACAAGAAGCTTTAGCTTCGCAGAGTTTTATGAGCAAATGGGGTGGGCTTCCTATTAAATAAGGGAAAGCACGATAGGCATTATTTATTTTTTTCTATTTTCATAAGCTCTTTTCCATTTATCATAACATTCTTTGTGATGCTCTTCCTGTTTTTTAAAAGCTTCTCGTACCAATTTTGACTCGCTTTCAAACATTGGCAAAAATTGATCATGCATGTAATAAACAATGCTCATATTTATACCTTTTAAATTATTCTTTCTAATCATGTTTTGAAAAAGTGCTTTTTCCCCAACCCCTAAGTGAATATTGAAAATATCTTCAAATGCTTCGTACCAATATCTGTAATCTTCTCCCATTCTAAATTATTTTATGAATTTAGTATCAAGAACTCTTCTTCCCCCATTAGGTTAAAGATGTTAAGCTTGCCCGGTTTTTATAGCTTTCGCGAGTGCTTTCCCCTATCTGGGTGGGCAGAAATTTGCTCATAAAATTACCGATAACTATATTTTTTAAGAAGTTATGATTTTAAAGTTTAGCTTTTGATAATTGTTCCAACAAAATGTTTATGGTTTAACAAATTATCAAGATTTTTTGTGTTTGAACCTAAAATGTATGTTGTGATGTTGTTTTGTTTTATGATCTTTGATGCTTTTTGATCTAAGACAAAATGTTGGCCTGGTTTGTATTTGATCTTGTTTGCAATCTTAAAGAATTCTTTATGCGAAATTTCATGAATAAATTTGGCACTTTTATATTTTTGAGGGTTTTTGTCATATAGTCCCTTGACATTTGTAAGATTAATAAAGTCACATTTTAAAGATTTGGCAATCTTTGCTGCAGCACTGTCAGATGTTTCTTTTTTTTGATATGTTAGGCCGCCACAAAAAACTATTGAATTTTTCTTAAGTGATTTTTTTATTGATAAAATATTATGTGGGATGCCTTGTTTTTGATTAATTCCAAAAAAATGCTGAACAAAACGAGCGTTAAGGCGCGTTATTGCAATACCGACCATGCTTTGAAAATAAACTTTACGTTTATCTTTGATATGATCTAGGGCGCTCATATAGTTGCGTGCAACACTTCCGCCCCCACAAACAATAACAAATTTATAATTTTTCAAATTTTTTAATAGAATCTTTTTTATTTCTTTTAGATATTTTGTTTGTATTTTATTTGGAACAATTAAGCTTCCGCCAAGACTAATTATTATCACCTTTTTCATGTATTCGTTAATTTGTTTGTTTATTTAAATTTTTTGAAAATGAGTAGTGCAATAGTTGGTATTAAATTATGCTTTTTAGAGTATAGCAAGTGTTTTTAAGTGAAACTTTTAATATATTCTGTTCGAAAAATGTCGCATAAAAGTTATAACTCTGCAGAATACAAGGGGCAGAGATTTATTGATCATGTTATTGATACTACAAATCTCTCAAAAAGATTCAAAGAACGCCTTGCTCAGAGTGATTCTATGTACCAGACATATGGCTGGAGTGTTCTAAACACAAAACAGTCTGGAGACTCTGTTTATTTTGATCTTTTTGGTGTTAATTGCCATGTGACTTTTGAAAGTAAAAAAAAGAAGAATTATGCTGTTTTAGAAAAAAAGCTTGGTGCTGGGGGATGGGAGGCTGAAAAATGGTTTGCGTTTAAAATTGAAAGATCAAAAACTAAGCGTATTAATGAGAGTAAAACATTTTCTGACCTTTTCGAACAGATGGTCAAAGATATTGCAACTTATCGATCTTCTAAACTGTGAACAATTTGTTGTCTGTGACAATGTACACTTTTAGGCGTGCACCGCAGTCTAGCCAACCATGTGCATAATTAAGGGCCCCATAGGAATTTACAAAATCTTTTTTTTCTTTGAAATGTAATGCGTCTGATAAATAACATTCTACCATCAGAAAAATTTCTTTTGCTTGCTTCTCTTTTCCTTTGGCCACTGCCTTTTTTGCGATCATTAATGCTTTGCTGGTTAGGTTATGGTACTTGTTTATTTTTTCAATTGTTATTTTATTATTTTTTTTCATGAAATGTTTAGGTAAAGTTGGTTTAAATATATTTTCAAAAGGGCAGTTTGTAAAATGAGGATTTGGAAGTCGCATTTTTGAAAAATAGGATTTGAAAATAAATTTGTTATAGATTACTTTGAAACTCCTTATATTCAATCACCAAAATGATTTAAAAAAAGAAATGATTCTTATTTTTGAAAAAGGGGAATGGGAGGAGTCCTCTTCTCCCTTCAATTTTTAATTTATTATTTTTGATCTTGATGCGATTTTGTTAATTATAAAACGTGAGCCGACAAATTCAGAAATTACTGCAGAAATTATCAACTCGCCTACTGCTGCTTTGAACAAACCTCCAATGACTGGAATTCTTGCTTCTTTCGAAAATTTATTTATCACTTCGGTTATCTCATCTTGTGTAAGCGTGATCTGGGTTGTATTTATTTTGTTATGGCGTTTTAATAAAACATTTCTTCCCGGGCCGGAACATTCAATAGTCTGGACTGCTGGATCTTTTATTAATAATTCTATTCTTCCTAAATTAAATCCGCTTGGTCTTGGCGCTGATTGAGGCCTTACATTTATTTTTACTTTTTGGCCTTGGGGTGGTTTCTTTTTAATATGTCTTGCGATAATTTCTTTAATGTCTTTAAGTCTTGGGCCTTTTTTCTTAG
Source organism: Candidatus Pacearchaeota archaeon (assembly GCA_018221305.1). GTDB lineage: Archaea > Nanobdellota > Nanobdellia > Pacearchaeales > GW2011-AR1 > ARS1285. The sequence continues at coordinate 55,381 of JAAOYK010000056.1, forward strand.
GCTGTTTTGGGCGGCTTGCAGCTTGTTGCATTTCTACCTTGCTCATTGCTTGATATGGGGATGGTTTAAAGTTTGGTGCTTGAATTATTTTTCTAAATGCATCTTCAGGACTTATATTGGGTGTTATAAACCTTTGTCGAAGTTTTGCTGATTCTATTCTTCTTTTTGTATCGAGCCTGTGAGAAACTTCTTTTAAGATCATTGATGTAAATTCTGTTAGAAAAACTATTCTTTCCTCTTTTTTTACTTGTTTTAATCCCATTTAATATCTTGGAAGGGGCCGTGATTTAAACATCTGACCAAACTTTGATTTTTGAGATTGTTGCATTTGTTGTTGCGGTTGTATTCTTTGCGGGATTTGCTGTGATTGTGCGGTAGATAATGCTTTATTTTTAATCTTTTCTTCCATTAACATTATTCCTTTAGCAATTGTTTTATTTTGATCTAATAAACTATCTAATTTTGATAAGAAATCTTTGTCTACTTGAGATTGTTGTTGTACTTCTTCTTTTTTGTCAGAATATTTTTCTGCGAAACTTTTAGCAGAAATTTCAAACAATTGTAGCATCTTTGTAATGTTTCCAGATAATTCATCAAATTTTATTGATAAATTTGTAAGAACTCTTTGTAAGTTTATGAAGTTGTCAATAAGTGCTCGTTGCATGTCTTCATCTTTTAATCTTTTTTTAATTGGCTCTTTTTTTACAATATTCTTTTTAGTGACGACTTTCTTTGTTTTTATTGTTTTTACCTCTTCTTGTGCCATGTGAAAATTAAGAATGTGTAATTTATAAAGATTTGGGGTTTTGGCTAATCTTTATAAAAAACTTTTAACATGTATTTTGATGATATCAATAATTAAAGCTATAATTTTAAGTATTGTGCAAGGAATTACTGAATGGTTACCGATTAGTAGCTCTGGACATTTGGCACTTTTTGGACATTTTTTCAGTTTCCAGGATTTGCCTTTTGATATTTTCCTGCATTTTGCAAGCGTTTTGGCTGTGATTGTTATTTTTTGGAAAGATATAATAAAAATTTGTGATATCCGACAAAAGGGGAATGTACGGTTTATTTTGTTAATGCTTCTTGCATTGATTCCTGCAGTGGTTGTTGGTATCTTTTTCAGTGAAGTGATTAGTGGCTTTTTTAGCAATTTGTTTTACTTAGGGCTATTTTTTATATTAAGCGGGGTCATTGTTTATTCTACAAAATTTGTCAAACCTTCAAAAAAAAGAATTAGTTGGCTTGATTCCTTATTTATTGGAATCTTTCAGGCCTTAGCAATATTGCCAGGGATTTCTAGGTCTGGAAGTACGATTAGTGCTGGGCTTTTTCGTGGAATAAAAAAAGATGATGTGATACGGTTCTCCTTTTTAATGTCAATACCCTTAATCCTCGGCGCATCTATAATGGAAGCAAAAAGTATTGTTTTTGGAAATATTGATTATCTGATCTTAGCAGTTAGCTTTATTGTAACCTTTTTTATTAGCTTATTTGCAATAAGGATTTTGTTAAAAATAATTCGTGGCGGAAGATTTTATTTATTTGGGTTGTATAATCTGCTTCTTGGAATTTTTATTTTAGTCTGGAAACTTCTTGTTTCATTTGTTTAGAAAATTTGATAAATATGGGCACGGGGAGAATCGAACTCCCAGCTGAAGGTCTGGAGCCCTCTGTTTTACCACTAAACTACGCACCCATTTGCGTATATTATTATAGAAATATTATTTCTTTTAAAGTTATGCTTTTTTAGAATGATTAAAGCTTAATTAACTGTTTTATTTCTTCCATTGATACTGAGCATCCTTTGTATTTTATCCCATAAAGCATTGCTCTATATGCTTTTGGATCTTTTAACTGAATTAAATTAAGTTTGTTGGCTATGTATATTAGTTCACTTGACCTAATTACTTTGAATCCATCAAAATAATTATAGTTTTTTTTGTTTCCTGTAACTTTTGTATGCAGTTTGTTTTCTAAAATTTGGCGGGCGCTTTCGGGATTTTCAACAAGCATTCTTGCGGTTCGTTCATCAATCGCTAAAACGCTTTCATCTTTTAATACGAACTCTAGTGCAAAAGCTGCTGCCTCTCCTTTATCTAAGATGTGGATGTTTCGCTTTTTTGCCCGAAACATTGTGTTTGAAATATTTAATATTTCATCACGTTTCTTTTTTAATTGACTAACTTGTTCTGGGGTAAGTTCTGCATGTTTAATTATTCCGCGATTAAACAAGTCACGAAGGCGTAATGCTCCAAGTTCAAAACGTTTAATTTTTGAAGGATGGTCAATTATTTCTTCTTTGACTTCTTTTGTTATTAAAAATTCTCCTGGAAAATTTTCTTTCAATCTTTCCAGTAATGGTAAAAGCCCGTTCATTGAAAAGTTTATTAACGGTCCTGCATCAAATATTATGTATCTTTTTTGTGTCATTTTATTTAAGTTTTTTTGAATAAAACGCAATAAGTTTTTGTTTTTTGTAGCCTGTTTTTTCTACAAGTTTTTGCATTCGTTTATTTGTTATGATAACTTCAATTTCTATTTGACATTTTTGTTCTTGTTTTGCTAACTGTTCTATGTGTGCTAGCAGTTTTTGTCCAAGGCCTTGTCCTTGGTGTTGTTTTTTGACGATTAGTGAATTGATGTAAATATAATTTTTCCAAAATTGTGCTAAAAGTGCTGCAACAATTATTTTATCTTCTTCATAAACAATCATTTTGCTTACGTCTTTTTTTATGTAATCTTTTATATCTTCTATGTCGTATTCTTCTCTGTTTTCATTGTTGCCTGCAATATTTGGGTCACTGTTAAATAATTCTAATATTTCTTGTGCGTCTTTTTTCCGTGCATCTCTTAACATTTTATTTTCTAAATATCTCCTCAACAATTTTTATGCGATCTTTTATTGACATTGTAACTGAAAGGTTTACATCTGCAACCCCTGTTTTTCCACTATATTCTGCTAATTCCCAAAGTGATACTCCTAGAATCTTTGCAGTCTTTTCCATAGAAATTCCATGTTCGTAAAGGCGGGAAGCTTTGTTAATTTTTGCTCGCCGGAACACATCTTCTATATATTTTTTTAATCTGCCTGACAACTTTTCTATTAATTCTCTGATAAATGATATTTCTGTTCTAAATGCTTGAATGTTATCTTTTTCTAAAGCTTCTATAGAATTGTTTAATGCTTTGATATAACTGGAATAAAAACCTTGCCAATTTTTTTCTTGTTTATAACTGTCTCTTTCTATTAGTTTGCTTAAAGAATAAATTATAACTGCAACAGAAATTATGTCTGGGTCTTGATGAATTGACGAAGAATGAAGAATCTCTTCACTTAATTGTTTTACTTTTACATAATCTTGATTTGTAAGTGCTGAATTTACCTTTTTTAACACTTTTAAAACATGTGATTTTTCTTCCATATATTGGTTAAAGAAATATGATTATTTAAAAATATGCCTTAGGTTTATAAGGGAAATCAGGGTCTTGTACTTTTACACTAAATCTTTCCAGATGGGTGCACTTTTTCATTATTTTTGGGGTTGAGTTAATTATTTAAGCATTATCCTTTTCTAAAATATATGAAAATAATATTAGATACTAATTTTCTTATATATTGTGCTAAAGAAAAATTAGATTATTTAGAAAATTTGCAAAATTTGCTTAATGAAGATTTTGAATTAGTTGTGCCTTTGCAAGTTATTAAGGAACTAAAAATGCTGCGTGATGATAAGCTTAAAAAAGTTAAAGGGAAAGATAAAGAAGCTTGTAGCTTGGCTTTAAAGTTATTAGACGCAAATAACGTCAAATCTGTAAAAGTTAAGGGTGATACTGTCGATGAAGGGATTATTAATCTTGCTAATGAGGGTAAGGGAAATATTGTCTGTACATTAGACCGGGGTATGCGAAAGATTTTGCCTCGTGTTATATTGCTCAATAAAAATCGTCAGTTGATTGTTGCTAGATAAAGATATGTGACGCTTGTAGTAAGCTTTATAAAGCCAAATTTTTTATTAAAATTAACATGTTCTATATAGTTGAAGTTGAGGATTATGTAAGGGTCGAGCCAAAGTTATTTGGTCTTAAAACTAGCGATGCAGTTGCAAAACAGTTGCAAGAGACTTATTTTGATTATCATGATAAAGAGATTGGGGAGGTAATTGGTGTTATTTCTGTCTTAGAAGTTGGCGATGGAATAATCATTCCTGGAGATGGTGCTGCGTATTATAATTCACGATTTAAATTAATTGTATGGAAACCTGAATTGCAAGAATTAGCTTTTGGAATTGTTAATGAAATCACTAATTTTGGAGCTTTTATGAATCTTGGTGTTATGAGGGGTATGATCCATATTAGTCAAACAATGGATGATTATGTTAGTTTTTCAACAACTAATACTTTACTTGGTAAGGATAGTAAAAAGGTTTTAAAGAGGGGTGACGCTTGCTTAGCTCGTGTTGTAGCATTATCTTATAAGGGTGATAACCCTAAAATCGGTCTTACTATGAGGCAACCTGGACTTGGGAAACTTGATTGGATTAAAGAAGAAAAAAAGAAGGTTTTAGCATCTATGAAGAAAGTGGCAAAACCTAAATCTGGAGATAAAAAATAAAATGGCAAAGGAAAAAGCATGTAAGGGATGTAAGTTAATTTATACTGGTGATTCTTGTCCTCATTGCGCAAAAAAAGATATATCAGATAATTTTAAAGGTAAAGTAGAAATTGTACACCCGGAGAAATCTGTTCTTGCAAAAGAATTAAAGGTTGATAAGAAAGGGCTTTATGCAATTAAATTATAGGAATTCTGTAAAAAAATGAAAATTATAACTGAACAACAAAATGATCTTTTTAATCGAATTGAATTAAAAGCTGTAGTTGAAGCAAAAGTGAATCCTAGTTTCCCTGAGGTTAAAAAACTTCTATCAGAAAAGAAAGGCGTTTCAGAAGATCAGATAGATGTTGAAGGTATTAATGGTAATTTTGGAAGTCATACTTTTCAGATTTCTGCATGTATCTATGGCACAAAGGAAGATTTAGAAAAAGCAAAACAAACTACAAAAAAACAAAGGGTTGCTGCAAAAAAGACAAGTGATGAAGATTATAAGACTCAAAAGGAAGCAGAACAAAAACCTGCGGATGATGCTCCTGCTGAAGAAGCGCCTGTTGAAAAAAAGATTGAAGAAGAAGTGAAAGATGCTCCTGTTGAAGAAAAAGCTCAAGACGCTCCTGCTTAAGTTTCTTACAATTTAGTTAATTCTTATAAACAATTTTTTGTATTAAAAATGTTGTCCACATTATACCGTTAAAACTGCAGACCAGGCCTGAATATGTAAGCCCTAATGTAAGAAACGCTATCCCTGTGGCATATAATCCAATTGATGTTAAAACTGAGGTTTGAATCGTTATTGATATTTTTTGAGTTCTGAATCCGTGAAATACTTGTATTATTAATGCGTATGTAAATATTAGGTTTGCTACTGTTATTACTAAATCTTGTATAACCATAGATTTTTTAGTTGTGAGAATATTTAAATACATATAGGTTCTATAAAGTAATATGGTGGGTACTAAGAAAAAGTCAATGAAGTTTAAGGTTCATAAAGGCGACTTTAAAAAAAGTGTAAAAATGACTGAAAAGGGAATTGGTCAGGAAGTTCATGAGGTCTCAAAAAATATTAAAAAAGAGTTTAGTGGATTAAAAAAACTTACAAGAAATCGGAAAAAGATTTTTATTAGGTTGTTGTGGGCTATTGGCGTGTTTGCCATTATTTTGATTTTGATATATTTTTGGTTTAGGCTTGTTGGTTCTGGTTGGTAACTTTTTTAGTAAGCTTTAAAAAGCTGTAAATTTAGAATAAAATATTACTGTAATACAAAATGGCTAAAAAGGAAGCAAAAGGAAAAAAACAAAAAAGGAATAAACCTACTTCAAAGAAGTATACAATGTATCGTTTTGAAGGGGATAAAGTTATTCGGGAAAGATACTGTCCTAGGTGTGGGCCTGGTATTTTTTTGATGAAAGCAAGTAATCGGCTTTATTGCGGTAAATGTCATTATACTGAATTTTTGAGTAAAGGTGACAAAAAAGAAGAAAAAAAAGAAGAAGAAAAAAAATAAAAAAGAAGAAAGAAAACTAGCTTCTTTCTTAAAGTTTTGTTATCCTTTGGAGTGCTACTGGGTCAACTTTGTCTAAGAACAAGTCGTAGATTCTTCCATTGCCATCTTCTCTTGCTGCTCTAATAACTGCTTCTTTTGGTGTGTTTTCAAGCAATTCTATGTTACTGTATGGGGCAAATTCGCCTTCATATGGTTCCTCAGTAAATATCCTGTTTCCTCTTCTATTAATGTTATTGTCTGAGTCTCTTATGTCTGTAACTTGTCTTGTATACAGTGTTTCTCCCTCATAAATTCCTACGGTTGTTGAGGGGTTATTAAATCCACCGATGTCCCTGAATCCTTCTGATGCTAGTGAAAGGGTTACTAAATCACTGTCTGGTATCTTTTTCAGTGAACTAATGGTTGTGCCCTTGTAGTTACATAATCTGTCTGACAAGTATTCTTGTAACTTTGGGAACATTTCTATTTCTTTAAGCATTTCAGTTTGATTTTTTTGTGTCATTTTTTGTTTTTACCTCCTTACAATCAACTCTTAAATTTGACTGTCTTTAATCACTTTGTAGTGACTACATATAATATGTAAATGAACTATAATAAAGATTCTATTGATTTTTTATCCTTTTTACGATAGATTTATAAATATTACTTAATTATGATAAATATGCGCTAAAATCTGGTTATAACATGGAAATAAAACTAACAAAGGCTGATAAAATAATTTTAAGGAATGTTGAGTATAATGCTCGAATCTTTGAAAAAGAATTGGCACGGAAATGTAATCTGTCAAAGGATAGTATCCGTTATAGGATCAATAGATTGAAAAAATTGGGGGTGATTACTGGAACTGGGGCATTTATTGATTATACTGCCTTGGGTTATAGTTCTTATAAATTATACTTAAAATTAAGTGCAACTAATGAGCAGAAAGAAGAATTAAGAAAATATCTTGGAACTCAAAAGCAGATTTTTGCCATCTTTGAATCGAGTGGGAATTGGGATATTGCAATAGCTGTTTTTGCAAAAACAAGGGGAGAATACTATGAATTTGAGAATAATCTTTTATCAAAATTTGGAAACTTGATTTATTCAAAAGACTTTTGTTTAATGATTGATGCTGTGCTTTTGCAAAATAATTTGATTATTCATGAAAATCAAAGGGATGAGTTTCCTGTTTGGGGTGGGAAAATTGTTGATGTTGATGCTAAGGATAAAATTTTGATGAATGAATTGCATCGGGACGGAAAACAAAATTTATTAGATCTTGGTGGGCGTGCTAAGCTCAGTATTGATTCTGTAAGTAGACGAATAAAACGTCTTGTAAAATCTAAAGTGATTCCTTTTTTTTCTACGTCGATAAACTATAATAAATTAGGCTTTGAGAAATATAAGTTGTTTATTTATGTTAAAAATTATTCTAATGATGTTGAAGAAAAAATACTTGATTTTTTAAGGACTAATAAACACACGTTGAATTATATTAAGATGATCGGTCCCTGGAAATTAGAGGTTGAGTTTTTGGTAAAGAATCATGATGAATTTGAAAACATTCTTTCATTGATTCAAGAGAATTTTCCAGACATAATCCAAAAACTAGAATTTTCAATATTTAGAAATGAGGTTTGGTTTCCTTGTGAGAAGTTGCTTGTCTAGTTTTGATGAGTTTATGAAATTCTGTGAAAGATAAATTTATATATTAAAAGAACTAATATTTAACATGGGTGATGGGGTAAAAAGTTTTATGAATGTCCTTTATTATGTAGGGACGATACTTTTTATAGTATATACAATATTTGTATTTCGTGAGACTTATATTTTATATGGAATGTTTAGTACAAACTTTTTAGTTAGATTGATATTGCATTTATTCTTAATAATAATCTTAATTTATTCTATTTTTAAGAATAGAAAATAAAAAAAGAGTAAATTTTTTAGTAGTGCCTTATTTTAGAAAGGATTGCTTTATTTTAATATACTCTTTTTTTCTTATAAGAAGTATGACTTAATAATCTGCGAGTTTCTCAACCCGGGAGATGAAACCCTAGAGGAGCCGGTGTCATGTCATAAATGAAATGTCCTGACTCTTCTGGGGAAAAAGAGGTGATAAAATATATAATTAAAACTAATATATAAAGCTTTCGGTTTGTTGTAACTGTTGAATGACAGCACATATATGGTGTATTTTAGTATACTATTTATGGTCTATTTATGATAAAAGACTTTAAAAACATGTGGGATTTTTCTAATGAATGGATTTTGATGCACAAATAAAAGAGATGACTCAAGATAATAGTGTCGAGGAAGTTCTTACAGATAAAGAATTAGTCGAAAAAGTTGGACAAAATCAAATCTATGATATTATTCTTAGTAGAAAGCCTGATTGGCAGTCAATAATTTATGATTTAATACATACTGAGCAGCTTGATCCTTGGGATGTTGATTTGGTTATTCTTACTAATAAATATTTTGAAAGGCTTCATGAAATCGAAGAGGCAGACTTTTATGTTTCAAGCAAGGTTTTGTTTGCAGCAGCATTATTGCTTAGAATAAAATCTGAATTCTTGTTAAATAAGCATCTTAAAAGTATTGATGCCATACTTTTTGGTAAGCCTGCAGAAGAGAAATATGTTGTAGAACGTATTGAAATTGATGAAAATGAGTTACCAATTCTTATTCCTAAAACCCCTTTGCCAAGATCGCGAAGAGTTACACTCCCTGAGCTGTTAACTGCACTTGGAAAGGCGATAAATACTGAATCTAGAAGAATTAAAAGAGAAGTCGCAGTAAAACGGGCAGAAAAATTATCTGAAGTTGATTTCCCAAAATTTAGAAAAATTGATTTAAAAGATCGAATAAAGCAATTTTATGCAAAAGTTTTAACCTCTATTAGAAAGAAAGGTACGAACCCTGAAAAACATTTGAACAAAATAGGTTTTACAGAACTTTCTGGAAATGAGCGAGATGAAAAACTTGCATGTTTTTTGCCGGTTCTTCATCTTAGTAATAACCAGCGATTATGGTTAGAACAAGATGGGCATTTAGAAGAAATTTGGGTATATCTTTATCAATATTTTAAAAAGAATAAGGATCAGTTTATTGAAGAATTAGAAGAAGATATTGAATCTATGAAACAGGAATTAGGGCAAGCTACTGGTAAGGAGATAACAAAAAATGAAGAAGAAAGTATGGCAAAAGAAATTGCTAGTGAGTTAATTGAAGATTTGGATAAAGAAATTAAAGATGTTGAAAAGGAAGAAAAGATTGATGAGCTTACTGGTTTTAGTAATGAGCAATAATTCTAAATATTTATATAATCATTTTTATTAACAATTTCATGGTAGATAAAAAACATATACGTGCTTATGCATTAAAAAATGCTCTTGAGCATGATGGTAAGGCTGTTGTTGGTAGTGTTATTGCCGGACTTTTTAATCACGGCCTACAAAAAAGTCAGATAAAAGAGATTATGCCAAAAATTCAAGATGTATTAAAGGAAATTAATTCTATGTCAGGGCAGGAATTAGAACAAGAGTTTGCTAAATTAGAATCTTTGATTGGTCATCGGGTGGAGCGTGATGGTTTGGCAGAATTGCCTGGCGTTAAAAAGGGTAGTGTTAATACTCGAATGTCTCCAAGTCCGAGCGGGCCGTTAACTCTGGGACATATCTTAACAATCGGACCTAATTATCTTTATACAAAAAAATATGGTGGAACTTTTTTTATACGGATTGAAGATACAAACCCTGAAAATATTGACCCAAAAGCGTATAAAATGATTAAAGAAGAATCAAAATGGCTTTGTGATGGTAATGTAAAAATTGTTATTCAGTCTGAGCGTATGGATTTGTATTATAAATATGCGCAAAAGTTTATTGATAAGGGTGCTGCATATGTTTGTACTTGTGATGTTGATGCATTTAAAGATCTTTTATTGAAAAAAACGGGGTGTCCTTGTAGGAGTTTAGATAAGAAAGAACAAAAAAAACGTTGGAAAAATATGCTTGATAAGGATGGGTATAAACAAGGGGAAGCAGTGCTTCGTTTTAAGAGTGATATAACGCACAAAAATCCTGCAATGCGTGATTTTCCTCTTGCTCGAATAAATACTACGCCTCATCCAAAACAGAAAAAGAAGTATCGTGTCTGGCCTTTAATGAATTTGGCTGTACCTGTTGATGATATTGAGATGAAAATGACTCATATTATTCGGGGTAAGGATCATATGGATAATTCTAAGCGACAAAAAATGATGTATAAAGCATTAGGTAAGGAAAAACAGTATCCTTGGGTGGCTTTTATTGGACGTTTGCATTTTACTGATTTTGTTATGTCGACAAGCAAGATGCGCAAAGCAATTGAAGAAGGTAAATATTCTGGTTGGGATGATCCAAAACTGCCTACTGTTGTATCATTAAAAAATAAGGGATATTGTCCTGAAGCTTTTTGGAAATATGTTGAGCAACGTGGGGTCTCAGAAACTGATAAAACAATCTCTCAGAAGGACTTTTTCCAACTTATTGATAATTTTGAGAAAGACTTGAAAAGAGACAAATAAAAGAAACGTTTATAAATAAAAACATCTTAGGTTAGTTATTAATAGAAAAGGGTTGGAGATGGAAAAACGAGCACAAGCGCAAATAATTACAACAGTTTTAATAATTCTTTTAGTAATCACTGCAATAATCATTGTTGCTGCTGTTGTAAGGCCTTTTATCCAAGAGGGTACTGGTGGTGTTGCAGGACTTGCAGATTGTTTTATTGTTGATGTTGAAATCGCAGAAGCTTCAGCAATTCAAGGCAATGAATTAAAGCTTGACCGTGGTGTTGGTGAAGGTGAAATTGCTGGGATACAAATTTTTGTTGATGGTCAGTTAATGGGTTCAAGTGCAGTGTCTGGTTTAGATCCTCTTGAGACTGGTTATGCTACTGATTATACAATACCTCTTACTGCAGAATATATTAGAATTGCTAAACTATTGGGTGATGATTTAGAAGGTGCAACACTTTGTGATGCTGATGGAAATTCTAGGGATAATAGTGGTAAGGGTGTAAGAGTTAAGAGTGATTGTACTGCTGCAGATTGTACTAAGTGTGATGCCTCTGAGTGTGCTAATGTTTTAGGTTGTAGTTGGGATGAGACTACTAATTGTACTGCACTTAGTTAATTTTTTAGTTAAATCTTTTTTTCCATATAAATATTATTTTTGTCTAATGTGTAGCCTAGCTTTTTGTAATACTCTCGCGCGCCGATCCCTGAAATGATTTTAAGGGAGTTTATTTTATATTTTCTGGTTATATCTTCTGCATGTGCTATTAATTGTTTGCCCAGGCCGCTGTGTTGGCCTAAAAACTTTGCTTTTTCGCCTATCTTTAATGCTTTACCATAAACATGAACCTCGCGCACGATTGCTGTTTTTGAGGTATTATTAATCCTTAGGCGACAGAGTCCAAATAAGATATTATCTTTGTTTACAAATTCTATAAAATATTCTGTCCCATTGCTTGACTTATATTTAGATGTTTTAAGTTTTAATTTATTGTTAATAGTTTTTCCAGGTTTTAGGTCACGAATAGCAAAACCTATTTCTCTAAATCTTATTTCCTTAATTTTTGATTTCTTGATTTTTAAATGGGCCTCAATATCGCGTCTAAGATCGATTCTAGTTGTCCCAGCGATTAAAAAGTCTGGCGCGATCTCTCGCATGATACGCATTACCCTGCAATAGTTTGGGATTATTTTCATTATTTTAATAATTAGTTCTTGAATGTCATCTTTACTGTATGGATGATATTTGCCTTGATTGTACATTTTTGCAAGAGCTGCTCCTTGTAAGACTTGGGTTGGGTATATTTTTAATTGGTCTGGTTTAAAACTTTGATCTTTGAATAATTGTTTGAACATTTGCATGTCTTTTTTTGGGTTTGATTTTGGAAGGCCTAACATCATATGGTACCCAACTTTAAACCCTGCTTGTTTAAGGCGCGTGCTTGCATCTATTACATCTTTAACTTTGTGGCCCCTATTTACAAACTTGTAAATATTGTCATCTAAACACTGAACCCCTATTTCTACGCGTGTGGTGCCCCAGGAGAGCATTTTTTGTATGTCTTTGTCTGTGCACGTATCAGGGCGTGTTTCAATACATAATGCAACACATCTATGTTTTGCTTTTTGATTAAGTTTTAGTGCATCTTTTAAGTTTTTTGAAACTTTGTTGTTTAGTGCATCATAACATTTTTTTATGAAATTGTTTTGATACTTGGTTGGATATTCCAGAAAATTTCCACCCATTATGATTAATTCGATTTTGTCAACTGGATGATTCATTAATTTGAAGGCTTTAAGCCGAGATTGTAATTGTTTAAATGCGTCATATTTTAGTATTGCTGCGCGGAGTACTGGTGGACTTTTTGGTGTGTATGATTGTGGGACATTAAGTGATGGACAATAAATACAGGTTCCGTGCTTGCATTTCTTTGGTTTGCACATGACTGCTATAGGGCTTACGCCAGCTAATGTTTTTGATGGTTTTCTTATCTCTCCTGGTTTTGGTAATTGCATCTTCTTATAATATTAATACTTTATTATATATTCTAGAGAATATATTTAGTTTATAAAGCTATTTTTTTAATTAATGTATGAAGTCGTCTAAAAAAAATATTGAGAGTTATTTAAAAGGGATCGAAAGTCCTAGCTCTAAAAATATTTTAGCGACTGATAAATTAATCATTAGTAGTGGCCCTTTAATTATTGCTCTTCCTGTAATAAAAATTAGGGAGGAAGGTGTTACTGCAGGTTCTGGGAAATTGTCTATAACCAGAAAATATGAAGACTGTTTAATTTTAAAGCCTGATGGGACCTATTTAATTGGAAACAAAATTGTTGATGATACTCAAGAATTTTTTAAATATCATCGTTAAGAGTAATGGTTAATTTTTTAAGTTGATTTTCTTTTCTTTTTTTATGACAATACCTATAAAAATTATTAGCAGAATGCAGTATTTAGAAAATAATGCAAAGCCAAACCAGGAACAAATTTGGGATGTAATTGCAAAACCTTGGAGAACTTATGTTCAGAAGAAAATTCCATTAGTTGTTGAATTTTTAAAAAATAAACGCGGTAAAATAATTGATCTTGGATGTGGGAGTGGACGAAACATGATAAAAAATAAAGAGATTGAATATTATGGTCTTGATTTTTCAAAAAAACAAATAGAAAATGCTGCTCTATTGACTGCTGTTGAAGATATTAATGTTTTGCTTTTCCAGTCAGCAGTAGATAAACTTGACAAAGATACATTTAAGGATGAAATGTTTGATCATGGATTGTTTATGGCTACACTTCATTGTTTGGAAACTGAGCAAGAGAGATTAAATTCTTTAAAAGAACTTTATCGGATCTTGAAAAATGGAGCACAGGCTATGATTAGTGTTTGGAGTAGTGATGATAAGCGTTTTAAGGGGTTAAAAGGAGACATTTATATGTCTTGGAGGGAAGAAAATGTTCCTTATATGAGGTCTTATTATTTGTATGATAAACAAGAATTAATTGATTTGTTAAAATCTGTTGGTTTTGAAATCTTACAATTTTATGAATCTCTAACTGATGACAGATTTTCTAGAAAAAACTGGATTTTAAGGATAAAAAAATAGTATACAAAATCTTAAATATCTTTATTTTATCCATATTATTAAGTGAATTACACATATTATGGTACAAGAATCAGAACGTATAGGGAAAAAATATACTACCAAATCCGGTACTGTTTATTATTACATTGCACAGTTGGATGAAGAACGGTTTGCTTCAAAACACCAATGGATTAGAGATTCTAAGGATGGTAAGATCAAGGATATTGTTGGAGCGTCTTATGTTTCTGTTGATACTTGTAAGGATTTGATTAAAAAGTATCGAAAAAATCCGCAAACAAGCCATAAGTCTCTTGCAGAATTTATTGGTAACGCGACAGATAGTAATTATTCTGCGATGGGTGGTGTGTTGTTTATCATGAGTGAGGTTAGCAAAAAGGATGATCACTATAAATTATTTCATTCTTCTTTAGTTGAGAAAATAGAACGCTTGAATGAGGGTGATATTGAAAAGATTTTAGCAAAACGAATTGAGGATATAATGTCTGAGCCAGATACTTCTGGGAAGTCTACGGAGATTCATTTAGTCTCTGATGAATAATTTTTCTAAACAATGGTAAGAAACTTAGATACAATAAAAGAAAGCACGTATGAGCTTAATGGTGGTGAAGATAGTTTTAGGATTAAAAACGGAAAACGTGAAAATATTGGATTGGCAGAATATGCTTCTGAGAAGTTGATCAAGCAATATCTTGTACAACTTGATAGAAGTAATACTTTGGATAGTGAGGCTCGTGATCATTTGTATCAGGATGCTCAGAAAAGAAATTACAATCACATTGGCGGGCGAGTGTTTTTCTTTAAACCGGTTGGAAAAAGGTTTAAGCTAGAATTAAGCAGTAAGGTTTTAAAAGGTGATCCAAATCTTTCTGAAGGGAGCGGGTTTGAGCTGGATTTTAATTTACAGCCAGAAGAAGGATCTTCTATTATAAACATTGAGTAGTGTTAATCTGAATTTTAATTTTTTAACTTTTCTAAGAATTTTGTTAATTGCGTATTGCTTAGTGCCTGTTCTTTACCAGTCTTCATATCTTTAATTTTTATTTTTTTGCTTTTTACTTCTTTATCTCCTAAAAAGATTACATATGGTATATTGTACGAGTTTGCATATTCTAATGCTTTTGATGGTTTTTTGTAAAATGTTTGGCATGGGATGTTTTGGTTTCTTATTTTTTGTGCTAATTCAATTGCTGCCTTATCTTGATTAAGGGATATGATCAAAATCTGGTTTTTGTCCAAATCTATTTTTGCAAGTGTTGAAAGGCGGTCAAGGCCTGCAGCATATCCACAACACTGAATATTATTGAACAAGTATGCTCCTCCGCCAAAGATTGTTTCTTTCATTTCTTTTGTTTTCACTTCAAAAATAGTTCCGTTATAATATGAAAGACCGCGGGCAAGTGTTGCTAAAAACTCTGTTTTTATTTTATAGAGCTTACAAAACTTTTCTAATTCTTTTATTTCCTGAAATGCTTTGTATTTTTCAAAATATTTTTTTGGCTTTTTAAAAATGAGTAATGCTTTTTCTGCATTATATTTCTTAAGATTTTGTTTTACTTCTTTTTCAGAAAGTTTGTCAAGTTTATCAATCTCTTTAATTACCGCAGATTTATTTTTTATTCCTAAGTCGTCTAGAATTTCGTTTAGTAGTCGCCGGTTATTTATGTAAATTGTAAATTTGATGTTTAATTTGTTTAATATATCTGAGATTGTTGATAAGATCTCAGCTTCATCTTTTGTCTTTGTATTAATTATATCAATATCGCATTGAGTAAATTGTCTAAACCTGCTCGTTGAAATCGGTTCATTTCTAAAGACTGACCCTATTTGGTATCTTTTGTATGGCAGTTTTTTATTTTTCATCAATCTTTTTAACTGAAATGTAAACTCGTAACGAAGCGCAAGTTTTCTTTTTCCTTTATCTTCTAATTTGTAAATGTCTGAGACCGCTTCATCATTAATATTATCTCCTTGTACAAAACTGCGGTTCTCAATTATTGGAGTCTCTGCAGGCTCAAAACCATAAAGCTTGAAAGTGTCTTCTATGATTTGTTTTACTTTTGCACGTTTAAATGCTTTTTCTCCTGTATAGTCATTAAAACCTTTAACTAAATTTGTGTTCATTTTGCATTCTCCAGTTCTTTTACTAAGTCTTTTGTTTTTTTAACTATTTTGTTTATTAGATTATCTACCCTTTTTTTATTATCGTCTGTATCGCTCAAGTTCCAGACCTGAATATTTTTTGGATTTATTTTTTCTGTTAAAAGGGATTTTGGAACATCATTAGCTACAATTATTGCTAGGTCAGTGTTACCTAGTAGTTTGGAGCTCATTGTTTTTGGTCTGCCTTTAATATTAATGCCCCAAAGTCTTTTTGATGCGCCAACTCCATAACCATCAACTTTATCCCCTTTTATTACTCCAGCACTTTTTACTTTTATGTTTTTATTTTTATTAATTTTTTTAAAGTATTCTGCAGCAATCCTGCTTCTAAAACGATTGTATTTGCATATAAATAGTATGTTCATTTTTGTACCTCTTTTTATGGGGATAATAAGCGAAAGGGGAGAATTGAACTCCCGTTTTACGGACCACAACCGTACGTTCTACCATTAAACTACAATCGCCATAATTTATATTATTGAATGAACTATCTGGTATAAAAAAGTTATTATTAGCAAAAATAAGAGAAAATTTGTTGAAAGCAGGGCTAGAGTTATTTATTCTTGTTCTAGTGATGGGGATAACTCCCAATTAATATTCTAGCTTTCATTGTACTTTTATGCAGAATTAATGGTATATAAGCGTTGCGGTTGAATTGTATTGTTAAGTTAAAGGATGTTGTTAGATAATTTTTTAAATAAACCTTTCTTAAGTAAGTAATGGAAAAAGGGACAAAATATTCTATTTTAGTTGGATTATTTGTGATGGCTTTAACTGTGTCTGCTTTAATTGGAGTGAAAATTATTCCTTTTTGGGGGATATTTTTTTCTGCAACAGCTATAACCTTCCCTATAACTTTTTTAGTAACAGATATAATTTCAGAAGTTTGGGGGAAAAAGAAAGCACACCAAGTTGTATGGGTTGGATTTTTTACAACCATAATTGCATATATCTTAGTACTTATAGCAATAAAATTACCTTTTGCTCCATTTTGGCAAGGGCAAGAAGCTTATGCTCAAACTCTTGGACTTGTAGGAAGAATTGTTTTTGCAGGATTAATAGCTTATATAATAAGTCAACATCATGATGTTTGGGCATTTCATTTTTGGAAAGTAAAAACAAGAAACAAACATCTATGGTTTAGAAATAATGCTTCTACAGTAATGTCTCAATTAATTAATACAATTATTTTTGTACCTATTGCTTTTTATGGGATTTTACCAACCACTGCATTAATTCCAACAATCTTAGGACATTTTTTAATTAAAGTTATTTTTGCTATCGCAGATACCCCTTTTGTTTATTTAGGAGTTGCTTGGGCAAGAAGATAGATTAATCAATTCCAACCCCCTATCTGTGCCTGCGATCATTGCATCATAGATTTCTTTTTGCATTTTACCTTTTTGTTGTTTGTATGATTTGGATCAACACCACCATAAACACTTTTCTTTTGGTTTTACAAATTTTTCGTTTATCCACCTGAATAGGTTGGGCTTTAATGCAGATACGCTTGAATCAAAATTTAAATTACTATCTAATATATACATTTCATCAGTAAAGTACCAAATAACTAGGATTTTTTCTTCAGGAAGATTTTCTTTTAATTGGCGATAATTTCTAATATTTGCGCCATGAAGCATTACAAAATCTGCATCCATTTCCTCAATTTCTTGATAAAGTTTGGATGTAAGAAATTCTGTGCCAAAAAATGAACTTTCAATAGTATAGTAGATCTTGCCGGTTTTTATCTTTGGATATTGGTTTTTGAATTCTATTACTACTTCTTTTGATACTGAACTAAAAATTGTTGTGTTCATTATGTTGCGCCTTTTGCAGTCTTCAACAATATATTGTACTAGTATTTTATCATCAGTAAAGTTTCCTTGAGATTTTAGTTCAATGTCTAATGGTTTTTTGCCTGCAATAAGTTCCATTACTTCTTCGTAAGTTGGGATATGAAATCGTGTAATATTTTGTAGTTGGGCATAAGTTAAATCTTTTACATTGTAACTTTTTCTGTGAAGGCGTATGAGGCCTTGATCATGGTAAATGATTGGGATTTTATCTTTTGTATATTGAACATCAAATTCTATAAATTTATACCTTGGTTCATCAAGAGCGCTTTGAAATGCTTCAATGGTGTTTTCAATGTAATCTATTGCATTCCCCCGATGTGCGCCAAGGATGACGTTTTCATCTTTGATTGCATCAATGCTCGGGATCAATAATATAACTGAAAGCATAGAAACTATTAAAGATAGAATAAACAAGAAAAACGTGATAAAAATTATTTTTGTAATAATCCTTCTTTGAGGCACGTGTTGCTTTATTTTTTCATTTGTTTTTTTTCTTATTCTCTTTTTTTTCATTTTATATATACTTTTATTAACTATTACAATATAAAAAGATTATGAAAAAGAAACAAAAATTTTATTCGTTATGGTTATGCTTGATTATTGTGATAATCTTTGTAATTCAGTCAATTATTCCGAATTTTACTGAAATGTTTCTTTTAAATGAGAAAGCAATTACTGGTGAATACTGGAGATTTTTTACTAGTATTTTTATTCATGCTGACATTGCGCATTTAATGTATAACTTGTTTGCATTATTTTTCTTTGGAATTCTTTTAGAAAAACTTATTGGGAGCACTAAATTCTTGATTGTCTTTTTTACATCTGGTATTATTGCAAGTTTGATTAGTGTTAATTTTTATGGCTCAAGCCTTGGTGCTTCTGGGGCTATTTATGGTTTGATCGGATGTTTGGCTATACTAAAACCTTTAATGATGGTTTGGGCTTTTGGTCTAGTTATGCCCATGTTTATTGCTGCTATTGTCTGGATTTTGGGCGGTGTTTTAGGGCTTTTTATCCCGAGTAATACTGGGCATATTGCACACTTATCTGGCATTGGGGTTGGTTTTATTATTGGTCTTAGATTATTACTTGGATCAAAGAAAAAGAAACAAATAAAGCATAATAAGATTGAAATTCCTGAAAATTATGTTCGTATCTGGGAAAATCAGTACATGAAATAAATATATATTCAATATTGCTAAAATTTATATATTAACATGTATCCTAGATCTTATGGAATCTGGGAATCGGTATTCTGGTTCAGGGGGATCTGGAAGATCTAATCGAGGAAATGGTAATTCTAGGTTTGGTTCTAATCGTTTTAATTCTAACCGTTCTAATAGCAATGGGTATAATGGTAATAGGTCTAACGGTAACTCTGTTAATGGTAATCGGAAAGCTGATCGGCCCCCGAGGTCTAGGGGCTCTTCTGATACGCTTTTAAATCAGATTGTAACCTTTAGGATTGATAGTCATGTAAAATCCCGTTGGAGATTTGTGCCTTATGCTCAGGGGAAAACTTTCCCAGTACTTTTAGGGGATGTCCCTGATGAGCTTCATGTTGGGGACCAGTTTAATACAATTATTGCAAAAAGAAAACAAAGTTCTATTGAAGGAAAAACACATAAGACTCCGCACAGAACGTTTCAATTACGCGAAAATGGTTATATTGGTCATATGATTTATGATGATTCTATGAATGTGTCAAATACTAAAACACTTGATAGAAAATATGTAAGGCAGAACTTGGTTTATCGGGTCGAAGTTGTCCAAGCCCCTAGTAGTTTTGATGTGTTTAAATTTCGGCCTCTTAGTTTTATTTCTCGCACGGATTCTCTTATTAATTGTCACTATCAGGCAAAGGATGATTAATTTTTATAACTTTTAATAAAATCTTTTTTAAATTTAGAAAATGTGTTTGATTTGATATGCCCTCGTGCCTGTTGTATTATATTTGTTAAGAAGAAAAGGTTATGATATGAAGCAAGTTCTTTTCCAATGGGTTCTTGTTCACGAAGTAAAAATCTAATGTAAGCTCTTGTATAATTCTGACAAACAAAGCAATCGCATTTCTTGTCTATTGGATCTTTTGAATGTTCATATTTTTTGTTAAGAAGCTTGAGTGGGCCAATGCTAGTGAAAAGGGTTCCACGTCTTGCGTTTTGGGTCGGAAGACGAGAGTCAAACATGTCAACGCCTAAACCAATGGCTTCTAAGATTTCTATTGGAGAACCAATGCCCATTAAATAAATTGGTTTGTTTTCAGGTAAAATTGATTTCTGTAGTTTTACTATTTTCATTTCTTCTTTCCAAGATTCGCCTAATCCAAAACCTCCGATTGAGTATCCATCAAAATTTAGTTTTGCTAAATCTTTTATTGATTGTTCTCGTAAATCTGGATGTATTCCTCCTTGAGTTATGCCAAAAAGTAATTGCTGCCTATTTTTTGGTTTTAATTTTTGTAGCTTGCTATGATGAATTTTGCATCTTTGTGCCCAAAGTGTTGTAAGTCTTACTGCTTCTTTTATTGAAGTTTTACTTTCTTCATACATTGGCATAGAATCCAGACACATTGCGATGTCACTATTTATTGCTAATTGTATTTCCATGTTTTTTTCAGGGGTCATAAAAATCTTGTCACCATTTTTTGGATTTTTAAAATGAACTCCAATGTCATTTGATTTTAGATATATAGATTCACTGTACATTTGAAAACCTCCAGAATCTGTCACATTTATTCCATGAAAGTTCATAAATTTTCTAATTCCACCAAGTTTTTTTATTAATTTTTCTCCTGGGTTTAAATGAAGAATTAATGCATTGGAAATTATTACATTTGCTCCTATTTCTTTTAGCTGGGGGGTGTTAATGAATTTTGCTGCAGCTTTGGTTGCTACTGGCATAAAAAACGGTGTTTTGACTGTTCCAGACTTTGTGTGAAGCAGGCCTGTTCTTGCTTTTGTTTTTGAATCAGTGTGTGTTATTTGAAATACTTTTTGACTTTCCATAGGGATATTTAAGAAATAGGTCTTTTAAGGGTTTTTGTTTACAGAAACATTTAAATATGTTGGTTACGAATCGTATACAGATGGTAACTAACAAAGAGACTACAGTTAAGGTCAGTAGATGGCTTGTCGAAGAAATTGATAAGTATGTTAATAAAAACATGAAAAATGCTTCTGATTTTCCTTCTAAACGAAATTTTGTTGATCGTGCAATTATGCTTTTACTTGAAGAAAAGGGGGTTAAGTTAGATGAAAAATAGATTAGAACTGCAAGGAAGAATAGAAGATGCACGTGAATTTTTTGAGCGTTTGGAGCATTTGAAGGGTCGAAATGCGGCTGTTGAAGATGTTAAGAGGATCTGTGTTGCACATCTTTTAATTAAGACCAAATCTCAAATTAATACTCAAAATTCTGTATTACGTAAACATTAATTATATCGCTAAGAGCGATATAAATATATGAGCCTACCAGGATTTGAACCTGGGACCCCTGCCTTTCTTAGCAGATGCTTAGAAAATACATTTCTAGTGAAACATACTCTTATAAGAGCAGTGCTCTGACCTGACTGAGCTATAGGCTCATATTTATATTATTGCAATATTAGCAGCATTTTTAAACCTTATTAAATGAACAAAAATCAAAATCTTTATAAACTGCGAAGTATATATTCAAATGTAAAAAGAGGAAAAAATGGCACGAAAAAAAGTTTCTAAAAAGAAGACCAAACGATCTGGTAAGAAGGGTAAGCATCATGATAGTAAAGCAGATGTAAAAAAAGATAATGAAAAATTGATGGCTTTTGTTGCTGTATTTTTTACAATCATTGGATTTATTGTTGCATTAATTATTAGGCGTAATGATAAATATATAATGTATTATGCAAAGCAAGGCTTAGTGTTATTTATTGCATTTGTTCTTGTGGGTATTATTGGAAGTTTGCCAGGTCTTGCTTGGCTTAGCGGAATTCTTTGGATATTAGTTATTGTATTGTGGATTATTGCATGGATTAATGCTATTTCTGGACAAGCAAAAAAGACTTTTATTATTAGTGAGATTGCTGAAAAAATTGATCTGTAATAATACTCAATAAGGTTTATATGTTTTGAAGTTCTTTAATTATTATGAAATTAAGTCTATTGAAGCGTCTTGCAGATACTTGCGCAAAAGATTCTGTAGAAATTGGTCAACTGGAACATCATGTGCCTAAGTATGTGCAAAAAGTTTCTAAGCAAAATAGAAAAACTGCAGGTCAGGCAAGGCGGGCATCTTACTGTGCTCACAAAATGCCTGCAAATTATAAGGGATTACTTGATTAAATTTACATTAATTCTCTAATTACTTTGTGTGTTCCTATTAGGATTATAAGTCCAACAAGGGTAGACGCCCACAAACTTAAGGCAATATTTTTTGGGAAAACATAAATGTCCCATAATCCCCAAATTCCTCTCCAAAAAGAAATAACTGCAAATCCAATTATAAGTGCATAAAGTATCTTTTCAGTTTTTTTTAAATCTCTTTTAAGCGAAGGTTTCTCCTTTCTTTTCCTCTTTTTCATATTTTTATAAGAAATTTATTATTTATAAACCTTTTTTATCTCTAATTTTGCAAATTATTTAAATTTAAATACATAAATCATTCTTCCGAATGGATGAGTATTAAAAATACGATTTAAAATTTTTTTAAGTTTTCCAACTTTTTGAAAGGGGACTGAAATCTTTTTTATAGGTTTGACTCCCAAGGTCCAATCTTTTATGATTGCATTATTAATCTTGTTATGATTTTTATATTTAGATTTTGTCCATTTATATGGAAAACTAAGGATCGCGTATTTTGAGATTCTCATAACCTCACGAAAAGCCTGTTTTTGCCTTCCATCTAAATGTTCCCAAACTTGTAATGCAATAAATAAGTCGTATTGTTTGTCTTGTATTGGCCAAGGAACAATCCCTGCATCTTGAGGATATTTAATGCCTTTTAGATGATTATCACAATCCATAATGTCTGAGCCTGAAACAAAAGGCGCTCGATAAGGTCCAAGTTCTAAAACATTACTCGGTTCAATCTTTTTAATAACTTCAATAACTTCTTTAAAATACTTCCACCGCCCCCTATAATATTCATCAGATTCTCCAAGCCTTAAATATTCCTCATGGGTTAATAATTTCATCAAAATAGTGTTGTATCTTTGATTTATAAACTCTTATCAATAAGTTTAAAAAGCAAAATTTTTTATAAAGAGTATTAGTTTCTTTTAAACAAACTAATCTGCCCCTGTAGTGCAGCGGCCAAGCATCCGGCCCTTTCGAGGCCGTGACCCGGGTTCGAATCCCGGCAGGGGCATGTCTATATTATGATTAAAAAGTGGGACTCGGAATTTGTATAGAAAATACTAAAAAGTACTAATTCTCTAATAAGCTATGGCTTTTAATTGTGAAGTTTGTAAAGAAGAAATAACCGAAAAAGAAAATAATTATTCTACAAAAAACTGCGGAAGACCATTATGCAGGAAACATCAGCATACTAAAAATAACAGCATGTCAAAAAAAGATATGTATTCTAAAGAAAATATGATTAAAGGAAGGATCGCTGAAACTTTAATCGAAGAACTCTTTCTTTATTTAGGATATAATGTATTCAGATATGGTATGGAAAATACAGTTCCGGGGGTCATGGGCTTATTAAAGGGAGTAAGAAGCGATGTTGCAGATAATATAAGACGTATGCCAGATTTTGTTATACAAAGCAATAGTGGAGAAAACAAAGGGGAAGTATATTTTATTGAAGTGAAATTTAGAGCAAGTGAAGAATTTTCAATAAAAAACCTACCAAAAAATTATCCTTTTGAAAATTGCTATTTTATTCTTGTTTCAAAAAAACATATCAAATGCATTTCCTACAAAGAACTTCAAGCTGGAAAAGTGATCAGTCCAAAATCTCAAAATTATCTTGGAAGCCGAAAAGAATTTGCATTAGATAAAAAGGTTATAATCGAATTTTGTAATTTTGCAGTTAAGTTTTTTGAGAATGTTTAAAAATTCATAAGAATTTAGAGGTTTATTAAGAAAAAACACTAGGCAGTAATTAATTCTTTTTTAGAGATCATAAAATTTATCTGGGGTTTCGGCTTTACAAATAATTTAGAAGTTTGAGTATCGTATAATTTTTTTGTTCCATATTTTATATGATATTTAATTCCTCTTTTTTTACAAAAATTCTCAACAATCTTTGCACATCTTTCATAAAATTCTTCATTCTTGTTAAATGCACTACTCTTAACATTATAATTTAATTTACCAAAGATTATATTATTAACAAAAGAGATCTCATTCAGTAATTTGATTAATGCTTGAAATGGATTTTTTTCTTTACTAATGTTTGGAGTAGGATAAGGTTCCATACTAACCCAAGTTTTTAGTCCGGCTTTATGTAATCTTTTTAGAGATTTAATTCTTCCACGATAAGGGGCACTATTTGGTTCAAACCGATTTTTAAATTCTTTATTTAAAGATACTAAGGTAATCCCATATTCATTATTCCTACTATATTTTTTAATATCCTTTAGATTTGTAGGATATATTCCTTTGGTTAAAACAGTACATTTAATCCCATTAACATTTAATTTATTAATTATTTTCAAAGTCATATCAGTAACTTCAGGATATTTATACATAAATGGATCTGTAGTAAAACACAAATGAACAAATTTTATTTCATCCTTATATTTTGGAATTTCTTTATCTAAAAGTTCTAATGCATTTTTAACAAGTTTTGGTTGTTTCCACCCTTCAAAAGATTTAACTTTTCCAAATCTTCTTGCCATATTATATGCATAACAAGGGAATGTGCATCCATGAGAACAACCTTCAACATGATTTATACAAAAGTCTGCATACTCAACCTTACTCTTATACAATAAGCTCTTTCTAGTAACTTTCTTCATTTTTCACCTTTTTATATGAATATAATGGAAGCCTCATTTTTATATGTTGTTATTTAAATTGTTAAAATCGATAATTGTTTTTCCCGGAGGAAATACGCCCCTTCTATTCTGCCCATTTCTCTCAACAGAAATCTTTTTATCTTCTTCCATTTCAGTAAGAACAACCCTAGCATGTTTATCTAAAAAAGATGTTTTAACAAGTACGTAGTCGAATACTTCTTCAACATCTACTTTCTTAAATTTAAATTCTTCAACAATTTCTTTTTGCAACCGATTATAATCCGGTTCATTAGAGAATAAAACTGATTGATTGGGATTGTAGGTAAAATCCGAAAAAGTAAATTCTCCACTATCATCTACAGACCACATAGCTTCCTTCATTTTTTTTAATCCCAATTTATTCTTTGTGACAAAAAAAAGAACATAATCTTTCTTATTGAATTTATTAACCATATCAAATGTTCTAATATAACATTCCCCTTCGCAAGAATTACGTAATTGTTTTTCGTATAAAGATACTAAAAATAAATATCTTTCTTTCGGTGTTTTATAATTATGAACTTCTTTCCATTTAGATTCTTCTCCAAATAAAGCGCATACATTTTTTTTATTTTGAGGAAGAGAAATAAATCGAATTAATTCCTCGTACATAAAGTTAATGAGTACTTCACAAGACTTTTTATTCATCATACGACTAATAGTATTCAAGGATAATCCTTTAATACCAAAAGGATCTATGAAGCAAAAAGTAGGAGCTATATTCTTATTATCTTTCTCTAATTCATTAAGAATATTATTAACCACTGTTTCAAATTCTGCATTGATTGTTTTTATCTTAAGATTTTCTTTAGAATAGCTTTTTAATTTTTCATTTAAATATTCTATTACTTTCTTTTCCTTATCTACAAAAATAAAACTTACTTCCTTTATTCTTTCTTTTAGTGAATGTTCTAAATAACAATCAATTGCTATTATTGGTGAACCTTTAACTTTTTCACCTTTTTTAGTAAGATATTCTCCAGGTCCAGCAAAACCATCAAGATAAATTATCCTCTTATTAGTTGAAGATAAAATAGCCATCCAAGGTTGAAGATACTTTCGAAGAATTTCATGTTTAGCAGAAGTATGGGGGTCAATTAGCCAAGGAATTTTTTTGATTTCCATAAATTTTTAGAACAAATATTCTTTATAAACCCCACTCTAAAACAAGGATAAATAATAAGCTATTTTTATCTTTTCCCCCTTAGCCCCCTTTCCCCCCATAGTATCTATGTATGTTTATACATATATACAGAGCACGATTTAGTGACTCTTTTGAGGCATCCCAACGTCGATGAAACTCCTTTTACACCCTAAAAATCTGGGTGTTAGATTTTCATTAATTTTTTAAGCTTTTTTCGCATATCTCTCCGTTGGGTGCACAATCCAAATTTTGAATATGCTTTATATAAATCTCTATTAGAAACTACAATCATCCATCTTCTCCCATACCTATTTTTTAAAAATTCTATTTTATCCTTTAATTGTTTCTTTTTTCTTAATAAACTGCCTGTTTCAACCTCTATTGCATATTTTTTAGATCTTATCTTAAATGTTATATCTGCATCTCGAGTATCATGATCTATTATTTTTTCAGTTTCTAAACACTCTAATAATAATTGTTTGACATTCCAAACAAGAAAGGTGTGAGTTGCAGAATGATTTAAAATTTGCTTCACCAATACAGGAATTATTTTATTTTCGAGAATACAATATTCATTAACTTGAGAAAATCCTTCTTCTTTCAAAACTTCAATCTCTTTTTCAGATAAATCCTCTTTTTTGAAAACTTTTTTATCATGTATATCTAAATCTTCTTCTATTTTTTGTTTTATGTCCCTTTGTTTTGCTTCTAGATCTCTTTTTTCTCCTTCTAATTCAGAAACCTTTTTTTCTAATTCATAATTTTTTTCATAAATCTTTTCTAATTTTTCTTTATTTTTTGTTTTTATAAGAACTGCTTCTGCCTCTTTTACTTTTTTCTTAATTTCATTTTTATAATTCCAAAACCTAGATTCCAGAAACTTATCAGATCCTAGTTCCTCAATAAAACTCTCTAATTCTTTAGAGGTTAAGTATTCAAGATCTTTGTTAAGATATTTCTCGACATATTCTTTATCTTGTTTTATTTTCTTTTTTCTCTCTTCTTTTTGTTTTGCAATCTTAAGGAGATAAACATGTAATTTATAATTAAGATAAATAAGAGTAATTAGGAAAATACAAATCATAACTAACTGAAAAATTAAGTTATGAATAAGATTGTTTAAACGCCCTGGAATTTTAGGGATTTCTTGTATTATTCCCATAATAGCTTCATAGACCACATATCTTAGAAAAAGAAAAAATAAAATTGCAAGGATAACAAATTCATCTTGCTCCATCCCTACTCCTTCACCATCCTTTCCATTTTTAATACATACATACCAATAGTTTTCATTTGGCTTTTTAGGATATCTATTTCATTTTGCATAGAACTAACTTCTTCTTTTAAAATATCATTTTTATTTTCAGCCTTTACTAATCTCTTCTCAATCTCTGTTTTTGTTAAATCCATTAACATATCTTCCTCACTTATTGTATCACGCATCCCTAACATTTCGCTGTAATAATGGATTTTATCTGATTTTTTCCAGCCAAATCTAAATTTTAGGGCAGATTCGGATTTATATCTTAATAACCAATAACAGCAACTGCAGTGCCTAAAATCATACATTGTTAAATCTGAATATTTCTGTCCTGCAGGACTTTTCTCATCCCCTAAGATTCTTTTCCCTAATCTCTTCAGATAATTATTAACACTATAAGGATTAATAGGAAATAGTTGATCATTTGGTTTTAAGTCCTTAACTTTAACATATTTTTTAATTAAATCAGAGCATAGCATTAACTTAATTTTCCTTCCAAAAGTTTTAGAAATTTCTTCTTTAATGTTCAATTCTTTAAAATCGTTTGATAGGTCTGAAACTCTTAAATTAACTAATTCGGTAGGACTTCTAATTCCTGTATCAAATAAAAACATAATTAAAATACTATATTCATATTTTGCTTCATCGCATAATTGCTTAATTTGTTCTTCTGTTAAATAAACCCATTCGGGTTTATCTCCCGTTGTATCTAAATATTGAGTTATGTCTGGAAGAGTTTGTCCTTCTTTATTCTTAATTTTTTGATACCAGTGCCAAAAAGCTTTATAGATTTTAGCATAATCTCTAATGCTCTTGTATCTTTCACCATCCTGCCTTTTAACCTCTCCATTTCTCATGGCAGTAAAAAAAGAACATAGCTCATTTTCGCTTATTTCTGTTAAATTTTTATTAAATTTAGTTTTAAAGTGCTTTGCTAAGAAAACCATACGATTTCTTAACGTGTTAAGCCGTGTGTAGCTTCTTGCCCCTTTTTTGTTAGACATAGAGATGTTTATGCCAAGTTCCATATCTTTTAGATATTGAAGAATTATCTCTGAATTTTCTTTAGACAAATCAGGGATTTGTCCCTGTATTAATTTTTTCCATCTCAAATACTTTTCTTTATTCTTATATGGATCGATCTTCATCTTATTAGTCGTGTGTGTCTAGATGGAGCTTATTTTTAAATCTTGTCGAGAAGGAAAGGATGCGATGGGAGTGGTGGAAGAAGGGTTTATTTTTTAAGAAAGGGAAGGGTATTAGCTTCTTGTTCTCCTTCAATAAGTAATACATCAAGATTAGAAAATTCATTCTCTCCAAATAGCTCCTTTAACTTATCTATTTGACTTCTTAATTCAAATTCATTTTTATGAAATAATTGAATAAAACAATTCGGTTTAGACATGGTCAAAAAAAGTGAATTAACAAATTGGGAAGATCTCGCAAAATTTTTTATTTTAGCTTGATTTTCTATAGATAAATTATTGAATTCCAAAGAAATTATGGAAAAGAAGTATCCCAATCTTTTCATATCGAATAAAATTCTAGAGCCAAGAATAACTTTCTTTTGATACAACTTTTTTAATTTATATAAAACTAGTTCTGCAGAAAGATTTATTTTTTTAGCTATATCTATTATTTTAATTCTTCCATCTTCTTCTAAAATCCTTAGTATTTCTAATTCTTTTTGATCTAATTTAATCTTCTTTGATTTTTCAGTTATTTCAATGCTCTCCTCCTTTTTATTTTTAAGGAATTTAAGGGGATATTTTTCAATAAAAAAAGGCTTTAAAATCAAATAATCTAAAATTAAGCCTTTATCCCTGCCTAGAATGAAATTAAGAGAATCTCTAAAATCTTTCTCATCTTTAAAAATAAGATTCAAAAAGAGATCATATTTATTAAAAACAGCCCCACTAGAGATACAATGTTTACTTTGCTTGAACTCTTTTTCAAAAGCCTTAATTTTCTCCTTATCTGAAAATTTTAAGAATAAGATAACTAAATAATTATAACCTAAAGATTCATAATTAAAAAACGTTGCAAATTTCTTGATTATGCCTTTTTCCAAGTACTTTTTTATTTTATAGTCTACTTGTTCTCTAGATAATTTCGTTTCCTTAGCTATTTTTGTTAAAGACTCCCGATTATTGTGATACAAATATGAAATGAGTTTTATATCTAACGGTTTAAGAGATTTTTCCATATTTTTAATGTATATTTTTAGTATATAAAATTATCTATTAAATAAAGATTAAACTAAATTTATTTCTTTTATTCGTATTTTACCTAAGAATACTTTAAATATCTTTTAAATATAAGTCAATTATGGCAAAAACTACATTAGTGGGACAAGTTGAATCGCAATTTGAACCTATCTCTAATCAGATCACGGAAACCGGAAGTTTGGCTAAATATGTTTCTGATTCTCTTATGGATAAAACACCTAGGATTTCTCCAGAGTTGTTTGGTCTATCAAGAAAAGCTAACCTTAATTTAACCCCTGAACAAGAAGGTCATATATGCAATGAATATCTTGGACATTATAGCCCCGCATTTACATACAGAATTAGCAGGGAAGATTTCAAATATGCCTTTTTAGATTCAACAAAAATAAGTGTTGATGCAAAGATCCCTTACTTTGCTTATGCTATTCTACCAGATAATAAAGAAGTCATTTTCTCTAAATCTGCAATAATTACTGCTTTAGATAAATTTGATATTTCAACAAGTAATAGGGATCATCCTTTCAAAGAGTATACCGATCTTGTCATAAGTCATAACAATCATTCTTCATCCTTTTCTGGATTAATCGAGGATAAAGATATAGATGGGAAAAACCTGAAGAAATATTCCTTCCCTTCAAAATCTTACGGAAATGTTAGCCTAGATGTTAATGCAAAATGGACAGCTCCATTCAAATTAGATGTCTTGACTAAAGTCCCAGAGATTCCAGAATCTTTTATAGCCCTTGGAGATGAAGCTATATCTGCCTACTATACTGCCCTAAAAAACGCACCAAAAAAGTTAAGGCAAAAAACTTCTCTAATTTCCCCAAGAATAGGTGTATTGTGGGTTCCTAGCAACGCATCTTTATGTTGTGTCGGAAAAATTCCAAAGGCTAAATCACCCCCAAGAATAAAAGGAGATCCAATCCTAGTTTTAGACATACCTGACAAAGATAAAAGTCATAAACATGCTATTGCCGCATGGAATATAGATGAAGAACTCCCATTTAAATATTGGATCACAGAATTTAGTGAAGGAGCACTGGGAAATATAAAATGATTTTTGGCGGTTTTGGAATTTCTGATTCTGAGGGTAGAAAAAAACTTTGCAAGGATAAAGGCAATCTTTTAAATGCGATAGCAGAACATGTAAAAGAACAGTCTACAAGAAAAAAACTTTCAGATAAGGATCCCTTTGTTCAGTATCTAATAGAATGCTCTGCAAGAGAAAAACTTTTGTTTGGAAAAGCATTAAAAGACTATGGAAATTACATGGAATATTGTACTGCTAGAATTGAGGCAAGGTTGGTAAGAAATGCCCTTGAAGATTTTGATAAGGGAGATTATCAAAGTTCCAGAATAAAACCTTATCAAAGGTTTTTGATAGATATTATAGAAGGAAAAGACCCACAAATAAAATAGCCAAAAAATAGCCCGAGTCCCATCAATTCATCACAACATAGAGGTCATCGGCAGGGGCATTTTATCATCTTGAATGAATTGGGTGTTTTTTGTAAAAGTAAATTATTTAAACAAAGAAACTAATTTAATTAAGAGGTGTTATAATTGTAAAAAATCCTTTTAAAATAGTAAGGCTAAAAGAGCTTGAAACATTAATCTGTCTTTCCTCGAATCCAAAAAGATTTATCTTAAGAAAAAAAGATTTTCATAAACATTTAAAATTTGGAGATGCTATATTTTCTTTAAATTTACCACATAGAAAAGGAACCGGGGCCAAGGTGGTTATGAAAGTAACCAGATCCCGAATAAATCATGTGGAAATGTATGTCGGAAGAGGAAAGGTAATCAACGGTCTTGTTAATCGAGCGTTCATAGATTATGAAAAATTAATGGACATGAAAAATCAAGTTCTAGTCGTATTAAGAGCAGATTTGTCCCCGATACAAAAAAAGAAATTACACCGAGTTGTGGATGAGGTATTAAAATCTAAACCTCGATATAATTTAAGGGGATTAGTTGGCCATGCAATTTATAGGGCTACTGGATTTTTTCCTCGATGGCTAAACCGTACTGGGCGCTTTTTTTGTTCAGAACTAGTTTATGAATGTTACCTGAAAGCAGGATTTAAATTAGGCGAGCACGAACATAGCGAATTTGTTTCTCCTACTGATATGTTTGAGTCAGATAAACTCCAAATGATATTTTTATTAGATGGTATTAATGGGATAAAATTGTCGCGAAAAACAAGGGATTCCAACAAAAAGATAAAAAGAGAAACTAAGAAATTATTATTAAAAAAAATCAAATAAGTTCTATCAATTGATCGTAACATCCTATTATTTTGGACTAGTGACAAAAAATAAGTTTTATAAATGAATTCTAACTCTGCATATCGCTATGAAGACCAAAACTAAGAAACAAGAAAGACTTGGAAGATTAACAGAACTAATCCAAGAATCTAAACCTCTATCTGGGGATAGAAAAGAAAAAATCAAATCTGCGGCAGCAGAACTGCTTGAAGAGGGTTGGTTATTCTGGGCGTATGAAGGATTCAGCCGGATTAATTCAAGGGAAGGATTGCTTCAAGTAATTAAAGAAGCTGACAAGAAACCTGATGCAGTAACTTTAAATGAAGCGACCGCATCATATATTGGAAGCGAGACATATCTAAGAAATCTAAACTGTTTCTATTCTTGGGCAGAAGAAATCGGATTTCCAAACCGATATGCTTTTGAATTACCAAAAGTTCTAAAAATGGCATATTCCCTTTCACAAGAATATGATTTAGGGGTGGGAATTGCTAAGGGGGGACTTTATTCAACTTACGTTTTCAATTTAATGGGATTAGATGTAAAAGTTGCAGAATCGCATAAACAAGAAATTGGGGAATCTTTTAATTGGATAAGTCAATTTTCCCCATCAGACATTCAAAACAAGAGGGTTTTGGTCTTAGATAAAGATGTTGATGGTGGCAGAACAAGTAAAAAGGTTTTAGAAACATTACAAAAATATAAACCTCAGAAAATAAGCCTTGCTTTAAATATTGAACCCGTAGATGAAAGATTTTTTACTGGGGGGGGAACAATGATGTCTAATGTTCCAAGAGGATTTGGTGAAATTTATTATCCCTCAAAATTTAATTATCAGAATTTTGATGTTGCTGTTGAAATATTTTCTGATAAATTGCCGGTTTGATCATTTGATGATACCTTTTTCGTTATATTTATATAATTCTTTTTTGTTAATAAGGTATGAAACATAAAACAGAAAAAATAAGAAAATAAATTATCCAATTGGAAGAAGTTTTTTTCTGCGAGATTCATTCAACACTTCTGCCATTGCAAGATATATTGCACTAAATCCGCAGATTATTCCCTCATAGCCTGCAACAATCTTTATCCATGCAATTCCAGTAAAGTCTCCTATTGCCAATAAAAAGAAAAGGATTGTCAAAGATAGAAAAACAAACTGTAATGCTTTGCTCTTTTTTAAAGTTCCAAAATACATGAATAATGTAAAGATGCCCCACAGGCTAAGATATGCTCCCATGGCTATTTTTCCTGGTGCTTGTCCAAGTCCAAATTTTGGCATTACTATTAAAGCAACTAATGTAAGCCAAAATATTCCATAAGAAGTAAATGCTGTTGTTCCAAATGTATTTCCTTTCCTAAATTCTAAAACTCCTGCTATTATCTGAGCGATTCCTCCAAAAAATATTCCCATTGCAAGAATCATACTGCCTAATGCAAAAAATCCTGCATTGTGCAAATTTAATAAAACTGTTGTCATTCCAAAACCCATTAGCCCTAATGGTGCTGGATTTGCTAATTTTACTACCTCTTTATTTTTCATCGTTTTAATCTAATCTTATTTTTGAAAGTTAAGATTATATATAAGGTTAACTGTATTTTCAATTTTTAAAACAAGCAACATTTTTTAAACTGTGAAAAGTGTTTTGTTTTATGGAAGATGTATATTTTTCTAAGAAAATAAAAAGCATACTTGATAATTTAGATTTGATGAGTCTTGGGAAAAATGTTGCAATAAAGGTTCATTTTGGAGAAAAAGGTTGTGATACGCATATTAGTCCTGAGGTAGTAAAGGCAGTATATGAGAAGGTTTTGTCATGTGGTAAGACGGCTTCGTTGGTTGAATGTAATACTCTTTATAAGGGAGAACGTACCACTAGTACGAATCATATTAAACTTGCAAAAGAACATGGTTTTGGTTTTGCTCCAATAGATATTTTGGACGGGGAATATGGGCAGGATTATGTTGAAATAAATGGTTGCAAGATCGGAAAAGGAATAAAAAAATATGATTCAATGATTGTTTTAACACATTTTAAAGGGCATATCATGGCCGGTTTTGGGGGCGCAATAAAAAATATTGGTATGGGGCTTGGAAGTCGAGCTGGGAAGCTTTATATGCATGCTAACATAAAACCTACTGTAAATAGTGAGGTCTGTACTGGTTGCGGGATTTGTGTAAAAAATTGTAATGAAAATGCAATAACGATTATTGATGGTAAGGCATATATTGATCATGAGAAATGTGTTGGTTGTGCAATGTGTATTGCTGTTTGTCCTAATGAATCTATAGAAATCGCCTGGGATAGCCATACTGGGGAAGAAATTCAAGAAAAAACTTCTCAGTATGCAAACGGCGTGGTAAGTGCGTTTAAAAAGAATCAAATTGTTTACGTTAATGTCTTAGAAAATATAACTACTGATTGTGATTGTTTGGGTGAGAAGCAAGAGCCTATAATGAAAGATGTAGGTATTTTAATGTCAAAGGATATTGTTGCAATTGACAAGGCAAGTTTGGATTTAGTAAGAAAGCATTCTGGTGATGAATTTGATCAAATTAATCTTATTAATAAAGATAATCAGATTAAGTGTGCTATTGAAAACAATTTAGGATCTAGCAAATATAATTTAATTGATTTGGATTAAAATTTATAGGTCAATTCGTATCTTGATAGAATTAATAAGTTCGCCCATGTTTCGTCGCCGCCTTTTAGCTAATTGGTTTTCAAATGAAGCGTTCCAGTTTATGACATATTTTCGCCAGTTCCTATTTTCTAGCTTTTTTGAATGTTTGCCAAAAAATACATTAATCTGTTTGTCAGTGAATGGATCTTTCCTGCTTTCGATAACCAAATGTGGGACCTCATTAAGGTATTTTTTGTTTAAAAGTGAATATGCAACCAGTGTGTGATGTCCATCAAAAATAAGCCATTCGTTTTTGTTTGTCTTGACTAACTTAATGTTTGGTATGCCTGACTTTGCAAAAACATGTCGGCCGCTTTCTATTAATCTTACAAGGCGTTTTATTTTTTTTATTTTTAATCCGTTTTCATCATGAAGATTAATTATTTTTTTTATTTGAATCTCATCCTTAACTTTTGCTTTTGTACATTTAAATTTAGACTTTGCAAATATTTCGTCTTCAAAAAAGCCAAGAGCATCATAGATTGTTTCTTCATAAGGCGGCACCATTACTAAATCTGTTTTAAAAACAAAGTTGCCGATTAATGGAACAGCAAAGTAAACTAATTTTGAACCCATTTTGTAGATTTACAAAAAGAAATTAGCATTTAAAGTTATCTGTAGCAAGATTTCATTGAAAAACATTTATTAATGGCCTAGCTTTTGTAATCATAAGATGAAAAAAGGGGATTTTGAAAAAAGAATTATTGTAGGGATTACTGCGTCTCCTAAAAATGGGAAAGGTTGGAAAAGACAAATTAGGGATATTTACAAATATGGCATAACTCGAGCAGCATTGTTTTTGGAATATATTTCTAAAGCAGATCGGGTTGTGCTTTACAAATTATTGCTTCATAGTCCAATTAAGGAAATACCCTTAGTTCATATAAGGTCTGATATAAGCAAGGATGAGATTGAGTTTTTTATTAAGAATTTTAAATCTAAATATTTTACGATTCATGAATCTGATTTTAAGGTATTAAAGAAGTGGAAAGGCGTGCAAAAAAAGTTGTATTTAGAAATGAATTTTGATGATGCTGTGTCAAAAAGTGTTAAAGTAGAAAGGATAGGAGGATTTTGTGTTGACTTGGCACATTTTAAAGCGTCAAGTAAAGAAAGAACAAAAGAATATTATCATACATTAAAGTATAAGAATAAGAAAAAGTATTTTAAATGTAATCATTTAAATGGATATTCAAGACATCAAAACAGGGATTTGCATACTATCTGGAGACGGGCAAGTTTTAAATATTTAAAGACGCTTCCAGAGTTTGTTTTTGGGAATGTTATAGCTATTGAGGTTGAAAACTCAATAAAACAGCAAATCAGGTTTAAAAAACATTTAGTGAAAATGCTTAATTCTAGGTTTAATTGAAATATGCTTAGAAGAGGGTTATGATACCACTCCCCCGTTACAACAAACCGAAGGGTTTATAAAGGATAAAGCCTTTAAGTATATAGGAAAAATGAGGATAAAAACAAAAAAATGGCAGACAAAAATGACAATTTTGAAGTTGATTTGATAAAGCAAAAGCTTTACATTAACGGTAAGGGCATGCATTTAGACGAGGGTTTGCAAGATGCGCAAACTAACGAAAATGTTGAAGGGGCATATGACAAAAAGGTTTTAATTTTAAGTTATGATACAAATAATTTAGAAGAATTAGCAGATGAGGCTGGAAATGTTCACGCGTTTTTAAAAGAGTCTGGATTAGATGTTGCTTGTGATGATGAAGATAATCATGATTATTATGTGGCTAGCTATGATCCTGGTGAAGGAAATTCATTGATTTCTATAACTGGTCCAAAAGAAAAGATGGACGCATATATTAGGCGTTAATAAGATATAACGATAATGCTTATATACTTGTGATATTTATATAAAAATATGTCAAAAGATTCTGAAAGCGGCATGTTGGGAAAGTTTATTGATTTTTTTAAAGGTCGGAAAGGATCGTTAGATGATTCTATTGAACAATTTTATAAATCTGAAGATTCTTCTGATTCGTTTTTGAAGACACTTTGTGAATATGTTTCTGGAGAGCGAACTCTTGAGGAAACAAAGCATCTGGATTTTAGTGGTCCAGTAGCAATGTTTGCTGGTTGTGCAAAGATTGTTGAAAAGTATGACCCAGATCGTGCAATGGATTGTTTTGAAGCTACTATGACAAAAGCACGAGATTTGGTTGAACTAGATAATAATTTTTCTGTATCGCCTCAGAGGATTGATGAAATTATGGTATGTTATGCAATGGGTAAATTGATGCATCACGGAACTCCTGTTTTGGAAACTATTCTTCATATTGCTGACAATTTTCAAAGAATTAAAGAAAGAAAGGATGATGAATCTTATAAGGGTAATCCTGAATATGCTGCAGAAGATGCTTTAAGGTATTTAAATCATGCAATCCGGCAAGGGGATACTTTAGAACATCCAATGGAAGAAAAACTGTTTTTCTCTCCTTTATCTGTTTATTTGGCAAGTATTGGCGAATATACTGGTGATTTTGATAAAACACTTATGAAATCTGCAGAACTTCTTGAACTGGGTTCTAGAACAAAGATGAGTCCTGCAGAAATAAATGAGGTTGCTTTTTATTATGCTTTTGGAACGCTTATAGATGCGGGCCTGAGTCTGGAGAGAACTTTTATGATGCTACAAGATGGATCAAAAAATTACTTAATCGGCCCAGAAGCTAATGTTTTTGATGGTATGATTAATGATGCTAAAGGTAATGTGGCTTTAGAAACAATACTTGAAAAGCAATCATCTTTTTCTCCAGATCTTGTAAAACGTCTTGCTGATCCTAATGTTCCTTGGGAACAAGAATTATTAAAATATTCTGCAGAATTACAAGAAAAGTATAGTAAAAACTAAGTGATTTTTTAAAAGTGAGGTGGTGTTGATTACCTCACAAATTAATAAGTGATTTTAGCTAAAGAAATATATGGCAAAAAAGTTTAAACCAAAACAAGAACTTATAGTGATGTGTGGAATTCCTGGAATTGGAAAGTCCATGTTTGTTAATAGTTTTTTCCCGTATCATCATCGTGTTAATTTAGATTCTATTCATGATATTTTGTCTGATCGTGGGTTTGATAAAAGAAACCTTGGGCTTGGGCGTGATATTGAGGATATGATCATTAATGA
>JAAOYK010000007.1 GCA_018221305.1 Candidatus Pacearchaeota archaeon
CCGAACAAATTCGAGCAGTGGCGTAGTAAGATTTTTATTACATCAAAAATAATAGATATAAGTATGGGGGAATTTCACTGGAAACGAAATAAAGCCCAAGATACAGCAATTTCTAATACTCTAATAGACGCATTAATATTACTCCTCGTCTACATAATAACTGTAGTAGTATAACACAACGAACTAAATCAGCTCTACCTCTCGTCAATCCAAAAACCAGTATTATTAACCTTGCCACAAAACAACATATGAATTTTTTATCATAAAAATCTATTTATAATAAATATCAACATATATTGATAAGTCTGTGGGGAAGGGGATCACTCACACCAACCTTTTTCCTTTTTCCTTTATACCCCCCCCCTCCATAGGCTTTTCCCACTTCTCAAATCAACACTCCATTTAACATCTATCAAAAATCAACACCAAATTTAACAGAGCCAACATTCACAGGGTTTATATACTTGTTTTAGAACTAATTTCAACTCTGAGGTGTATATTGATTGACAATGGATTACGATTTAAAATATAATAACAAACCCGATAAAAAAATGTGCCGACTTTTTCCCCTTTATTTATTTTCAAACGTTACACATTAGTGATTAGACAATATTTAATGAAAGTGGGCTGAAAAGATGTGCGAATTATGTGAAAAACATACAAAAGGCAAAACCAAATGGTATTTCGATCCAAAGAACTATAGCAAGGAAATGGGGGAAAAGAGAAAAGACTTTCTGGAAAAGGTAGCAGGAGTATTTTACGAAGAGTGGCTTATAGATGGATGTGGAAAATTAGAAAAACTTAGCAAAACTCCATTTATAAATACTAAAATAATAGATTTGGGAGATAAATTAGAAGGGCGATTGCATGGAGGGCAAGTAATCCCTTTAGGTGACGCACAGAAGATTCTAGAGCTTTGTGAGAATCCGGCTTTATTGCAGTGCCCCTGCAGAGACTTTGTGGGTCAAGAAAAATATTATTGTTTAAATTTCGGTCTAATCCCTGAACTTTATGAAAAAGCCCATAAAGACGCGTATATAGAGGAAATATCTACTCAGAAAGCGAAGAGATTTTTAAAAGATTTAAATAAAAAAGGTTTTTACCATACAATTATTTGGTCCAAAGCACCTTATGCAACAACGGTATGTAATTGTACAAACTTATACTGTACAAATTATAAATCCCGGTTTGTTTATGGTGCAAAAAAAACCTTTGTAAAAGGAGAATATGTTGCAAGAGTTGAGAATGGAAAATGTAATGGTTGTAAAATTTGTTTAACTCGATGTCAATTTGGAGCGATTCTGTTTGACGTAGAGGAAGAAAAAGCATTTATTAATATTCGGAAATGTTTCGGGTGTGGTCTTTGTGAGACACATTGTAAAAATGGAGCAATAATCTTAATTGATCGCACACAGACTCCCTCAAAAAATTTGTGGTGAAAAATGAAAATACGTATTGAATCATGTAATGATCCTAAGAAATGTGTTAAATGTGTCCAAATCTGTCCGGGTAAAATATTAGTTTTAGCACCAAAAATTGTTATAAATAAGAATAAACAAAAAACAAAATGGAAAATTAAAGCTCTTTTTACTGATCTTTGTGACGGATGTATGAAGTGCGTAAATGTTTGCTATGAAAATCGAATTAAAATAGAACTTTAGGATTCCCATTTGGGTTAAGGAATGATTAATATTTATTATCAAACTTAAAGTAATTAATATATACCTCTTTAAATCCTACATTAGACAATAGGTAAATTAAATGAAAAATAGAAATAAAACAAGAAGAAAGTTGTTACCTTTAGCATTTCTTGTTATCATACTCCTTTTATTAAATACCGATACCGCTTTTTCATTTTCCACAATTGCTAATTCCCATGATGTTCCCATTATTATTCAGATTTTTTTACTCCTTAATGTTTTTCAATTGTCATTAGCTATGGTGATTATATTTGAAATAAAAAATAATCTAATTTCAAAAACTTGGGATAGTATTATAAAAGGAAATTTCTTTGCTTTATTACACACAATAATGATCGCTTTGATACTTAGTAGGAGCTATCAAACTTCTGGCTTTTTTTTAGTTTTATTAACTACTTTTTTTTATTCACTTGCAGTTTCTATGGATCTCGCAACCCAGTTCTTATTAGCTAAACCACTAATGAAAATAAAGCTCAACGTTTTCAAACCCATTCATTTATTGATATATTCAGTTTCTTTAGTATTTTCATGGTTGTTTTTAATTCGTATTGGTCCCCTTTTAACTTTCCCAACCTTTAGCAATTTTAACTTTTTATTTTTATACATGCTTTTTTTTGTAATATTAAATGCCTATATCGTTTATAGCTCACATCATATTTCTGGAGCTTATTCAAAGCTTGGATTTGTTCATGAACCATATATCACTGCTTGGATTGGATTAAGTTCCCTTCTTGGATTTGGTGTATTAACTTTTTACATTGCGCTGAATAATCTCTTTTCTGAATATTATTTCGTTTTAACTTGGATTGTATTTGTTTCCTTTGCTGTTGCTTATTATTTTAAATTTATAATTGAATACCCCTCGCTACTCCAACCAAAATGGAAGGCTTTCATGCCTTTTGATTTAGTTAAAGTGACAGCTACAATCACACTAGTCATCCTCTCGGTTTCCCTTTACTTTACCACTAAAGACCTTGGCTTACAGTTTTCAATTCCCATTTTGGTTCTGTTTATAGTTGGTTTATTCTTAATTCCTATAGCTGCGCTTTTCATTTACGCCAGATCTTTTGCTGGAGAGACGACCCTTGAATACTGGAATTATATCAAATGGGAGGTTGCTGCACATCTCGGACTTTCATTTTATATCCTATCCACCGCAATCTTATCCTGGCCAACTCTTGGTTCATTGGGGAGAATTCTCTATGGACTCTTTTTTGGGCTTTCCTTCCTCTTTTATCTGGCCACGACATTAGATATAAGAAAACTCACTCAAGATTTGAATGTTAAGATAAAACCCGACATTTTTATTATTTTGGGATATACTGCATCCACGTTCTCACTATTTTTTATAATATTCTCATTGGTTTTTCTCTCCAGAGGCAAAGTAACATCCGTTGATATTATCCTAGGGAGATATCCATATTTTCCTCTGATGCTAATCGGAGTTTTCTTCGTTTTTTACTTTACCTTTCTTAGACGCGCCCACAAGGGTTTTGAGGAGCTATTGAAAAGAGGGACTTCAACCGCCTTTTCATACATCGCTGCACTTGGTGTGTTCGTTTCACTTTTCATTCTTTACCTAAAGGTGCCCTCTTCGCTGCTCTCACAATTTCCTTTCTTTGGGCTTGTCTTCTTCGGATATTTCGCGATCCTCGTAGCCGATGTTTACTCTACAACCACACTTAGGGTGAAAGAATATTCTGAGAAAAAGGA
>JAAOYK010000057.1 GCA_018221305.1 Candidatus Pacearchaeota archaeon
AACAGCCAAAACTTTATTCTCAAGTGCGGTTATTAATTGTCCTTCCTTTAAAAAATCCTCCTTAGTAGGGCCTGGGCCTCCAACAAGTATTCCTTTAAGATTTCCGCCTAAATGGAAAAATTCTTGCTTCATAATCTCAGCAATCTTTCTATAAAATTCTTTAGCCATATTTTCCCGAATTCTACCATACCTAGCTGCGCTCTGTCCACCTTTATTTGTTTTGCCAGGAACCATTGAATCTAATTTCTGCAAAATTTTTATTTTTTTGCCAACCAACATACCAATAGTTGCTTCTTTTTTTTCAACAACCAATAAACCATACAATTCTTTGACTTCAAGCATTTCGTCTAACGGATCAAGAACAAAAGTTTGATCACACCGATAAAGCCGAATATTTAATTCTTCAGGAGGTTCAAAAACTTCAACAATAAAATCGTTTTGCCCTTCAATTTGTGACACATTACCAGCAAACAAACCCAAACCATTAGGAGGAGCTTGTTTCATTTGTTTTGTTATACGAATCAAACTTTCTAATGCATCTTGAACATTTTTCCGAGTAGCAGTAGATTTAATATTTGTAGCAGTAGACTTTTCTGATTCTAGTTGACGTGTAATAAGATTAACATCCATACCAGTAGGTACATAAACAGTTATAAGTTCAGTATGTCGTGCCCTATAACTTTTCATCCGTTCAAGGAATTCTTCTAATTCATAACGTTTATCTTCTTTCATTGCCATTATTATAATTTTTCAATTTAAATAGGAATACAATTTGAAATGATAATTTCAACAATAAAAACGCTTTTATAATACTTTCTGTAAATAATAATATAGCGGTGACAACTTTACAGAAACAATAAGTTAAATAATAAATAATAAAGTAACAACCAAACACGTTTCAATCAAGAATCAGTAAAAACTAATAAAAAATGTCTTTTAAGCCACTTCAACAATTTCATGATTTAATAGATGAAATCTCAGTAACACAAGCATACCTTCAAAAAAAGATCATAAGGAGCAACGAGCTTGCCAAGCGCATCCCGAATAATCATAAAAGACGAGGCAAACTTGCAAAGATAGTAATAGAAAGCACACTACAAATCAATCAACTAGAAAAAGCTAAACAACAAACAATATACAAAAAACATTACATTGAAAAAAGTACCACATATAATTAAACAAAATCAATATCAAAATCTTCTTCTAAAATTGCTATTGCGTTCGTTACATTTTTTAGATCCTCAAGCATTGTATCTAATTTTTCCATATTTTCTTTTGACAATTTTAACTTTACTTCACTTTTCATTGATTTCTTTTTATTACTTTTTTCTTGTCGTACCCGAGTCAAGATGTCCAAAAATAAATCTAATTCTTGCGTACTTTCAATAGACCCAATCTTTGGCCAACGTGACAAATGAATACTTACATCTTTTTCTCGCATTTTAAAATATTTTTGATAAATGTATTCAGTAATAAACGGCATGATTGGTGCTAATAATTTCATTAAAGTAAACAAAGAAGTATAAAGCGTGTACTGTGCAGACTTTTTGCCGGGTTCATTATTATAAACTCTTCTCTTTACAATTTCCAGATAATTATCACAAAACATTTTCCAGAAAAATGTTTCTGTTGAACTTTTAGCTTTAGCATAATCATAATTTTCAAACGCCTCTGTACAAACACTTACAAGTTCATTTAACTTATACAAAAACTGTTTATCAAGCATTTCTAACTTTCTTGGTTTTTTACCATCATAATCTTCCAAATTCATAAAAACAAACTTTGTAGCGTTCCATAACTTAGTGATAGTTTTCTTACCAGTTACTAAATCTTTTTCTTGAAAATTTAAATCTTCTCCAAGTTTTGCGCTTGAGGCCCAGAAACGAAGCGCGTCTGCACCATATTGCTCCAAAACAATTCGAGGATCAATAACATTACCTTTACTTTTACTCATTTTTTCGCCTTTCAAAGTAACAAACCCAGACACCATCATATTATCCCATGGAATTTTTTTCTCATGCAAATAAGATTTAGTTATTGTATAAAAATCCCAAGTACGAATAATATCATGAGCATTATTTCTTACAGAATACGGGATAGTAACATCATTACCAATTAAAGAACTTGTAATTTGTGGGGTTATAGAACTTGTTGCCCACGTGTCAAAAACTTTTTCTTCAGGAACTGCCAATTCACTACATTTAGGGCACCTTTTCTCTACTTGCAGCGGGTCTACTGGCAATTCTTCTTCACTAGCAACAATTGTTTTACTACAACGTTCACAAAACCATGCTGGGATAGATACTCCAAAATGCCTGTCCCGTGATATGCTCCAGTCCCATTCAAGTCCTTCGACCCAGTTCTTATATCTCTTAAACATAAATTCCGGATGCCATTTAACTTTTTTACCCTGACTAATCAATTTCTTTTTTAAATCAAGAATTCTGATAAACCATTGCTCAGTTGTCAAAAATTCTACCTCTGTTCCACACTTATCGTGCACATTTACAGTATGTTCCATATCTTTTTGATCCAAGATCAAATTATTCTTTTCTAAATCTTCTAAGATCCTTGCTCGCGCATCTCTGATTTTCATTCCCCGATACGGATCAACAATCAAAGTACCATCAAGACTTATTATTAATCTAGGGACAAGCTTATGCCGATTAATCGCTTCTACATCATATTTATCCCCATAACTACAAACCATCAAAACCCCAGTACCCTTCTCCATATCTGCAGACGCGTCAGCAATTATTGGAACTTCATAATTAAATAACGGAACAAGAGCATTTTTGCCAACATAACCTGCATAACGTTTATCTTTAGGATTAACAAAAATGCCAACACATGCCCCTAATAATTCTGGCCGCGTCGTAGCAATCAACAAGTCTTTACCTTCCAGACTAAATTTTAAAGTGGAAAATTTGCTTGGCAAATCCTTATCTTCAAGTTCTGCCTGAGCAATCGCAGTCTGACACTGTGTGCACCAAAGAGTCGGAAACTCTTTCTTATACACTCGACCATCGTTGAACAAATCAATAAAAGATTTCTGTGACATTTTACGCGAGTTATCATCAATTGTTGAATAATAAATATCATAATCACAAGAAACCCCAATATTTTTCCAGTCCTGGATAAAACTTGGCGTTATCTCTTTTAATGTCTCTAAACATAACTTAACAAATTCAGAACGACTCATATCCTTACTTCTAACTTGTTTCAACCTTTCAACTAACAAACCGGTTGGAAGCCCATTATCATCAGTTCCAAACGGACAAAAAACATTTTCTTTCATTCTCCAAAAACGAGTAATAAAATCCTGCTGAGAATACTGAAAAGCATGCCCAATATGCATCTTACCTGAAACTGTTGGAGGGGGCGTATCTACACTAAATATTTTTCCTTTCCGCTTCTTATCAAATTTAAAAATCTTATTTTCATCCCAGAATTTCTTAGTTTGTGCTTCAGCTTCCACAATATTATATTTTGCCTTAACCTTATCATTAGATTGAGGGTTTAGAATCTTTTTATTCACATCATTACCACTTATATTCTTCTTATCATCCATATTCAACAATCAAAGAAATCCAATATTTTAAAGCTTATTGTTTCACAAAACTTTCAACATCGTAGCAGATTTCTCTTTATTTAAAAATTATTCAAACGTTGCCCCTTTTTGTGTCAGATTATAAACCAAATCCCCAACAGTGAACTTATTTCTATAAGATTTAACTTCATCACGGCTCAGCTCTAAAGGCATCTCTTTCATAAACAAAACCTCACCACTACAAATGTGCGGTCCAGGAGCAGAATTTTCTTCATAATGACGCCCGGTTTTTTTTGTTTCTTTATCCTTACCAATAAAGAAGAAAGCATACTGACCTTTTCTGCGATGATTATGTAATTGATCTAAAAAGTTCTTTTCAGCTAGACCTTTACTGTTTCCCTTACCACTAATATTCAAAACATCATAATCACTATAAACATTACCAGTATCTTCAACAGAAACATTTAG
This sequence comes from Candidatus Pacearchaeota archaeon, assembly GCA_018221305.1. Classification (GTDB taxonomy): domain Archaea; phylum Nanobdellota; class Nanobdellia; order Pacearchaeales; family GW2011-AR1; genus ARS1285. The sequence goes on from JAAOYK010000057.1 coordinate 4,019, forward strand.
TTTATTTCCGCCTAAGGTCAAAGTTTTTTCAATTGTATTGTCTTTCATAAAATTAGTATAAATCTAACATTTTTAAGGTTTATTGCATCCAAAAATCTACAAATTACAAATATTAATAAGAGTTTTTCAATTCTAGACCTAAAACAATAACCTTTAAAAATGCAAAAAAGCTATAACTTCTATGGCAATCCCAGGAATATCAATGCCGGTTAGTAGCGGCGGATTAATGAGGTATAATGAAGAATATAAAAGTAAATTCATGATCAGCCCAAATCAAGTAATTATGTTTATTATTTTAATCACTGCTTTCGTCTTCGTGCTAAAACTTTTCTTTTAATAAAAAACCCAAAAAATTCAAAAATGTTTCCAGGCTTAAATCCTAAAAAAATGCAATCAGTAATGAAACAGATGGGAATCTCTCAAGAAATAATAGACGCTAAACGTGTAGTTATAGAAAGAGAAGGCGGAAATATCGTCATTGAAGACCCAGAGGTAGTAAAAATTAACATGCAAGGTCAAACAAACTTTCAAATCTCAGGAGACATAATGGAAGAAGGACCAAGCCAGGAAGATGAAGAAGAAGATCAAGACGCAACAGAAGAAGACATAAAAACAATTATTGAAAAAACTAACTGCTCTGAAGATCAAGCAAAAAGTGCACTAGAAACCGCAAACAACGACTTAACAGAAGCAATTCTTAGCTTAAGTTAATTTATTCTCAAAAACACATAATCTTATTAATATTTTCTCCTTATGATTTCGTGTATGAAACGTCTAAAAATGCGTCATAAATTCCAAGATGATATCGATGAAGCAATAAGACATTTACAAATTGCAGATCACATGACTTATGTTACATTTCCAATAGTAAATGAAAACAGGTTACTTTTAAAAATATTTGAAGAAACACATAAATCAATCATCTACTGTATAAATGCCATATTAAATTATGAATTTTTATATAAAAGAATAAAACTTTACAAGACCAGGGAAGACAATTTAAACACATTTTTAACAAAATGCGCAAAAAATTATCAATTATCTAATGAACAAATTAAAAAGATCAAAAAAATCATACAAATAAGCAAATCTCGTAAAGAAAGTGCAATGGAGTTTGTACGTCAAGAAAAAATAGTCATCATGTCTAATAATTTACAAACCCAAACCCTAAATTTAATACAAATAAAAGAATATCTACTTCTAGCAAAAGAAATATTAATGAAAATTAATACAAAAATGAACAAATAGAGCCCAAAACCTTTATATAGGAGTTATACCTTAAAAATTAATACAAATTTCTCGTATTATTTTATAGAAATAAGGAGAATATCCGCAAATGTCAGAAATATTAGAGAAAATTATGAAAGAGAAAATCAGTGCAGACCATTTGATGTATGTCAGTATGAAATACACTAAAACCTGTGATGTTATGATTAATCTACTTAAAAGGTGGAAAATAATGATGGATCATGCATTTGAAGGCATATTAGAAAAGGCAAAAAAGAAAAAAATGTTTAAAACAATACCTTCAGCGCCTAAACTAAAAATAGACCTTTTGGCAGAAACATTCAAAGATGTCCCAGATGTAATGGATGCTATAACAGAATATAGAATGTACAAACTAATACACGTCCTACCAAACAAAAAAGCAGGCGAGTTTAGAAAAGGTGTATGTTTAACAGTCACTTATAAAGGCGAGGAAGTGCGTGTTGATTTAGACAAACTTAAAGAGTATGCAGAGATTCTCGAAAGATTTATAAATTATACCAAACTTTTTCTCACGACCAAATAATTGAACATATTCTATTAATTTGATTAAAAACTTAAAAAAATGGCAAAAGTGTACGCTATTATCTCTGGAAAAGGCGGGGTTGGAAAAACAACCACTGCAATAAACCTAGGGACAGCCTTAAATAATCTTGGAGAAGACGTAATAATTTTGGACGCTAACCTTACAACACCAAACATCGGCATTCATTTAGGAGCCCCAATAGTACCAATAACATTAAACCATGTCCTAAATAATCAAGCAAAAATTGAAGATGCTATTTATGAGCATGAATCAGGAACAAAAATCATGCCTGCATCATTATCACTTAAAGAAACAGAACGCATTAATTACAAAAACCTATCCAACATTACAAAAAAATTAAAAAATATCACAAATCATATCATTATTGATTGTGCAGCAGGCCTTGGTGAAGAAGCACGTGCAGCAATGAATGCATGTGACGAAATGATAATTGTAACAAACCCAGAAATGCCAGCAGTAACTGATGCTTTAAAGACTATAAAACTTGCAGAAGAAATGAATAAACCAGTAAAAGGTGTGATAGTTACACGCTATCAAGGCAAAAAAACAGAAATGCCAATATCAAACATTCGGGACATGTTAGAAGCTCCGATAATTGGCATAATTCCTGAAGAAGATGCAGTCAAAGAATCACAAGTAATGAAAAATCCGGTAATTCTTACCCATCCAAGAAGCAAGTCCGCAAAAACATACATAAACACTTCAAAAAGGATATTAGGAGAAACTGTACGTTTTGAACCACAATCAAGCAAAGGTGTTTTCTACATAATACTTAAAAAATTCGGTTTTAGATAATAATACAAAATGACAGAAGGAATAGTTTCGTTTAGTGAATGGCAAAAATTAGACTTACGTGTAGCAGAAATAATGAGTGTCGAAGACCTTGCAGGCGCCGACAGATTATACAAACTAAAAATAGACCTTGGAACAGAAACACGTACATTAGTAGCAGGCCTGAAACCCTATTATACAAAAGATGAACTTGAAGGTAAAAGAATAGTAGTTTTTTGCAATCTAGAGCCAAGAAAAATAAAAGGAATTGAAAGCCAAGGAATGCTTCTTGCAGCAGTCAATGACGATCAATCAAAAGTCAAATTATTGCAACCAGAAGGGGTAATGGACCTTGGATGCAAGATTGGTTAACCAAACTATCCTAACCCAATACTTTCTAAACCCTTTTGAGCATAATACTCACCTAGTGGCTTTTTTAGACTTTCATAAAAACAATTTTTTAATTGTTCTCCAGTAATTTTGCATCCAAAATACCATGCATGCATTAAGCTAGCGGCACTACAGGCGTCCAGCTCACAATCTTTACTACCAAAATTATGTCCAGTAAACGCAAACTTGCCTAGTAAATCTGGCTGTTTTTTTCTACAAACACCAACATTAAAAGATTCATCTTGTGCAATAAATCCACCATATAGACGCAAATATCTTTGAATATATCCCTGATCCCATAAATGTTCATATTTCTCACATTCAGTCAAAACCTCACTACATGCATTAACTAGTTCGTTCATAACATCATCCACTTTTCTCACCCCCATTATAAAAAATATACAAAGAATTCTTTTTATTAACGTATGGTTTATTACTTTTTTAACCAAAAAGTTTACTTAATTCTAACAATTCCCAAATCAGCATCAACTTCGATCATTTGCCCATCATGCAAAACTTTTGTTCCAACCCTTGTCCCGATAATACAAGGGATATTTAACTCTCTGCTAACTATTGCTGCATGACAAGTTATCCCGCCTTCATCAGTAATAATTGCACAAGCTTTTTTCATCGCAGGCACAAACTCTGGAGACGTCATTTCTGTAACTAAAATTTCATTTTTTTTAAAGTTTACAAGGTCTCGCTTATAAAGAATCAATCTAACTTTTCCTTTTACTTTACCTTTACATGCGCAGCTTCCGTTAATTTCTTTAACATTTTCATCAAGGTCATCTTCACTTAAAACTAAATCATTTTTTAGTAACAATTTATCTAACCAC
>JAAOYK010000058.1 GCA_018221305.1 Candidatus Pacearchaeota archaeon
CTAATCAATCCATGATCAACGAAGATACAGTGAAGTTTTTTGCCAATGGCCTTATTTACTAAAACTGCTGCGACAGTTGAATCAACACCGCCAGAAGTTCCCATTATTACATGATCATTTTTTACTGTTTCTTTAATCTCGGTTATTAACTCATTTTTTAGATTGCCAATATCAAAATCTTTTTTGGATCTGCAGATGTTAAAAGCAAAATTTTTTAGAATTTTGTTGCCAGAAGGTGTATGAACAACTTCTGGATGGAATTGAACTCCATAAATCCTTTTTTCATCATTGCCGATGGAAGCATTCTTGCAAGTATTAGTAGATGCAAGTGTTGTAAATCCATTTGGTAGTTTATCAACTGAATCTCCATGACTCATCCAAACAGGTTCTTTATTTTTCAGATTTTTAAGTAGATTATTCTTATCTTTTACTGATAATGTTTTTTTACCATACTCTTTTATTTTCTTTGCTTTTACTTTTGCTCCTAATTGTTTTGACAGTAACTGCTGTCCGTAACAGATCCCTAAAATAGGAATGCCTAATTTTAATATTCTTTTGTCAGAAATTGGAGCGCCTTTGTCATATACGCTAGAAGGGCCTCCTGAGAGAATGATTCCAGCGGGTTTCAATTTTTTGATTCTTTTAACAGAAACATCATAAGGAACAATCTCAGAATAAACTCCAAGTTCACGGATACGTCTAGCGATAAGATGGCAAACTTGGGATCCATAATTAATTACTAAAATCATTTTATAATATACTAAGACCTATTAATGCTAGTGCAAATGTTAAGATCGCCAATATTACAAACTGCAATAACCAGACCAGAAGTGCCCTTATCCAGCCTATTCCAAATGATATTTTGTACATGAACAACAATAAAATAAATGCAATTATCGCTCCAAAGGTTTCAAAATAATATTTAACAATAGCAACAATAAATCCAACTATCATGTTTACTAAAAATACTCGGAATATTGAGACTTTTCTTGCGAAAAATAGCTTTAATGATATGTACAAAGGTAATGAAGAGATTATTATCAAAACAAGTATGATAATTAAGTTCCATACAAACCCCAGCCCATCCTGAGGTGATAGATTGATTATTCTTTCTACTGTCTCAGGTACAAATTGTATCAAGTCTACCATTTTTTATTGCCTCCTGTATTTCCATAGCTATTCTTTCTCCATAACTTATTGGATCTATATATTTGTAAGCAGTATGTGGAGTGAACATTGTTCCTGGTGAGCCTGGAATTCTCATTGAAACGTCAAAAATAACCAATTCTTCTTTTGCTTCAAATGAAGCTACCGCTCCTTGTAAAGCAAATGGGCCAATTATTCCTGGACTATGTTCTTTTTTGCATGTTTTTACAAACTTTTCTCCAATATCAAATATTTTTTCTAAAATTGACTCTTTAGTTGTTACTGCGATATGGCCTGTCTCGATTAATTTTGGCTGGATATATTTTAAAACCTCTAATTGAACATCTGCTGGCAATCTTAAAAGCCCGTCTAGATTTGTTTGTCTTCTTGTATCTGTGCCCATCAATTCTAGTTCATTGTTAAGATTTGAGTAGAAATAATTAAAGTTAACCTGAGCTCCAACAATATATTCTTCAATAACCGCTTTTTTAAGTGCTTCTTTTGTTATGATTTTATTTTTTATCATATCATTTGACTTTTCTATATAGCTTTTTTCGTTGTTGCAGAAAAAGAAAGCTCTTTCATAGTCTCTTTTTGCTTCAGCTACCTTAACAATAACTAGTCTATCTATTTTTTTTGGATTATCAAATATTTTTGGCATTCTAATGCCTGCTTTTTTTAACAAATAATATTGGTTTTTTGGTTGATCTCTTTCTTCTAATTTAACCATATCTCTTGTGCCAAAAATTGGAACTTGAAATTTGCTTTCGACATCATCATAATTATCAAAATAAACCCAGAAATATCTATTGTGGATGAATATTGTGTTTAGTTCTTGTAATTTTTTAACGTTTTCTACTTTTGCAACATCACTAAATTTGTCAACAAGTATAATTTCATCAAAAAGATTTTTGTAATATTTTGTATATGTCTTTTCTCTGCCATATCTAGCAACAACAACTGTTTTTAATCCTAGCTTTTTTGCTCCTCTTGCGACATCTAAAGCAGAATGGCCACCAAGAACACCGAGATGAATATTATCTTTATCATAGTTTTCTAATATTTTTTCTATTTGTTTTTTATTTATCATCCTAGTACATCCTTTAATTTCCCTTGTTGGATTGCTTGTTTTATATCTCTAGCAATTCTTCTGCCTGTTGACATTGGTTCATTATATTTCAACCAAGTATAAGGGCTTCCGTTAACATAAGGATTCGTTCCTGCCACAATTCTAGCTGAAATTTCAAAGCAGATGATCTCTCCTTCTGGAGTGATAATTGTTTCAAGGCAAAAAGGACCGAATAAGCCAGGAGATGCTATTTTTTTGGAAACTTCAATGACACTCTGACCCATTTCCATATATTTTGGCAGATAAGATTCTCGGACAACAATAGGCATGTTACCAACAATTAAATAGCTTGGATCAACTTGTTCCTTTGGAAGGGCCATCTGGTCTCTTGCAGAGATCCTTCCTAAACTATCTACATTACTTTCATATCTTTTGTCAAAACCCATAATTTCAAGCTCATGAGTAATAGGAGAATAGAAGTAATGAGCATACATATGAACTCCAAGTATGTATTCCTGGATTACATATCTCTTTTTATGATGTAATTTTATTTTTTTCTTAAAATCCTTGTGGTTTTTTGCCAAGAAATATCCAGCACCACCATCTGCACCATGGAATTTGACAATAACTGGGCGGTCTATATCTTGAGGATTGCTGAATATTTTTGGAAGTTTTAAGTTAGCTTGTTTAAGCCAGCGTCTTTCTAAAGACCGGTCAGATTCCCACTTTAGAATCTTTTTGTTACCATAATATGGAACTTTTAACTTTTCTACACCCTCATGACCGATGTATGCAATGAAAGAAGCATGTGGGATAATGATTGCATTTCTATTTAGTAATTTGTTTTGAATATCTTTAAAATAACTATAACCAGAAATAGATATAATCTCATCTGCTACCTTGAAAGACTCATATATTTTTTCCTTCCCCTTAATACAGATGGCTATTGTTTCGAAGCCTTCGTCCTTCGCTCCTTTCAGTATTTGTAAGGCAGAATGAGAGCCAATCGTGGCTATTTTGTATTTCATGTCACCCCTTACCATATAATCAGAAAAGGGTTCTTATTTAAAAAGGTTTGTGTTTTATTGTTTGGTTGCATAACTATTCCATAGCTTTGGCTTAAGCCAATAGTTATGCCTCTGCATAGGCCATCATCTTCTCATAAAGTA
>JAAOYK010000059.1 GCA_018221305.1 Candidatus Pacearchaeota archaeon
CATCTAATCCAACCATAATTCCAACATCTGAACCAAAAAACGGAGCTGGCGTAATGTAACAAATTCCAATAATTTCATTCGCACCATTTATATCTTCATAAACTTCGTAATGAGGATGGTCTCCTTGCACTTCAGAAAAAGAAACTGCCTTGGGAAATAAAGTATCACAAGGATATTCCAAATCTGTTGCCTCTAAAGCAGAAACAGGGTTAACAAGAAATATAACTACCAAAAGTGCAACCCATGTAATAATATTGTTTCTCATTTTTTAATTGTTTATATACCTGATTTACTATTTAAACTTCCATAATCTCCTTCCCTTTTGAATAAACAGCATACAGCATCAATCCAACTCCAGCAGAGCCAATAAATGGCCTATAAGGCTCAATATATGTCAATACTCCTGCTGCACCCAATAACAACACTAGAATCTTATTGCATATTGAACACCCAAATCCCAAAAACCCGAAAATACCTCCGCCATAGGCTGATACAGTGCATTTTTTATTCATATGTTTTTTTAGGTACATATGGAAACTTACATAAGTTCCAAGAAGAACTGATGTTAAAACCAGGAATATATAATCCAAATAAGTAATTGGAGTCATTCTGGCAAAGAATTTGGTTGGGATAAGAACAGTTACTATTCCAAGAACTCCAAAAAACGAAATACTAAAAAGCAAAGCGTAAGGTACTATTATCTTAAATTTGTCTTTCATTTTTCCAGTTGCTTAAATTCCAATACAATCCTTGAGCCGTCAAAAAGTTTAACATAGGGTACTTTAACACTTTAGACAGCACAAACCATCCATAGCTTGCCCTCATTCCTGAATGGCAGTAAACAATAATCTCCTTGCTGCTGTCTATTTCTTTATATATTTCCTTTAACTGAGAAATGTCTTTTAAAGTGTTGTCCTCATTTAAAGCATCAACCCAGTTAATGTTAACCGGAATGCAGATTCTCTGAAACTTCATATGTTGGAAATGAAAAAAATTAGGACGCTTCCCCAACATCTTAGACATCTTTGATTTTTGAGACTTCAAAGTTGCTTCGCAACATTTTAAGTAACTGTGGGGTATCTGCCACTTTGATTTGTCGAAAACCAAAGTAATGTGGGGCTGTCTGCACGGCATGCCACTGTTCTATAAACTGTGGTTTTTGACAAGGCAATAAAGATTTACCACTTTTTCTTTCCATTGGAAAATAACCAAATGAAAAAATACACTATAACTCCCAATACAAATAATATAATCATCCATGTAAATGGTGATATTGATCCTCCATTACTTACTGTTTGTACCGCAGTATCTCCGGGATGGTGCATTTTTTCCAACCTATACTCAAAGACAAAATTTTATTGTCCCAATACCATCAAGCAAAGCCTGAAGTTTAGACAATTTTGTCTTTTCGTAAAAAGTAAATGATCTATTTATGTATAAAAATTTCTGTCATTTGCTATAAATATAATTGAATTTTTATTATTACTTCAAGTATTATTTTTACTTCACAATAAATCTGCCTCTCATACTACTGTGCTCTCCACCACAAGGTACATTACAATAATATATGAAAGTTCCAGTTTTATCAGCTGTAAACTCGATTGTTTTTGATCTTAGGCCATCAAGATATAAATTAATACCATATTCATCAATAGCAAATCCATGAGGCACATCTCTGCTGTTTGCTATAATTCTTACCGTATCGCCTTTGTTAACAGTTATTGTACTTGGTTCAAATCCAAACTGAAAGGCCTCTACTCTAAATTCCTTCACTTCTTCACTAAAAGCTTCACTTCCTGTTTCTTTTTCAACGTTTCCTATTGGACTATTGCTGCAGCCAATTATTATTAAAAGACCTAACATACATAATATTCCTATAAAAAATTTATTCTTTTTCATTTATACCACCTTAACTAAAACTGCTTATTATTTTAAATGAACCCACTATTAAAGCAATTATTACAATCACTATCAATATAACTTTTATTACTAACTCCCTCATCTAAGACTATGGAAAATATGACTAATATATAAATGTTACCTTAATGTAACCTTATTGTAAATAGAAAGTAATTTATATGAAATCAAATTATTTGTTTATACACTCATAAGGAGGTGTAAAAAATGGATATTGGCTTGTTTTTTGAAGGTTTAATTTTAATCAGTTCCATTGGCTTTGTTTTTGCTGTTTATTATGCGTTTAAACTATCAAAAGAAACAAAGCATGAAAAGTATTGGATAATGCTGGCTTTAGCTTCTTTAATATTGGCAGTACATCTTTGGGCAAGGATTCCCTGGGGATTGCATTTGATAACAGATAAAATTCAGGGTTTTATAGAACAAATAACTGGAATATTGGGTGCAATTTTATTGGGATACTCCCATTGGGGCCTATATAGTTCTATGAGGAAAGTAAAAGAGAAACTGAAATGATCTCAAAATCGATATTGTTTTATTGGAGTAAAGGAGCAGACATAAGAAGGAAGATATTACTTATAATATCTAAATGCAATAAAAAAAATAAAGCTTGCTATCTCAACCAGATAGCTAAAGAACTAAAGCTTACTCATGTAGCTGCAAAAAAACATATTGACATTTTGTTGGAGGAAGGATATATTAGCCAAATCAATCCTGAGGGAAAACCAATTTATTTAGAACTTACCAAGAATGGAAATAAAGTCATTTTAGAATTTAAACATTAAATGAAATAGCCACAATAGAGAACATGTTTAGGGTTTTATAAGTCATAAAAATTTCCTTGGAGTTTTTAGAAAGAAATCTTTGCTTTTTTTCTGAACAAATCTTGTGCAAAATTAACATATTCTCCGAAACATTTATATATGACATGTGTATTAATAATACATATGAAGCTTAACTACACATTTACCAAGCTGCATAGATTGTTTATGAATGAGAAAATTTTTTATTCTGCGTACAAACTTTTTTTTGGAACATTAATGAGCCAAAATAGGTTGAAAATCTTAAACTACCTGAGAACAGGTCCTAAAAATGTCTCGCAAATTCATGAAAAAATAAAAACTGAAAGAACTAATATATCACATGATTTAAGAAGATTAAAGAAGTGTGGATTTGTAAATGTTAAGGTTGAAGGAAAATTTAGGTATTATTCACTTAATGAAGAAACTATACTGCCTTTACTCAATATTATTGACAATCATATGGAAAAATATTGCATGAAGATTATTTCAAAAAAAGAGGTGATTTAATATGGGGAAATTTAGCATTGTATCAATAGTGCTTTTATTTGCCATGATTTTATCAGGAATGGCAAGTGCTTTAAGCGAAGAAGTATCTATAATAAAAGAAAGTGTAAGCCCTGAGATAGTAGAACCTGGGCAAGAACTTACTGTTACTATTAGTGTATGGAACCAGGGTGATGAGGCTAAGGAGATAAGTGTGGAATTATTAGATGAAGATCATTTTAAAATAAAATCTACTGACCAAAACCTGATTGGGGTATTTGATTTATGTTCCGGATGTAAAAGACAAAACACATATTATTTAACCATAGACCATAATGCTGTTTCTGGGATATACAAGCTTAATTTCCTGGTAAAAGAAGGAGAATCTGCAGTTAAAAAAAGTATTGATGTTCAAATTAAGGGCGAGTCTGACCTTGTATTTGAAGTATCAAAAATGGATGAAGTAATAATTCCCAATAGTGAATTTGATGTAACCTTGAACCTAAAAAACAGAGGAACTGGTGTTGCAAGAGACATAAAACTTGAAGTGGATTCTGATAAATTTTTCCTTAAAGGAAGCAATATTATGCCATTAGGAGAATTAAATGCTCTGGAATCAAGGGAGCTTACATTAAGCATGTTAGCTGGAAGCTCAATAGAAAAAGGTGTTTATGCTGTCCCTATAAAATTAGATTACGAAGACCATAATGGGAATTCAGTAGTATCAAAACAAGAAATTAGTCTGCGGATCCTGGATAAAGCTGAACTGAATATTAAGGAAATAAAAATTGATCCAGGAATTATAAAGCCTGGAGAAGAATTAACCATTCAGGTGCGTATAGAAAATGTAGGAGAAGGGGATGCTGAAAATATAAAATTAAAATTAGAATCAGAAATTGAAGGTAATAAAGAAGCTTATCTTGGCAGGTTGGAGAAGGATGATGACAGCCCTGTTTTTTTTTCTGGTAAAGTACTTACATCTGGAGAAAAATCAGATAAATTAATAATCACGTATAGTGATGATTTAGGAGAACATACGATAACAGAAGAAGTAAAATACATAGTCAGAGGGATTAGTGTGGCTACATGGGTCATAATAGGTCTCGTCATTGCAATTCTCACTTTAACAGGACTCCTTGTGTTAAGCTGGTTTTATCGATCTTGTAAATGTATGCTAAAAGGCAAAAAATGTCCAGGATTTAAAGCGCATGTCAGTGAGGCAGTTGAAAAAGTGGCTGGAACATTTAAGGGCAAATGATTCACGATTTTAAAACTGGACTTTATTTAGCTCTTAGAAATATTTTTCGCAGGAAATTTCTTTTTCTTTTAATTGTTTTTATTATTGCCTTGGGTTTTATTAATATGGTATTCTTCACATCTTTTACTAATGGACTGGCAACTGCAATCAATAATGGTGTTATTGAAATGCAGTTCGGCAATATTGTAATTGAACCTAAAGAAGATGAAACTTTTATTGATAATGCAGATTCAGTTTTAAGGAAAATACAGGCTATACCTGGTGTGATTTCTGCAACAAGAAGGTATAACCTTGGAGCTGTTCTTCAAAACGAGGAAAAAGAGAGAACTTTAGCTAGTTGGATGTTCCAGGCAATTGACCCTGAAAGGGAGCAGAGAGTTACAGTAATCCAGGATTATTTAATTGGAGAATATCTTTCACCAAATGATAAGGG
>JAAOYK010000002.1 GCA_018221305.1 Candidatus Pacearchaeota archaeon
CCTGTAATCCTTTGAAGGCCAGTTGTTGTCTCCTCAGAATCTTCCCCAAGATCTCCAAAATCAAGATCTACTTCATCATCAGTTTCATTCTCTTCTTCTGTAACATTTGAGCAGTCTTGCGGGCATAATTCTACAGTTTCCCCAGCATCACAAAAATTGTTCCCACATGAATAATACTTAAATCCGGCCGTACCTCCGCCTCTTGGACTCTCAGTTCCACTACCGCCAGTATTACCACCAGTATTACCGCCGTTATTACCACCGTTAGTCTGTGTTTTTGTTAGTTCAATATTTAGAAGAATTACATCATCACCATTTACTGGGATTGCATTAGTTTCTGCAACAAATTCATCAGTAAATGCATCATATCCTGCTTTTACTGTGCTAACTTTTATTGTATCATTAAGCGCACATTCAGTAATATTAAATCCAATAGCATATGCACCGTCAGATAGACTGTCAGTAATCTTTGGAGAACTTCCACACACGATTGCAACTTGGGTATCTGCAAGTTTTGTTGCAAGCCCTGTACCTTCTTCAGTAACAATACCAACAACAAATGTGTTAGCAGCAACAAAGCTTATTGATAGAAAAATCATTACAGCAAATAATGGTAATATGCTTGCGATCCTTTTTTGTTTCATGAATGTGTTAAATTACTTGCGTTTTTAAGTATTTCTGTAATTCAAGTTATATTTCAAAGTCTATATCTTTGAGGCTAGAAATGCCCACCAGGGCTTTTTTATTGAAAGTATTTCGCCAGTTTCAGCATTAATTTCTGTAGTAATTTTTCCTTTAATCTTGAAAAGGCCTAAAAATTTTCCTTTTTTCTCTCCAGTCATTACATAAGTCGGGACTAATCCTTCTTCAATAATTTTGCAACCACCTTTTTCTGCACATTTCTTGCCTCGAACTATTTCTTTAAATTCTACTGTAAAGTTTAATTCTCCAAGGCGTTCTATTGCCTTTTCTGAGGCAGTACTTGGCATAATTTTGATTTCTGCTTTCCGTCCGTTAGATAATACTTTATGACACTCACTGCCTATCCTGCATCCGTCATCTTCGTCAAAAATCTTTGTTTCTTCACCATTTTCACAAAAGTCTGGAGGTAATTCTGCAAGATCTGGGCAAACAATTTCCTTTTTTTCTTCTTTTTTCTCTTCAACCTTGTATACATCTTCAAGAACCGAGCATGCTTTGTCCCAATGTTCTTCTTCTTTTGTTACTAGGTTTATCTGACCCAAAACACATTCAGTATCATTTTTCTTGACCTGAAACATTGCATACAAATCTCCATCACCCCATGGTGACGGTTTTCCTATACCAACCGATATTGATATTATGCTTACTTCACCTTCTGTAGAAGTAATTTGGTTAATATAACTTAACGCTTCTTCAAATGATGCAAATCCTAATGTTTCTATTTTGTTTATTCTATCATAATCAGAACTAGACCTTCGTTTTACATAATCTTTGTCAAGTTTTATCACAGAATCTGACGGCCGTATTAATTGATTTTCTTGTATACTGATCTTTGCCCAATCAAGTGTAAATATGAAATTTACAGTAAAAGTGTCTCCTGAAATTTCTTCTGTTATGAAATAATTTGAAACTGTTATATGCTCATTAAAATAATCAACTTCCATACTATTACGTTCCATAAAAATATCTTTCCAATATCCAAAATATGTTGTCTCGTCACCAGTAATGTTAGTATCTTCTGCAAGAACAAAAGTTATGTTAAACAAAAATAATCCTATAACAATTAAACTCATCACACTCTTTTTCATGAAAGTATTAAGAAATCCTATTTTATAAATGTTACTTTCTTTTTTTAATCTCCTTCAATAATTATTACTGGCCCTGTTATTTCTTCTACCCAAAAATGAATATTTACTTCTGTTGGATAATTCGGGTCTGGCCACCAAAACATGCTATCAATCTTTGGCTTGTTTTGTTTTTTAATATTAACAGTAATCCGTGCTCTCTCAAACCCTCGCTCAAACTTAAACTCTTGAAAAAATGTTTTGCTTTGTTTATCTTTTAACATGATTTGTCCTTTTTCTAGATCATATCCTTTACTAGCGTCTGCTACTGTGATGTTATATACATAATCAATATCATCATATTCTTGATTTTTTATAGTAAACGAGAAATTATAAGTTTGATTTGCAAAGATATGTTTTGGAAGTTCTGAATGTTCCTCAAAGTACACTTCAGTTAATGGCTCAATACCTTTAGGTATTTGTACTAATATGACCAAGAATATTGCTACAATTATCATAGCAAAAATTATTACATACTTCATAAAAAAGCAACAATCATGACCTTTTTAATACTTTTCATACGTTCAATGTTTTAGTTATGTTTATAAGTTCAAAATGCGCTATTATTTTATACAATGGATAAAAAAGGCGAAATCCCAAAATCTATAATATTAATTGCTTCGATCATAATAATTATTCTTTTACTTGTAATTATTGCTTTATTTTTATGGTGGGAACCTGACCCATCTTCAGGAAAAAAATCATTAAAAGACGCCTTAAGTGATTTTACACGACCTGATGATTCCCAGTCAAGCCCAGGCAAAATCCAAACAAACGATGCCGGAGAAAATATTTTTTCATACCCTGATGACTGGGAATATTTTATTGAGTTTCCAGGCTTAACCATTACTGAGTTAGACCCTGGCTCTGACTGGTGCAACTTTTTAGACGCCCCTCAGGGTGACTGTGATTATCGTGTTGTATCTTATTACAGTGACGAGCCAAGCATGGCCGACATCATGGCTGCAGTAGAAGTTCACCCGCACGGTTTTGAAAAAAAGACCTTTTTGCAAAATCTTGAAGAACATAATAATCTCACTTATCAGGAAGGAGACTTTAATGGCCATGATTATTATTTTGTAACTAAGCAGGATGGTGTTACAGGTCTTGCCATTGTTTGGTACCATAAAGAAACAGTTATTGGCCTTGTTTTCATAAATCCAGAATCAGACGAAGATCCTTTAATAGAAAAGACTCTTACTGCTTATCTAGAAAAATATCCTTCAGGAATAAAACATTAAAAAAATACTCTAAAATAATTATAATGATAAACAAGTTAAACAAAAAAGGCGAAATAGGTAAAACAGCAATTTTCTGGGCTTTAATAATAATTATTTTAATTTTAGTAGTCATAGTAGCTATGCTTTTCTGGTGGGAAAATGACGACTCCTCAAACGATCCAAAACCTGAAGAAATATTGGCTTATCCAAATAGTAACTTAAGTGATGCTGGTGTAGCTTCTGAAGCAGGCACTTCTAGCGGGCTTGCTTTTCTTGATATTGATGGCTTTACCTTTGAGATGCTTACAGACCCCTCTGGCCCTGGTGGGTGCAATATGTTAAACATTCCTGGTGGAGACTGTGATTATCGTGTCGCAAGGTATCGTAATGATAAAGATTTTATAGTAGCTGTTGTGCTAGAAACCCATCCAAAAGGTTTTAACAAAGATACGTTTAGGGATGATCTCCAAGATAATGCTGGCAAAGATTCTCCAGAATATCAACGAGCAGACCATGATGATCATGACTATTATGCTTACCAAGATCAAGATACACTAGATGCTGTTATTGTATGGTATTATGAAGATACTATAGTTGCTTTATCAATCCCACATTATAGTGGTAATGAAGAAGAAGACGACATTTTAGAAACGGTTCTTTTAGGATATTTAGAAAACTATCCTTCAGAAATTGTTCACAATGGGTAGATTGTTCTTTTAGAGAATCAACAGGGTTTGAATTTAGCAAAATCCCCATTCGTGATCAGAAAATTTTTGATTTTTAAGTAACTTCTTAATCTCTTTTCTTATATCTTTCACATCTTCTTTGTTGAGTGGCTTAAAATCTTTATAATATTCTGGTTTTTCATCTCTGTGAGGAAAATAACATGCTTGCCCGTATTTTTGAATTTTCGCACTTTTTGCTCTACCATATAAATGAATGTGCAGAGGAGGGCCTTCCGGCTCAAAAACAGCCCAATTTCCATTATCCTGATAATTGATCCTTTCGATATCAACCCCATGCTCATTCATTACTTTAGTCATTGCTTGACCCACCACAATAGTTAATCTCATTAATTCTATGGCCTGTTTTGAGGAAAGCTGTTGCCTGTCTGTAACTCTAACTTTTGGGTGGATTTTAATATGCCCTCCATCATCTCTATCAACATGGGGCGTTTCAAAAGCTTCTACGAAAAAGTTTTCTGATTCATAAATCATTGCCATGAAATGATTAATTCTAATTAATATAAAAAGTTTTTGGACTCTTCGTTAAGATACTATTTTCTATACAATCATTAGTATATTCTTCCAACAATCATGTTTGTATATATGTTACATTATAGCTACTTTTGCATAACAAAATTTATAAACGAAAATAGGGCTTTTATTCCATAGATATTAGGGAGATTATGCAATAATTTCTCTACAAAAAAGAGTTCTAAAAGCAGTGTTAAACATGGCCAAAAAAGCAAAAGTAATAAGCATAATAATTCCATGCCATAATGAAGAGGAAGGTGTGGCAAGTGTAATAAATGAAATTCCTAAAAAAAGGTTAAAATTCTTAGGTTATACTGTAGACGTTTTAGTGATTGATAACAATTCAAGCGACAATACAGCAGAAGTTGCCAAAGGTCTTGGCGCCCGCGTCATCAAAGAACTTCGTCAGGGAAAAGGTCGCGCAATAAAGACTGCTTTTTTAAACATTCATAAAGATGCAGAATTTATCATAATGCTTGACGGTGACGACACTTATAAAGCTCACGAGATCCCGCGCCTTATTGAACCTTTAGAGTCTGGGTTTTGCGATGTCATTATCGGTTCCCGGTTGGAAGGAAAAATGAACGGAAAATCAATGCAGTTCTCTCACCGCCTTGCAAACTGGTTCTTCACGTTCATGGTTCGTCATTTTTACTTTGCTAATGTTACTGACACTTGTACTGGCTTTTTCGCTTGGAAACGTCATGTCATAACAAGCCTTAATGGTCACATAAAGAGCAAAGGATTCGCCATAGAGGCCGAGATGATCACAAAGATGGCTCGTATGGGCCACTGTATTTATTCAGTCCCTATCACATATGATAAGAGGGCCGGCGACAGCAAGTTAGCCCCTCTGGGCGATGGACTTAAAATAACAAAGATGCTTATAAAGAACATGAAATGGAAGCCAAATCCTAACATTAAAAGAGTGACAAACAAAAAGGTAATACAAAACACAAAAAGAGAAAAAAGGAGGTAAAGAATGAAAATTGTTCATGTACTTGCATACTATGGAGACTATAAAGGGGGAATCCAAAATTATGTTAAAGAATTATCAAGAGAGCAAAAAAAACAAGGTCATGAAGTAAAAATAATAACTTCTACTCGTTACGGCAAAGAAAAAGAAATCGATGGGATTCCAATTTTAAGGTGTTGGACTCCTTTTGTAGCTTTTAGGGTGCCCTTCACAATTTCATTACCTTTTAAACTTTTTATTGAAAAATGTGATGTGTTGCATGTCCATTTACCACTTCCTTGGTTAGATTTAAATGCTTCTTTAAAGAAAATTATTCACAAGAAAACAAAACTAGTTATTACGATACATAATGATTTGCAAATAAATTCTCTAACTTCAAAAATAGCGGGAAATATTCATAATAAATTTCTGATTAAATCTGTTTTGAAAAGGGCCGATAAAGTAATAACTACTACTAAGGAATTTGCTAATTCACTTCCTTATAAAATTCCAAGGAACAAACATGTAGTAATTCCTTTAGGGGTTGACACAAAAGATTTTCATAATTTAAATATTCAAAAAAAAGAACAGATTCTTTTTGTAGGTCGGTTGATTCCAGAAAAGGGTTTACATCTTTTAGTTGATGTGATGATTAAATTGCGCAAAGATTTTCCAAACTTAAAACTTGCTATAGCCTATCAAAAACTTTACAATTATGATAATTATTATGATCTAATAAAAGAAAAGTCAAAGGGATTTTTAATCGAGCACCATAACTGTAATAAGGTTGAATTAAATAAATTATATAATGAGTCATTGTTCGTTGTTCTTCCGAGTTTACAAGAGAGTTTTGGAACTGTAATATTGGAGGCACTGGCATGCGGGTCAAAGATTGTTACTTTTAAATTACCAGGACCATTCGAAGCTATAAGTGAGAAGTATGTGAAGTTTGTTAAACTGAATGATTCAGAGGAGTTATTAAATCAAATAAGGAAACTATTAAAAAAATCTAAAAAAAATAAGGGATCTCAAAAATACGTCAAAGTTTTTTTTGATTGGTCAAAGATAGCTAAAAGTGTTGAAGAGGTGTATAAAAAATGAATATAATGATCTTACACCCACTTCCTTCTAGGGTAAACCAAAGGGCTGATCAACTTGCAAAATATTTGGCTTTGAGGGGGCACAATATTCATTTAGTTTTGTGGGACGTGCCTTATCCCATAACTTGGAAAAACGTGAAATATAATTTTGCAAATTCATTAAAGTATAATTTTGAAAAAAAGGGGAATGTTAATGTGCATAAGGTACGAAGGTTACCTTTTTTCTTCCCTCTAATTAATAAACCTCTTTTCAGATCACAGTTAAAAAAAATGTATAAAAAGTATGATATTAACGTAGTCGTCTCTGAAAGTTATATTAATGAAGCAGAACCTCCAGAGGGTCCAGCTCTGTTTTATGATTTTGTTGATGATCATGAAGCATATGCAAAATTTTATGGGTCCTTTTTATATCGGATTGCATTTAAAATTTTAAATGTTCATAAATCTGTTACAAACCAGATTAAAAGAAGCAAAGCTGTAGTCAGTGTTTCTGATATGCTCAAAGATTACGCAAAAAAATATAATAAAAATTCATTTAAATTAACTAATGGGGTAGAATCTTGGCCTCTGAATCATAACTTCAATCCAGACGAATATAATTTTGGTAAACATTCCTTAGTCTATGTAAGTGGTTTTGATCATTGGTCAAACTTGCCAAATCTTTTACATGCAGTAAACAGTGCGCGTAAAAAAATCCCAGATATTCAATTGATCTTGGTAGGTGATGGTTTTCAAATCCCTGAAGGTAAAAAAATAGTTGAGGAGTTAGGTCTTGAAAAGAATGTTAAATTTTTTGGAAAAATAAAAGATAGGAAAAAGCTGTTCAAAATAATCCAAGGATGCAATGTTTGTTTAAACTTATCTGAAAAAAATCCTAGGCAAGATTCTGCGAGTTCAGTAAAAATATTTGAATATTCTGCGCTATGCAAACCAATTATCTCAACTAGGCTAAGTGAGATTGAAAAATTAAATTTTTCTAATGTAATATTTTATGATGAAGGAGATAATAAGCATCTTATTAATGCCATTTTAAAATCTTTTAAGAAAAAAATAGATAAAAACAAAGTAAAGAGGTTCGTGCAAAAATATACCTGGGAAGAAATAGCAAAACAGTTTGAAGAAATTATATATAAATTTAAATAAAATGAAAATTATACAAATCACGCCTCACTATCCTCCACATTTGGGGGGGATGGAAAAGAGGGTTAAGGATCTCTGTGAGAAATTGAGCAAAAAAGGTTATTACGTAAATGTTATTACGTCAGATCTTGGATATAGAAATAAAATCAAATCAAAAAAAAATCTAAAAATAGATTACTTGAAATCCTTTGAATTCGCAAATAATCCCCTAAATCTCAAGTTATCGTCAAAAATAAAATCAATACGTAATGCTATTTTTCACTTACATCTTGTTGATTCTTTTTATTCCATAGTTTCTTATACTAGGATAAGGAAGGCAAATTCCCCATATATTGCCCACATCCGTGGGGATATTCAGCCATCTGGGAAATTGGGATTCTTATTACCTTTATATAAAAAATTATTTCTCAAAAGAATATTACAAAATGCAGATAGGGTTATAGCGCTCAATCAAGATTATAAAGATCTTTTTACAAAAAAGTATAATCTCAATAAAGATAATGTGATTGTCATTCCTAATGCAACTAGTTTTAAAATATCTAAGAGGATTAATTCAAAGTTACATAACCCCGTTAGATTATTATTTGTAGGGAGGTTTTCTGTAGATAAGAACCTAGAATTTTTAATTAAATCATTAAAGTATTTGAAAGAGCAAAATTTTATTTTATATCTTGTTGGGGAAGGTCCGTTAGAAAATTCTATCCGAAGTTTAATTAAGAAAGAAGGCATAAATAAAAAAATTGTTTTCAAGGGAAGACTTGAAGGGGAAAAGTTATATCAAGCTTACTTAAATTCAGATATTATTTTACTACCTTCAAAAGTTGAATGTTTTAGCTCAGTCCTCCTTGAAGCCATGGCCACAGGTCGTCCAATTATTGCATCAAATGTTAAAGGAAGTAGAAATGTTATAAAAGATGATTATAATGGCTTGTTAGTTAATCCAACACCAATGAATCTAGCAAATACTATAACAAGATTAATAGGAGACAAAAAACTTCGAGAAAAATTAATCAAAAATGGGTACAAGGAAGTAAAAAGGTATTCTTGGGATAATATCATAAAACAAACAGAGGAGGTCTATAGACAAGTATGGGAAGAACATCAAAAAAAGAAAAACAAGAAAAACAAGAAAAAAGTAAGGTAAAAGAAGGGGATGAAAAAGTCTGGCCATCAAAAGAGTACCAGTTTTCAAGAAATAGGCTTTTTTATTTAATTCTGGGATTTTTCATAGTTACAAATTTACTTGTAGCACTTGGTTTAAGTTTATTTTATTTGCGTGCAATCTTATCATTTATTTTTATAATAACCATCCCAGGAATTCTAATAATACTCATAATGAAGGTCAGAAATCTTGGCTTTTGGGAGTATGTGGTTTATGGTGTGGGACTTAGTATCAGTTTTATGATGTTCTTAGGTGTAGCTATAAACTGGATTCTACCTTGGATTAATATCACTGATAAACCCTTACAGCTAAAATTTATCTTACCAATCTTTGATATGTTTTTACTTTTGATGTTCTATTTTGCTTTTAAGAGAAACCTGGATTTAAAGATAATAAAATTTAAGATTCCTTTTTTTAATTTATTGAATAAAGTATTTATTATAATCCCAATTCTATTTCCAATACTTGCAATACTTGGAGCACTAATATTAAACAATCACGGACCAAATTATTTAACAATGATCCTGCTTGCAGGAATTGCCTTGTATGTTTTAGCCATAGTCATTTTCAGAAAAAAGATTAATCCTCGGATTTATCCTTGGGCGATTTTGATGATTAGCGTTGGCATTATTTTATCTGTATCTATTAGAGGATTCTATCTAAATGGTTCTGATATAAACACCGAATTTAATATTTTTCGTCTGATTTTTGATTACCAAAAATGGGATTTGCAAGAGTATTCTAGTTCATATAATTCTTTACTTAGCATAAACATTTTGCCCACCATTTTAAATTTGTTCTTGGGTGGGTCTGCCTTATCAATTTTTAAGATTATACTCCCATTAATATACGCATTAACTCCTTTAATCATTTATTTATTTTCTAAAAGATTTTTGAACCCTCTACTTAGTTTTTTATCAGCTTTCTTTTTTATGTCTCAGATAACTTTTTTGAAATGGTGGTGGATTCCTATAAGACAGGAAGTAGCATTTTTATTTTTTGGTTTGAGTTGTCTTTTATTTACCTCTAAATTCGGAAATCGAAAAGTAAGGGATATTTTAATACTGATTTTTGGAATTTCACTTATAGTCTCCCATTATTCTAGCACTTATATTTATTTTCTAGTCATAATTCTAGCGCTAGCATTAGAATTTTTATTTTTGAAAAAGAGGAAAGAAACCGTTAGATTCATAAAAATTTCTAGTTTAATCATTCTTTTAATATTTTGCTTTTTATGGTATTCCCAATTAACAAATCTTTCAAAGGGATTTGTTTCTTTTTCTAAGGAAAGTCTCACAAATCTGGGCGACATGTTTAAGGAAGATGTGCAGGCAGAAGGTCATGGGATTTTAGACCACTTTAACTTCTTTGATTCTGGGGGTGCTACAGAAATACTTAGGGAGTATGCAAATCAAGTTAATGTAACACCTGGAGTTAACCCAAGTGCATTTAATTACAATATTTACTGGAAATCTTCACCTGGAACAGAGAAGAGGTTAACCTATAAGTGGAATAATTTTATTCTTCTTTTTAGAAGAATTTTTAAACTTCTTATAAGATTAATGATTTTACCTGGAGTAGTTCTCTGGTCCTTTTTACTAAGAGATGAGAATTCAAGAAGGGTACGAACTTTAACGATTAGTAGTTTCATAGTTTTAGTCCTGTTAATAATTTTACCTTTTGTTTCAATAACGTATGATCTCGAAAGAACTTATTTCCAACTTCTATTTTTACTTAGTCCAAC
This sequence comes from Candidatus Pacearchaeota archaeon, assembly GCA_018221305.1. Lineage (GTDB taxonomy): Archaea > Nanobdellota > Nanobdellia > Pacearchaeales > GW2011-AR1 > ARS1285. The sequence continues at coordinate 10,404 of JAAOYK010000002.1, forward strand.
CGTATTAATAGCTATTACCCCTTTATATAGAAAATATGAGAGGGTTTGTATCTGCATGGCCATGATATTGATAATACAATTCTTACTTTTTTCGGGTATTACTGATCAAGTCCTTGGCGGTTCGGGGGTTGAAAGCAGATTAAATAACCTTGGTGTAGAGTACGATCGGCACTATACTCATGTATCAGAATCTCTATCTGGATCTTGGCTACTAGACCTTGAGTTTAAGTATACGTACATTTCTGCAGATAAATATGAACTAAATAAAATATTGGACCCCCGAAAACTAATAATGCAGGGTCGGATAAATTATAATGTTCTACCTAAAACTTTCTCAGAAAATTCCTATATCTATTCTGGAAAGACAAATAAGAATAAAGGCATAACACATAAGTCTTACCAAGGGAACGTATTGACCTTTAACTTCCCAAATCGTTTCTTAGAAGATAATCGGAATAAGGTATATAACAATGGAGGTTCTGAAATTTTCAGATGAAAGTAGGATTTTTATTAATATCTCATGGAGGTGGTGGAGCAGAAAATGCAACTTTTGAACTGATAAATTCCATCGCTCAGAATAAGGGTATAAAAATTATAGTTTATATAAATGATGAAATCTTTGATAAATTTAAAGCACTTCCCAGTATAGACGTTGTTAATTTAGGGAAATTTCCGAGTTCTGGAAAAGCTAAAGTTTTTTTGAGCACTTTAAATTTTTCTAGAAAGCTTTCGAAACATCTAAAAAAAGACAACTTAGATTTATTACAAATTTGCTTACAGAATGCTATGGCAATTTCTAATTGGATTAGACATCCTCCGCCGTTGATTTTAAGATTTGCTGGAACTGAGCTCGAAACGTTGGATAAGCCTAAGAAGAATATTCTAGAAAAATACTTAGCAAAAAATACTAGATTATCTATGAAAAGTGCAAAAATTTTAGTGGCTCTTTCTAATGATCAATTAGGCCTTATTCCACGAAAGTATCATTTCAAGGTAAATGTTATTCCTAATGGGGTAAATCTAGATTTTTTTAAGTGTCTTGAGGGGGTTAAACAGAAGAAGAACGTAATCCTTTTTGTTGGGAGATATATAGGCATTAAGGGTATAAATGAAATTCTGGCTGTGGCGAGTCAGTTGCCGCAGTATGATTTTTGGTTTGTAGGCGAAGGCCCTTTAAATTATCTAATTAATTTACCGAATACTGTGGACTTAGGTTTTAAGACGAAGAAAGATCTGGCTGTATTATACAATCAGGCTACATTTTGTGTTTTCCCTTCCTATCGTGAGGGTTTTAGTAACGTTGGTTTAGAGGCTACTTCTTGTGGGAGGTCCTTAATCTGTACTTCACAAGGATTTTCCGGATATATTGAGGATGGAAAAGATGGGATAATTATTCCCGCTAGAAATAAGGATGCTTTAAAAAAGGCAGTCATAAATTTAATGAAAAATAAAGGGAGAAGAAAAATGTTAGAAAAAAATGCTAGGATAAAGGCTGAAGCATATTCTCTTGACAAAATTAGTAAAAAATATTTAGAAGTTTTTAAGGGAGCTATTAAAAAATGAGGGTTAGTTTGTTAAGATTATTTAGAAGGTTTAAATCTAAACAAATGTCCCGCGCAATATCATTAATGAGAAATTTAGAATATAAGTCTTTAAATGAATGCAAACAATTACAACGGGATTTTTTATTTAATATTTTAGATTATTCCATCAAGAACGTTCCTTATTATACTAATGTTGCTCGGAGAAAAAAGATCCAGTTGACTAAAGAAAACGTTTTTGAAGAAATAAATAAGTTTCCTATACTAACAAAAAATATACTTAAAAAAGAATTTAAAAATTTAAGGGCTAAGAATTTTAGTGGAACTTATTTTAGAAATACCTCTGGTGGTAGTACTGGTGAACCGGCGATATTTTTGCAAGATAATGAATATTTAGCACATAATAACGCTATCCGGGAGTTTTTTTATAATTGGGCTGGTAGGCGAGAAGGTGAAAGATTAATTAAATTATGGGGCTCTCAAGATGATATACTAAAGGGGTCCTCTGGTATTGATAAATTCTATAATAAATTTATTCAAAGAACATTGTTCTTAAATTCTTTTGAGATGTCTGAAAAAAATATGATGAAATATATTAAAAGCATTAATAAATATAGGCCAAAAATTATAGAGGCTTATGCGCAGTCAATATATGAATTAGCTAAATTTACACATAAAAATAAATTAAAAGTATATTCTCCACAAAGTATTATTAGCTCTGCAGGCACCCTCTCTGAAGACATGAGGAATCTTATTGAGTCTACTTTTAAATGCAAAATTTTTAATAGGTATGGCTCAAGGGAAGTTGGAGGGATAGCATGTAACTGCGAAGTTTCAAATAATTTACATTTAAATATATTTAATCATTATGTGGAAATTTTGAATAAAAATATGGTCCCTTGTAAGTCTGGAGAGGTTGGAGAAATATACATAACTACATTTCATAATCATATAATGCCTCTAATACGTTACAAGATTGGTGATATGGCTGTAGTAGCAAATACGCCTAAATGTAAGTGTGGAAGAGGGATATATACCATTAAATCAGTAATTGGAAGGACAACAGAGCATTTCAAAAAGAAGGATGACTCCTTAGTTTTTGCAGGCTATTTTAGGCAATTATTATACTATTTAGATTGGATTAAGAAGTATCAAATAATTCAGAAAAGGTATAACTTAATTATTTATAGGATTGTCCTAGAAAAGGATGCCCCTAAGACAGATTTAGAAAAAATAGAAAAATCAGTTAAAAAAATAATGGGAAATAAATGTGAGGTTAAATTCGAGTTTGTAAAATCTATTAGTCCCTCAAAAAGTGGAAAATTTCTTTATACTGTCTGCGAAATTACCTAAATTCTCTTATAAAAAATATTGAGTAAACAATACTTGCGATAAATACCCCTATAATCCAACCAAGACCAACTCCTAGGAGGCTGAATCTAATCATAAGTATGGAACTGAGGCTTATTATTGCTATAACTCTAATTATGCTCGTGATATTTATTATATAGATCTTCCCCCGAACACGAAAGATACTGTTGTATATGCTATTGATACTTATAAATATCGAACTTATGGTAATCAGTTGAAGGAATCTAAATCCTTCTAATGAATAGTTTTTACCAAAAAGAAGTAGTGCATATTTACCAAAGATAAGTAAAATAATAATTGCAGGAATTAATAGGAGTGAAATAATTTTTAATGATTTTTTGACTTGTTTTCTAATACCCTTTTCGTTATAACTTCCTTCAGCAAAGAGCGATTTTGATGTTGCTTGTGGGATGATAAAAAGTATTGCAGCAAACATCATTGAAATATAATAATAGGCAACAACCTCTGGATTTAGTTTACTGAGGATAACTAACGGAAGGAGCAGGGTTGGTAGCCCTCCAATAAATCCAGCAATATAATTCCCAAAACTATACTTTCCAATCTTTTTAATTATTGAATCGTGAAATTTAAATTGTGGTTTATAATTAAAATAAAATATAAGAATCAATGTTGAAAAAAGAGTAGCAACAGTTAATGCAATCATCCAAGAGGCAAAGATCCCATAAGCTCCCAAAAAAACGAACCCAAAAGGTAGTACTAGTTTTAGGATAGAAAATATAACATTTTTTGTAAGTATATGTTTAGTTGATCTATAGGCGACAAATATGCTTTCATGATTCATATTCATCACAGACACAACCATAAAGAAAATAAATCCAAACGCGAAGAATATGTTTTCTTTTATGAAAAGTAATTTTGGCGAGAATATGCTTATCCCCATTAAAAATAATGATGTTATGATTATTGCGGCGATAGCAGATAATGTCATGCACGTATTAATTTTCTTGTTTTTATCTTTAGCGTTTGGAAGGTATCTGATCAGGCCTATGTTAAACCCAAGAACGCTGAGTCCTGTTATTAGTCCCATAATTGATATTAATGTTGTAGCAAGACCCACGTCTTGCGCTGAGAAAAGGCGAGTGTTAATCATCCAGAAAAAAAAGCCAAGACCGGTTATGATTAATGTGTTTAGCATTAGGTATATACTATTTCTGTAAAGAGAATCACTCATGATCTTTCGATATTTTAATCGTACCCTACTTAACCGTTTTCTGTGTTTTCTATACTCAGGCTTCTCAAGCCACTTATATGTTAGAACCCAGAAAAGTGCAAAATATATCAGAAAAAATATCATTCCAGTATAACTATGATATAGGCCAAGTGCAGCTTCTCTTGAGATATAATTTCCAACAACCATTAATACAAACACTCTGAATATGTTTACCAGGAAAGCACCTATCACTGCCGGGACAAAGATAAGAATAGCTCGAAGTTTGTTAAACTTTTTCCAGTCAAGAAGAAGAATAAATAAGTAAAGAGCAGTAAACAAAAATATTGAATATGTCCCGCTGCATGCTTCAGCAATTTTAGCTGCAAAAGTTCCAAACTGTAACGTGTTAGAGTTAAGAAGTATAACCTTTGCTGGAAGTAGGTCAAGCAAAAAATGTACAGACTTTGTAACTATTAATGCAAAATATGGCCACAATTTCCAGACTTGTTCCATTAAAAAATAAACAATAACTCCAAAGATTAAAAAGTATGTGAGCTCGCGTTTGAATTCTTTATAAAAGTCTTTGAAAAAACTGTACCCAAAAATTGCTAATCCTAAAAAGATAAATATTAACAAAAATAATGCATGAATCCCGATGATGTTGATAAGTGTAGCAGGTATTGTTTGTATGCGTAGTTCTACTAAATAAAACGCAGCAGTCAGGCAAAAGCTAATAATTAACAGGATAATGTTTTTCTTTCTAAAGTTGTACTCATTAACTTTGAACAATCTTTTTCGGTATAGTAGTATGAACCCAAATATTGAAAATAATAATATTTTGCCCATTCCTCCATAAATGTAAATATAAAAATCCATCAATAAAGACGACGCTACGATTCGTTGCCCTATCACAAATGAGATAATAACAAACAAAACCAGAAATATGACTGTTTTTATTATTAATTGACTAAAGCCTTTATTGCTTATAAACTTTTTAAAAAGATTCATAAAAATGCTACATTTTTGCAGTTTTTAAAGCTTTTACTTGACTCTGCTTATTTCGGATTAACCCTGAAAGATAGGGTTTTAATATAAAATTCTATTAAATCTAATGCTTTGGTAAACTTTGCTGCTTGTGTATAGTTTTGTCCAACAACAGCATTACTTACCACGCCCATTATTTTCATATCAGCATCAAGAATGATTCCACCAGAATCTCCTGGAATGCAGCCCAAACTTGTTGTAAAATGATTATAAAGCCCAGATTTCTGTTTAGGTTCTGATGCTTGCTCTGTTGCTTGGATTGATAATTCTGATGGTTCTGGCATGCCTCCTAAAAAATTATAATTTCCAGTAATTGTCCCAAAACGTTTTACAATTCCTAAAGATCTTCTTGATAATGCTGTGATTGGCCTGTTTCCAAGGTCTGGGCCTGTTTCAATAGCGTACCTGATAGCTCTTGGCTTTCCTTTACTTTCTACTCTCTTTTTCAAATCCATTTTAGCTAAAGCTAAATCATCTTTTTTTGAAATTGCACAAATCTTTTCTGTCATAAAACTTTTATCAGTTTCAAAATTTGCATCATTATAAGCCTCATCCTCAATACAATGTTTTGAAGTTATATAATATCCATTTGTTGTAATTAATAATCCATTAAAAATGTGATCTATGCCACCATAACGACAAGGGCTAGTAAATTCCATCAAATTGTTATAAGCATTCATTTCTGCTTCATACCTGTCAACATTTTCTGTCCTACAGATATTAACAAAATCTTCTAATGCAGTAATAGATTGTAACTCTTCTTTCCATAAAAACTTTTTAAAAAGATTCATAAAAATTATACTATTTCAACGTTTTTAAGTTTATATTTGCTCAAGCCTACTTTTGAGCGTTTTTATATAAAATTCTGTTAATTCTAATGCTTTTCCAAATTTAGCACCTTGAGTGTAAAAGTCACCTTTTTCACTTTTATCCTTTTTACAAATTACCCTTACAATTGATACTAAGCCCATAAGATTTCTTTCATGATCAACAATGACTCCGCCAGAGTCTCCACCTATGCATGAAAGATTTGTCAAAAAATGGTTCTTATAATTTGTTGGTTCACCCTTATAAATCTGTCCTGGATGAACACCTCTAAGGTTCCAGCTGCTTGTAACAAGTCCATACTTTTTAACAAGTTCTTTGTCCCAGCGTGATAATGCTGCAATAGGTTTATGATTCAAATCATTTGTTTCTTCAATACGATACCTTATTGCTTCTGGCTTTGAATTTATTGACAGTTTTCCAAGAGCAAGGTCATCTCTTTTAGCAACAGCGCAGATATGTTTTATACGTGATTTTTTATTGTTAGGTAAAGTCGCAAAATATTTTTTGTAACTATGATTTTCACTCTCTTCTGCACAATGTCCAGCTGTAAGAAAATAACCATCAGTTGTTATAAGTAAACCATTACATGCATGATCTCCATTAAGTCTAAACTCTAAAAGATTTTTGTGAATATTTTCTTCAGATTCTTCTAATGAGACTTCTTGTGACCGCGCAATGCGCACAAAATCTTCTAATGCAGTGATAGATCTTAATTTTTTATCACGTAAGAATTTATTGATAAGATTCATAAAAAATAAACCAATTAAGGGTTTTTAAAGATTATACTTATTTCTTCTTTGATAGAAAAATTCCAATAAGAAGAAGTATACACCCAAAAGCTGCTAATCCGTATCCTGCAGATTTTTGTCCAAATTTGAACGCAAATACAGGGCCTACTATTACTAAACCAATGCCAGTAGCTAATGCTCTTTGTGCCCAATATCTTTTAATGTTCATGAACTAATTATGCAATTAATCTTTATAAAGATATCCTGCTTAGTTAGCTTTATAAAATATATATCTGTGTATATATATAACACAATGGCTTCATCAAAACCTGGATTTATATTAACAACAATAGGTGGCATATTTACTTTTATTGTAGCGCTGGCTATTCTAATCATTATAACTGCTACATCAGAAGCCCTGAGTCCTAAGGATGGCACAATGACAATTTTTCTGATAATTTTTCTTGTAGTAATAATTCTTGGGATTGTAAAACTTTACGCAGCAAGACTCATGAAAAGGTCTCATACAGTCCTTAAAGGCGGAGTAATAGCTTTGATTCTTGGAATTTTTTCTGGACCAGACTTATTTTCTGTTTTAGGCGGGATAATGGCAATAATTGGGTCAGACCAGAAATAACATTTATATAGTAACATTTCTGTATAAACGTGTAAAAAAGAGGCAAGAAAATGGTAAAACAAAAAAAGATTTTAGTAGTATTTTATTCACGTACTGGTAATACGAAAAAGGTTGCACGCATTATTAGTAAACAATTAGGCGCAGAACTTTCTGAAATAACACCTTTAACAAATTATCATGGCGGAGTCGGTTTTCTAAAAGCTTTTCTTTCAGGAATGTTTCATAGATCGCCAAAAATTAAACATTATAAAATGCCGACTAATTATGATTTAGTAATTATTGGAACCCCAAAATGGCCTGGAGGGGTGAGTAGCCCGATTAGAACTTTTCTAAAAAATGAAAAGTTTAGACGCGTAGCATTTTTTTGTACAAAAGGCGGCCTAGGGTCTCCGTTTAAACCTATGGAAAAGTTGTCAAACAAACCTTTAGCAACATTAGATATTGATGCAAAAGAAACTAGTGACAATTCGTATAAACAAAAAATTGTTGATTTTTTAAACAAGATAAAATAAGTTTCAAAAGTTATAAAAAAGAAGCTTGATTAGTATTTTAATGAAATTTAATAGAAAATTTTTTGAACGAACACTTTTTACAATATTTTTGTTCGCAACACTTGGCGGTATATACATTGTTGGTAATGCCTGGTTTCATCCTCAAAGTTTATCCTGGCGCCTTACTCATTACTCCCCATGGCCTAGGGAAGACAATTTTGGCGTGTTTTGTTGGATCGTTAGTTTTATAAGCTTCTTTACCTGGAATTTGGTAAGAGATTAAGCCTTAAAATAAACAAAAATGGATAAAGAAAAATTAATACTTGAATTAGAACAAAAGTTTGACGAAACAAAAAAAGATTTAGGTTTTAAGGCAACTTTTAAAGAATTAGATAGCATTTTTTTCATAACTGACTTTATTTTGGAAGTAGGTTTTGTAAGTGACCGTTTCTCGCGTCAATTAAGTCATCGTATCGGTAACACTTATGTTTCTTGGCTAGGAACCATGCAAGACATTGTTTCTCCAAACCCGCATAATCCTGTACTTTTAGCAGAAGTAAAAAATTGTGATGATCAGGATAGAAAAGATGCACATGACCTAATAAAGGTAATAATGAAGTCACTTCGTCAAAACGCGCTTATTGGCGTAACAAAGAACAAAAAAGAAGAAAAAGAGTTTATTGACGATTCTGTTAATAATTGGAACAAAGTAATGAAGCCAAAGATTACAAAATTATACAGAAAGTTTGTAAAGAATTGGTCTTAATTTTTATCTTCGTCTTATAACAAAAAATATACAAATACTACTAATTAATGTTAATCCTGCAATAATTAATCCAAACTCTGGAACCATCGGAACATCAACAATTCCAAAATTTATCCGCACCATCATGTTTCCGTCCATATATTCGTCAGTTTCGTTGATTTCTCCAACATCACTTCCATACATGTCACCTTTAGTAGCATTAACAAAAACAGTGTCTCCGAACCCGCATTGTGTGGAATCATAAGTAACACAGTATTCTCCCCATTCAATAGTTTTTGTTTCAATAACATTTTGTTGATCATCATGAATACATTCAACAACAACATCAGCACCTGTTATATCTTCAAGAGTGTACGCATCATATATCCACCCACAAACAGCTGTTTCAGGCTCTTGCACGACCATTGCTAAAGTACTACTTATCATGAATAAGAAAGTAAACATTAAAATTGTGTAAAAGGGAAATTTTTTCATATTTTTTTGGTATTATTTAGTTTTAAATGATCACCAATATGTTTTTCAAACTATTTTCGTCTTACAACAAAAAATATTGCAACAGCGCTTAGAATTGTTAAACTTGCAATAAGTACTGAAAATTCTGGAACCATTGGAACATTAACAATCCCAATATCAAGGTTATCTAGATATTCTTTGTCAACAATGCCCATTTCCTCTCCAAAAAGGTCGCCTTTTATTGCTGACACCTTTATAGTGTCTCCGTCAAAACATCCAGTCACACTATCTTGAGTAAACGTAACAATATATTTACCATTTGTAAAACTTTTAGTCTTTTTTATGTTAACTTCGTTTCCTCGATAACATTCCACTATGATGTCGGCGTTAGCAACTCTTTCATTAGTAGAAGCGTCAAAAACGTCTCCACCAATCATTGTAACTTTTGGATATTTTATTATTGTAGCATCAACATTTACAATCAAGCCTGAGAGAATGATTGTAATAAAAAGTGTAAATAAAATAAATTTTTTCATATTGTTTTTGGTTTTATTTAGTTTAAAAAGATTATTACAATTATTAATATATAACAGAATTATTTTCGTCTTACAACAAAAAATATTGCAACAGCGCTTATCATTGTCAAGCTTGCAATAAGAATTGAAAATTCTGGTAC
>JAAOYK010000060.1 GCA_018221305.1 Candidatus Pacearchaeota archaeon
AAGGAATTTATTTGTTAATAATACTTTTTGTTATAATTTTTGCAGTATCGTCTTTTATGTTAACTTATACAAGATTATCAAATAATGAAAAGTTTCCAATTGACCCTCATGCCATGAGTATAGGGGAATTTGTACATGTTGCTGAACAGGTAAAAAATTCCAAAAATTCATCTTTTTATTCTAGTCTGATATTAGATCAAAACGGCGACGGTTACGTAAACTTTGAACCCTTTGGCTGGGTTATTAGAAAGATGCTTAATAGTGGCAGGTTTGAAGAAGAATTGGCAGTAGATGGCGTAGGTATCATCTTTCCAGCTGGTTATAGCTTACTTGATCTTGATGATCTAAACTATGTTGTTCCGATTGACCTTGCTACAGATTCTCGTAGCCTTGTGCTATCTAAGAAATTTATAATGTTTAGACCAGATGACGATGGTCATCCTCAAGGTAAATGTATGCTAGTTAAAGACAATACTTTTCATTGTCAAGCCTTGCTGAAAAATCCTGAAAACAAAGAAAGATTGTTAATTGATCAAGTGTTGAGCTATTGGACTTGTGATATGACTCAACTTTTTGTAAATGATAATGAAATTCCCTTCCAGGTACTATCTGAAATTAGTGGTTATTTATTAGTGGAAGAGCTGGATTTGGAAGATGAAGTAAACATTTACACAGAAATCAGGTGTAATGGATGGCGTGTAAATTATGATCCAATTATTGTTTTCACCCTTGTTTAAGAAATTATTTTATAATAGATTCTAGTTTTATTTTCTCTTGTTCTCTAGTGTTCATGTCTTTTGTGGTCAATAAATTGCTTTTGATCTCGTCTTCTCATAAGAATATGACTTTTTTTGCTCTTATTGTGTTAGCGTATCTTAATTGATTTCCTATGTTTCTTTGTGATAAATCAATTTCTACTTGGTATTTTTTTCTGTTGGGGGGTTTGTTAATGAAATGAAAAAAGAGATAAGAAAAAGTGTCAAAGCACAGTTATAAGGTACAAACAAGAAAAATATTACTAACCAATTAAATCTGACCTAGAAACTATTAGGACCCTTAAGGGATAAACTTATAAGTTTTAGATGAATACTCTTAATCATGAATCTAAAATTATCTGTAATCTTGCCATGCCTCAAATAAGTATAAGCCATAGGTGCATACGTAAAAAAAATATAGGCTAGTTGAGAAAAGATGAAAAAAGAATACAAGATAATCATTATAGTAGGCATATTCTATCTGATTTATATTCTGCTATTTATGGCAAAATTTGATTTTAATCCGAGTGCTACCATTGAATTATCAGGTAAGCATATCAATAGATATAATAGCATCCTACCTTCTAATCTAGTAGTTCAAATTGATAGTGAAGGTGCTTCTAGTCACTCTTATTACATGATGTCATTGGATCCTTCATTAGAGAAAGTGAAATTATCCCTCCCAAAGATCAAATTACAGAGGATTCTTTATCCTTTAGTTGCAAATGTGTTTGCAGTTGGAAATACTAATCTTATTCCCTGGACGTTGTTTTTGATAAATTATCTTTCAATAGTGATTAGCACTTATTTGGTAATATTGCTGCTTAAAAAGTACAATGCAAATTTAAATCTGGCTTATTTATGGGCGTTTAATGTCGGTTATCTCATAACTGCTATTAGGGATTTGCCCTCGCCTTTGATGTTTTTATTTGTGATAAGTTCAGTGTTTTATTTGGATCGCAAAAGGATTTATCTTGCTACTCTTTTTTTTTCACTAGCTTTACTCACAAAAGAATCATCAACATTTGTGATCTTGCCAATTTTGCTTTATTTTTTATTCAAAAAAGAGATAAAAAGTGTCGCGATTTTATCTTTGTCCTTTTTACCTTTTTTAGTCTGGAGTGTGTATGTGTCCTCTTTAATAGGCGATATAGTTTTAGTTAAGAATTACAGTAATGTTACGGTTCCTTTTATGGGATTTATTAAGTACTTAGTATTCTTTAATTTTGAACAGCCAGTAAAAGACATTTTTTGGAATTTACTCCCCTTGCCTGTAATGATTTTTACATTTATCCAGTTTTTTGATATCAAGAAGTATGCATTCTATGGATATAATTTGTTTTTTCAGATATTCTTTCAATTCATATTTCCCCTATTACCTTATAGAACAATTGATATTATCGGCAGGCATGCTATGCCAGTATATTTATTCTCTATCTTGTACTATGCAGAATCAAATAGGAAATACAATTATCTGTTAGCTATAATAACGATTTTGTTATCGGTAGGTTATTTTATATTAAAGATAATAATATTTGATGTAAATTATTACATAACATAAGATGAAAATCGCAATATTCCATAACTATATGGATAATATGGGTGGGGCAGAAAGAGTTGGACTGACATTAGCTAGAGAACTGAAAGCAGATTTTTATTCAACAAACGTAAATAGGAACGCAATCAAAAAGTTGGGATTTAATATTAAAGTTAAATCCATAGGTAAGATTCCAATAAATGCTCCTTTTAAGCAGCAGACGGCTCTTTGGAGGTTTAGAAATCTCAATCTGAAAAAAGAATATGATTATTACATAATTGATGGTGACTGGGCTATGGGTGGTGCGGTTTTAAATAAGCCAAACTTATGGTATGTTCATTCTCCGATAAGAGAGATATGGGACTTGTATGAATATACCAGGAAGAATAATGTCCCATATCTTGCTAGGCAAATTTTTGATGTTTGGGTAAAATATAATCGGTATTTAAATAAGAAATATGTGAATCAGGTAGATAATGTAATCTGTAATTCAATCAATACTCAAAAAAGAATCAAGAAATATCTAAATAGGGATGCAGTTGTAATTAATCCGCCTATTGAAACTGGAGAATTTTATTATAAAAAAAATGGGGATTATTGGTTAAGCGTAAACAGGTTGATTACACATAAAAGGGTGGAGATGCAAATGAAAGCATTTTCAAAAATGCCTAATGAAAAGCTGATTGTTGTGGGAAGCTATGAGCAATCAAGGCACTTCAAAGCCTATGCTGATTATATTAACAGGATCAAACCAAAAAATGTAACTTTACTATATTGGGTTGACTTCCCAAAACTTGTCGAATTGTATGCAAACTGTAAGGGATTCATCACAACCTCAAAGGATGAGGATTTTGGCATGACGGTTGTAGAAGCGATGGCATCTGGAAAACCAGTCATTGCTCCTAATGAAGGTGGCTATAGGGAGACAATTATTGATGAAGTAACAGGAAAACTTATTGATGATATTGATGAGGAAAAACTAATAAGGAATATAAAATTAATTGGAAGAAAGCCAGAATCCTTTAAAAATAGCTGTATAAATCAGGCAAAAATATTTGATACTCAACAATTTGTCAATAAAATTAAAAGGGAGATAAATGAAAATAGCAATACTGCATGATTATTTTGATGAAATCGGTGGTGCAGAGATAACTTTACTATATTTAGCTAAAGAAATTAATGCTGTAATATTCACCACAAACATATCTAGGAAATTGATCCATGAACTAGGATTCAAGGATATTGACATAAGGTCTATTGGTAAAGTTCCTAATTTAAGGCACATTAAACAGTTCTTTACCCAATTCAGGTTCCAATTTGCTAAACTCCAGGGCTTTGATTATTACATCTTTGGAGGCTCGAATTCAATATATGCTGCTAAAGATAATAATCATAATTTATGGTATTGTTTTAACCCGCAAATGGGCCTCTATAATTTGAGGTATATTAAAAAAGGGATCACTAATATCCTGAAGCAACCGTTGAAATCTATTCAAATTGGGTTTGATAAGCGTGCAGTAAAAAAAATAAATAAAATAATTTCAGCGAGTAGAGGGGTAAAAAAAAAGGTGCAAAAATATTATGGTAGGGGTAGTGATGTAGTTTATTCTCCTATTGATACTAATAGATTTAGGTGGCAAAAACCCAAAAATTACTGGCTTTCAGTATCTAGGATTGATCCATGCAAAAATATAGAATTGCTCATAGAAGCTTTTAAGAAAGTACCTAATGAGAATCTTATATTTGTAGGTTCAGCGTCTTACGAATTTAAGAATTATTCAAAAAGACTTAAAATGACTTCACCTCCAAATGTAAGGTTCATAGGCCCTATATCAGATAGAACTAAATTAAGCCAAATGTATTCTCGCTGTAAGGGTCTTATTACCACATCAAAAATCGAAGGCTTTGGCATGACAGTTGTAGAAGCAATGGCATCTGGAAAACCAGTTATTGCTCCTAATGAAGGTGGCTATAGTGAGACAATTATTGATGAGGTAACAGGAAAACTTATTGATGATATTGATGAAGAAAAACTGATTGAAGCAATAAACACAATAGGAAAAACTCCTGAAAAATATATAGCAGTCTGTTTAAAACAAGCTAAGAAATTTGATGTTGATATATTTATAAAAAAAATAAAAGGGATTATTCAAAACTAAGAGGAGTAGAATGATAAAACCTATTGTTCCAAATGTGAATGCGTTGTTAAGTGAGAATTTGCGAAACATCTCAAAGCTACTAAATATGCACAATTTACTTTCTATTTTTAGGGCTATGAGTCTAAGATTAATC
>JAAOYK010000061.1 GCA_018221305.1 Candidatus Pacearchaeota archaeon
AAAAAAAGGAGTAACCACAAATCTTGAGTTATTAGAATTCGTGGTAAACGAATTAAAAACAATAACTCCAAGAGTTAAAATTTGTGAATCAGAATCAGAATGGAGGGATATAGATGAAATATTCGATAATTTGAATATTAGTTGCGATACAGTTAATTTATCGGAATTGGACAGTTTGGAGATTGTGAGTTCTTATGGTAAGATCCAGATACCAAAAATTCCAGATAATACACATATCATTAATATTCCAATATTAAAATCGCATGATCTAACAAAGGTATCAATAGGTATTAAGAATCTGTTTGGTTTCATACAAACTAAAGAAAAGAGCAAATTTCATTCGGCAATCGATGAAGTTCTTATTGATATTAGGAACTCAATCAAGCCAAAATTGAATCTTTTAGATTGTAGCTACTATATGGATGGAAACGGGCCAAAAAACGGAGCAATAAAAAAAGGCAATTTCCTAATTTATTCCAATTCAGTTGAAAGTTTAGATTATGTCGCATGTAAGGCCATAGGGATAGACCCTTTTAAAATACCACATATACGTAATGCTATCGGAAAAGAATATGAAAATATAAAGATTGAAATTGAGAATCCTAAATTATTTCCAATTGAGTTTTTTAATCCTTACATCAACGATTCTTAATAATCACAGAATAAATTTCAAAGCTAAAATAATCTATTACTCTGGGTAAGGTAGTTATTACTTCTCGTATTAGGGGAGGGAGGATTGTGTGAGGTGAATACTAATGCCCTATTGTTTAGAGTGAAAAAAAAATACGATCCACCTACTAAATACATAATTGTAGAAACTGATGCCGAATCTTCGTTATTGAGCATTCTTCGAATTTGAATAATTAATAGCGTCATCGAGTAGATTATTAACAAATTCATATAGATTTGTTTCTTTGTCCAGTTTTTCTTTTTTCATTTCTAAAATAGCCATGGTTCGCTTATAATCAGTCTTGGGAAATATCTCACCCCAACGATCCTTAAGAAATTCTTTTGAAATCTCTTCATATGGGGGTCTTGTGCCAGTAAACCCCCAATAAAGATTTTTTAATGTGAGAGATATTATTCTACGAGGATCCACTGAAGTTGAATGTTCTTTATATTTCAGTTTAAACTCATTTAATCCCTTTTTGTCAGTTACTAACAATTCAAACCTTTTTTGTTCACTAATTCCATGTGGTAATTCAATTAAATTATGAAGAAATGGTTCATCCGATGAATATAGAGTATAATAATTTGCAAAAATTGATGTTCCTAATAAAGAATTATCTTCATAATACTTATTACCCTTCGGTTTTATTTGGAAATCAAGAGTTATTTTATCCTCTGTTCTATAAAAATAAAAGTAATCTTCATCATGGCCCCAAACAACGTTAGTATTTTTATTATTAAACTTTTTATTAATCTCTTCTTCAGTTATCTTGACGGAACCACCCTTGACAATTACCATAATATCGATGTCGGAATCGTGGTCCTCCCAATTACCTACTTTTTGTAAACCATTTAATCTAATTGCTAATTTTCCAAATATGCCAATGTGTAAAATGTCACTACAATTATCCCCAAAAATTTGCAATTTTGATAAAATTGCTTGAACTTTTGGAGGAAGAAATAAGTCATCATCATCTTTAATTTTCCCAATTTCCGAGATAGTGCCAACATGGTTCTCATTACTGGTTAGATTGATAAAGTAAGATTTCAGAAGATCAAAAACTCTTTTATCACATGTTTTTATACCAAAATTAAGTTCATCCTCATCAGTTTTTTTACTTTTTTCTTTATTTTCATTATTATCCTCATCTGCAGTTATTAACTTTCCAAAGCCCAATAATGAAATATATTCATTTCCGAGATTATATAAAATAAAATTGACTCTTGGAATAACCCTCCATGTTATAAGGGGCAAAATAAGTGTGTCTTTGATATAATGTACCTTACTAGTAACATTTTTATCAAAACCCTTCAATGTCCCTTTAATAAACTTTTTCTCTTCTTCTCTATCCTCGAGAAAAATAAGTCTGTCAAAAAAGACCGTATTATCTGTTTGACTAAGATGTTTAACTGCATGGTCCTTGTCAACCGAATCCGTTTTTGGCCTAACATGTGTCGAGAATATATGACCCCCCTCATTTTTTGCTTTGATAAATATATTTTCAGCTTCTTTAGAAAATTTCTTAGATTTGAAATAAAACTTTGTTCTTTTTGAGTATTTTTCGTTTTTTTCGATAAGATATGCAATGAAAAAACAAACTACAGCTAATATTAAAAGCCATTCAATCTTATTTTCATAGAGCACACCTAGGAAAATTGCTAGTAATCCAATACCCAAACTTATAAATTGTCTTTTTTTTGAAGTAATAAGACCTATAAACATATCTAACCAATCAGGCATTAAATAATCGTAAATACTCATTTATTATTAAAATTTTGTGATATATATTTGCATTATTAGCTATACGTCTGCTATACAAAAACGCCTTTCTTTGATGTTTGACTCATTACTGTAGAGACTTTACTCAGAGTTAAACGTCGGTGGCAAGCGTTGGACTCCTAGCATAACCCTCACACCTTATTTATGTTCCAATAGATATGAGGCGGTGAGGCGGTGGTGTGGCAATAGTTAGACTGGGCCCACTCATTGAAATATCTTCGAAAATCTGAAAAATGGTTATTTACTACCATGGACTGCATCATCTGCAGCCAATCTACTTTTGTTTTTTAAATATCGGCCAGCTAAAAAGTTTGATAGTACAAGTAAGATAAAACCTGAAATCAATGAGACCCCCCATTTCGATTCTACTCCAAAATATGTGGCTAAGGACAACACCCCACCAATCCAGAAAACTGTCGAGATAATAGAAACTCCGAATATGATGAATGTATGAGTGCTCATCCATTTAAATGCGGAAAACCTATAATTAGTATACATTTGGTTGTATTCAAAATCTTGTTTATCCTTTTCTAAGTAATATTTCCTTATTGCATTTAGTTGTCTAGTAGGATAGACAAAATACAATCTTGTTTGGACTAAATACAAAAAAACGATTAATAAAGCAAAAAATGTTACAAGGAAAACTACGCCTTGTAACAACCAATAAAATGGACCGATCTCCCCTCCAGACAACTTGAAAATAGCTAAGAGAGAAGTAGGAATTAAGGATGAAATTCCAACCATGAATTTTATCATTGACATCTGCCGGTTGTCATGATGCCTTAACTGATTGAAGCATTCTTCATATTCTTTTAATAGAAAATCAGTCTGAGCGATTTTTAATCCTCCTATTCAATTATTCAAGTTATACTCACGGATATGTAAGTTTTTCCGTTCTGTTTTTTACCAACTCCGATATCTATATCTCCATCATATCTTGTGGTCAAAACTTTCCGTTCAATGCCCTCTCCATCACTATTCCAAATCTTCCAACCCAATGATTTAGCCGAATAACGATTTGTTGCACTTGTATCGCTAAATCGGCCATCAGAAACTATCGTTAAGTATGGATTTAAATACTCAAAAATTTCATTACAGTATCCCGATTCTCGTCCATGATGTGATGCAACCAAAATATCTGTTTTTTTAAGCCATTCTTTAAAATATCCCATACCTAATAGTTTTTTCCATCCGGATTCTTCAATATCGCCAGGAAATAATATTGTAAAATTAAGATAGCTTAAGAATGAAACCTTACTTGCATTGTTTAGATTTGTTTCCCCTTCAAGACTGTAGTTGATAAATTTAGCTCCTCCTCCCCATTCAGGATTTTTAGGACTTTCACCTTCTTCTAAAGGTGAATTATAAGACTTTTGAAACTCATAATATGTTTCAATTATGTCTTCACAATAACTTTGATTTGCTTCTAATATTTCCTCAATACTAACTTCTGGCCTTTGTAGTATCTGTGGATGATGACATCCGACAAAATTTTCTATGTCACTTATGTGGTCACAGTGGGGGTGACTCACTATTAAATAGTCTATTGATCTTTGTTGCCCACTAATATGCTTAGACGGAGAAAATCCTGTTGAAGAATTACTTCCACAATCGATCATTACATCTTTATCGTTTGGGGTTTTCACATGGATTGCATTCCCATGATTTACATCATATATCTTAATTTGTAAGCTCACAAATTACACCCTTCTTTCCCATTTTATGATTTCTCAATCAACAGATGTTGATATTAGCGTAGAGATTTCAGAACTAATGCTACAGCTCCAGCGGCTACAAATATGAAAATTGAAGAAGCAAATATGGTCTCTGTGCCTGTTCTCATCATGCTTGAAATAAGTAGCCCTGAAGTAAGTACGCCGATGGTCCCTGTACCCAAGATTCCAAGTCCTTTCAACGATGACATTCTTATTTCCTCCGTAGTTTCTCGTTCATACGTTTGTTTACGCTTTTCCGTCCAACCCAGACTTCAGCAACAACCCTATCATAACTCCTACCTTTAGGTGTTAATGTAATAGATTTTCCACCTACGAGCCCTCTTAAAATGTTTGTTGCTTTTCGTCCGCCTGACTTACCCCTCTCTGGGGCATTCACTCTGGCTAACCGAATCTTATTGGTATCGCCAATTTTTCTATTGACGACAATGGTGTCGCCATCAATTACTTTTTTTACTGTTCGCCTCAATCCAATCAGCTCCTACATTTCTCAACCGTGACACATATTAGCACGGCATCATCGAACATTTCTTCTTATGTAAAATTGCCATAATGATAACAATGTAAAATAAACTTCAACAAATGACAAGATTTATATGGACCTTTGACAAAAAATTAATGTAAAATTTTAAAATTATTGGCATTTGGTAAAAATATTATGAAAAAATTAAGTAAAACTGAAAGAAAAGTTCTTGATGCCTTAGTTGAGGACTCCAGTAAACGCTTCTCTGAAATCGCCAGGGAACTTAAGATAAGTAGACAGGCGGTCGCATATAATGTAACATCGCTCAAGAAGAAGAACATAATCAAACGCTTTACGGTCGATGTTGATTATACGAAATTAGAGATAGGCCTCCCAGTACTACTGTTTGTAAAGATGGAACATGTAAATATCGCTACATTCAAAGAAATAATGGAGATTGAATCATTAATGGAAAATCCTGCAGTACAAGACGTTTTCACACTATCTGGGGTCTATGCTTTTGGTGTTTTTGGATGGTGGAAAGATAAAGAAGAATATGCATGTTGGAAAACTACATTAATTGAACAGATGAAAGAAATCAAAAGTAATGGTCCTATTTCTATATACGAATTGGACGAATATTCGATATGGGATTTCTATAAACATCGAGGAATATTTGAAGTTCCCTCAAATATACTAGAACATTTGAAAGAAAAAAAACCTTAAACTGAAAATAAAACGCCTGCCACCGGAT